>JARLGK010000170.1 GCA_031296075.1 Candidatus Acidiferrales bacterium
CCAGTCTCTCAACTACCTCACCCCACTGGAATTCGTCACTCGGTGAAAACTGAATCTCAGAAAGGCAAAGTGTCACTAATCTACTGGACGAGTACACCGAGTTGCGCTCGGGCGGTTTCGATTGGTTCACTTTTGCAGCACGTCCCGGCTTGCCGGGACGGCCTACAGCGGCGGCAAGCCGCCGCACTCCACATGCGCGGCCCCCTGGTGAAATCAGAGGTGCAGGAAGCGCCGGAAGTGCGCAGCGCGCTACGCGACGGCCGGGGCAATGCCGAAGGCCTCGGCGAGTAGCTCGTAGGAGCGGCGGCGGTCGACGTGTTCGTGGGTCATGGTGGTGATCATGATTTCGTCCACGCCGGCCTGGTCGGCAAGGCGCGTGAGCTGCTCGTGGATCTTCGCGGGCGAGCCGACGAACGAGCGCTCGCGGTTCATCTCGACGATCTGGCGCTCCTCGGGCGAGTACGGGTAATTCGTGGCCTCCTCGATGCTTGGGAAGCGGCCCATTTTGCCGGAGCGGAAACGCAGTAGCGTGAGCGCGAGCGGCTTCGCGAGCTCCTCGGCGCGCGCGTCCGTTTCCGCGCAGACGACGGAGACGCCGATCAGCGCCTCGGGCTGCCGCAGATATTCGGACGGCTGAAAATGTTCGCGGTAGAGGCGCAGCGCGCCCACGGCCGGCCACGGCTGAATGTGGTGCGCGAAGGCGAAACGCAGCCCCATCTGCGCGGAAAGCTCGGCCGAATAATCGCTCGAGCCGAGCAGCCAAACGTCCGGCATGGGCACGTCGTCGGGCATGGCACGGATGCGCTCGAACGGATGATTCGCCGGAAAACCATGATCGAGGAACGCGAGCAGATCGGTGAGGCGCGCAGGGAAATCGTCGGCGCCGAGCGCTTCGCGGGACCGGCGAAGGGCGAGCGCGGTGAGCGAGTCGGTGCCGGGCGCTCGGCCGATGCCGAGGTCCACGCGCCCGGGGTGCAGCGCCTCGAGGACGCGAAACGTTTCCGCCACCTTCAGCGGTGTGTGATTCGGCAGCATCATGCCGCCGGAGCCGACGCGAATATGCCGGGTCACGCTGGCGACGTGCCCGATCATGATTTCTGGCGCCGAGCTGGCGATCAGCGGCGTGTTGTGGTGTTCGGCCAGCCAGTAGCGCGTGAAGCCCAGCTTGTCGGCAAGCTGCGCCAGGTCGAGCGTGTTGCGCAGCGCGTCCGAACTGGTTGAGCCCGACGCGACCGGCGAAACATCCAGCACCGATAGGCGATACGATTTTCCTGCGGCCATCGATTCCCTTCTCCGAGAAACGATTGTGTCACATCGGAGAAGCGCAGACCACGGCCGGAGGTTTCTTTCGTAGGGGCGTAGCACCGCTACGCCCGGCAAACATTCTTGGCGAGAATTCGCCATTCGCCAGAACCGAACCGCCTGTCACGTCGAGCCCATGGCTGATGCGGGATGACCCCGCACCGGGCGTAGCGGTGCTACGCCCCTACAAAACCGGATCTCATTGGACGCCGCATTCCACGTGCGCCGGGGTCGCGCTGCATCTTGCTAGATGGCATGATCCGCGCCACGGTCGTTTGCCGGGCATGACATGTCATACCCCTACAAAACCGAAGGCCGCGCTTCGCGGAATCCGTGGTACAACTTTGGCGGCCAAATCGGGAGTTTGGGCCGAAGCGGGCCGCCGGTCGGGATGCGGGCTTGAACCTCAGGTTCACCGACGAATCGCGTTTGCAGAGCTGTCCGGCGAGTGGTGCAGGCTATTCACCAAAAGGAGTACGAACTTGAGAAAACTGGTCTGTTCGAGGAGCGGTCAAATTTCGCTGCGCGTTGCGTTCGCGGCGGCCGTCTTGGCGGCGATTGTGGCGTGTGTTCCGCCGCTGCGGGCGCAAGCCACGCCTTCATCGCCCTCGCCGAAGAGCGCGGGCGCAGCTTGCGATCGCGCGTGCCTGGAAGCGATCACGACGAAATACCTCGAAGCCATGGTTGCGCACGATCCGTCGCGCGCGCCGCTGGCGGCGAACGTGAAATACTCGCAGGACAACGTGCCGCTGCAGATCGGCGACGCGCTGTGGGCGACGGCGAGCAGCATCGGCACCTACCGGCATTTCTTCGCCGATCCGGAGCGCGGCGACGTGGGAGTGATCGCGGTGGTGTACGAGAACGGCGTCGCTGGAATTTTGATCGCACGCCTCAAAGTCGAAAATCACACGATCACCGAGGCCGAGCAATTCTTCGCGCACGATCCCAACGGCTCGGCGGCATACGAAAAGGCCGGGAAACCGAATCCGCTGTGGCTGAAACCGATCCCGCCGGAGCTGCGCCAGACGCGCGAGGCCCTCGAACAAGCGGCGTACATGTATTACGAGGCCATCAGCAAGAACGACGGCAGAGGCATCTACGCCTTCACCGACGATTGCGAGCGCACCGAGGACGGCGTGCTCACCACGAACCGGCCGCGTCCGCAGAATTACGGCCACTCCGATTCGGACATTAGCGATTTCACGATGATGCCCTGCAAACAGCAGTACGCACTGGGATTTCTCGGCTTCACCACGGGATGCCGCGACCGGCGCTACCTGGTGGTGGACGTCGAGCGCGGCGCGATTCTGGCGTCGGCGTTCCTGGATTTCGACGGCACGGTGACGGAGATGGACCTGACCGACGGCCGCAAGTGGAAGGTGCCGCCCTATTTCATGACGCCTCGCACGAACATGTCGAACGAGGCGTACCGCGTGGAAAACGGCACGATACGGCTGATCGAAATGACCATGTACGAAGTTCCGTTCAACATTACCTCGCCTTATGTGAAGCCGTAGGCACGGGAGACCATCATGCGAATATCGGAAATAGCTTTGCGGTTTCGCGAGTGGCGAACCAATCGCCAAGAAAGCTTGCCGGGCGTAGCGGTGCTACGCCCCTACGAACTCAAACCCTCCCGTGGCGTGGTCGCGCGACTGATGGCTGTGTTCCTGCTGTCGCTCGTGGCGCTTGGTATCGCAGCGGCCGATGAAGGCAAATCGTCCGTGATCGCGCAGCCTCCGGCGGCGCCGGCCGGGTCGAGTCCATGCAACCGCGACTGCCTTTACGGCTTCGCGGACAAGTTTTTTGACGCGCTCGGGATGCACAATCCCCACGGCGTCGCGTTCGCGCCTGGCGTGAAGTACACAGAGAACGGCCAGAACGTCGCGCTGGGCGAGGGCATCTGGAAGACATTTTCGCGGCGCGGCACGTATCGCGTATATCTGGCGGACGCGGCGAATGGCGAGACCGGCTTTTATGGCGACTTCAGCGAGTATCAGGGCACGCTGCTCGGCGTGATGGCCGTGCGGATTAAAGTGCAGGACCGCAGAATCGCCGAGGTGGAGGTAATCACTTCGCGTGAGCAACTGCGGCCGGTCGGCGGCCTGGGCGCGAACACGGCGGGGATCATGACTCCGCGCATGTTCAACGAGTTGAATCCCAGGGCGTTCGTGTCACCGGACGCGGCGTTGCTCGAGTCCGTGACCGGCTCGGCGCGAACTCCTCGCGAGCAGTTGATTGCCGCGACGCAGAGCTACTTCGACGGATTCACGCAATCAAAGGGTTCTGCCGTTGCGTTCGACGACAAATGCTCGCGGCGCGAAAACGGAATGGCGGCGACCGGGAATGCGGACGGTCTGGTCGCGGATCCGGCGCAGCCGGCGTTTCGAATCTTCAGCGGGAGCTGCGCGGCGGAGATCGACCGCGGATTCTTCAGCGCGCTTTCGAAAGTGCGCGACCGGCGATTGCTGGTCGTGGACGAAGAGCAGGGATTGGTGCTCAACGTCGCCATGTTCGACAATCGCGGCAATGTGAAAACCGTCGCCGTCAACGGAGTCGGCAACATCGCGGTGCCGCGCCAATTCCTGCGCCCGATGAGTTTCATTGAGCTGCAATTGTTCAAGATCGAGATCGGCAAAATCCGCGAGATCGAAGGCCTATCGTGGGCGGTTCCCTACGGCATGCGGTCAGTGTGGGATAAGTAGCGGGCGCGCAGCGGTCTAACCTGGCGCACGCATGCAGCACGTCCCGGCTTGCCGGGACGGCATACTGCGGCGGCAAGCCGCCGCACTCCAGATTCGCCGGAGCTACGCTGGTGCAATATCGATAGGCGGCATCGCGCCGTGAGATCTTGGTTTTTCTTCGTAGGGGCACGGTATACCGTGCGCGGTGCGGCATAACTCCGAATGGGCCGGGAGCGCCACGTTCCGAGCGGTGAGTTTAAGGGAGGTGGCAAGGTATCGCCAAGTTCTCTGGCCGGGCGCGATGTATCGCACCCCTACAAGGCAATCGCGGCCACGTGCGATCGTGCGTGTCGCACACGAGTCAGCGAATGCCACGGTACCGGCGATTCGATGGTACGGAAGTACCGCCATCGGACGCCACCCCGGGTACTGCCTGAATGTAACTTTGCCTCTACTGCAGTCACGGGGCGGGGTTTGCTATTGTTTCTCTTCGGACGCGCACGCACACCAGACGAGGCCACTCAGAATGAGCGATACGTTTGAGTTTCCACTCCCCGATCAAAGTCAGGGAGGCAATCACCCCACAGGAATGCCTGTGGATATGGCCGGCGATTCAGCCTCGGCCTCAAAATCGAGCGAACCGCAATCCGAAGCGCATGGCGCGCCTAACACCGGCGCCTCCCCCGCTGATCGGCGCAGCCGCCGGCGCGCCCTGATTTCCGCGCCCGTGCGCGTCCGCAGCGTGGACGTCACCGAAGGCGGCCCGGACGAAATTTCAACGACGCTCGACGTTTCCCGCGGCGGCGTGCTTTTCGCGACCAAGCAAGATGCGTTTGAGGTGGGCATGGTCGTAGCCGTCACGTTCCCCTATAGCAAGTCGCCCGTGGCAGTGCAGGCCGAGCAGGCGGGCCGCGTTGCGCGCGTCAGCCAATTGCCGGATGGCGGGTACTCCGTGGCCGTGGTCCTGAGGTCCGGGGCCGGTGAGGATCTGGTGGATAACGGTGGCCAAAAGCTCGAAGCCGACGTCGAAGCGCCTGCCCATGCTGCGCAGCTGATACCGCAAAAGCCGCTCGTCGTTGTCGTGGACAAGGACATCGCCCTGCGCGATTCGCTGAAGGCGTACTTAACCGCCGATGGCTACGAAGTGATCGCGTTGAGTAGCGCGTCCGAAGCGCATCACGTGCTGGAAATGTTCACGCCCGCGCTGCTGATTGCGGAAATTGAAGGCGAGGATCTGCCGGGATACGAGCTCTGCGCGTACGTGAAAGGCACGCCCCGGCTGCAAACCGTGCCGGTGATGCTCATGACCAGCTCGGCGTATCCAAGCGACTACGCGAACGCCCACGCGCTGGGCGCGGTGGTCTGCATTGCCAAGCCGTATCGCCAGGAACGCCTCGGCCACGTGGTGCGATTGCTCGCGCCGACCCGCCAGGCCAAGGAGCAGGCCGCGCCGGCGCGCCCCGGCGACGCCTCGCGCAAGGGCTGCGCGAGCAACGGTACGAAGCGCGCCAGCTATTCGCCCAAGATACGTTTTCGCACTTCCTGGTAATCGTTCGCACAGCGCGTGATTTCGCACGCGGACCGGCCCGGTTGCGCCAAACCACCTGCCCGCCAGGCCAGTGTTAACGCTGTGAACGCAACGAACGCTTTCCGTTCCGTCGGCGCGCGCGCATCCCGGTAAAATCAGGATATGAAATGCCCGAAATGCAGCGCCGAAGCACGCGACATCGCGCGGTTTTGCCCGCGATGCCATGCCACGCTGCGCTACGAGTGTCCTTCATGCAAGCACGAACAGCGGCACGGCGGCCAGTGCGACAAATGCGGCGTTGATTTTCTGAAATATATCAGCGCGGTCGTCGCCGTGAAGAAGTCCGAAACCGATGCGGCTCGCGAGCGGCTTGAACAGCGCTCAACTCTGATGAAGAACGTACTCTTTGCGCCGTTCACGATGGGCCTCCCCCTGATTCGCTCCCTGCTGCTCGGATCCAGCAAAAATCGCCGTTGAACAATCGTGGCGCACCGCTGGCTCCCGCTATGGCGAAGGCCGCGGCTTATCGACCATTGAAATATCTCGATGGCGGATATAGCCCGGTGCGTGAAAATTCCGCGCCGATCGCCCTCTTGACCTCGCGATACCAATAGTCAAACGTTCCCTCTACCACGCCCACCAGGCGAATCGCCGGCCGGTACTCCGCGCCGCGCAGGAAATAGACATTGAAGAGCTTCAGTCTCCCCCTCCATTCTGGCCGCCGCAGCGCGTGCCGCCCGATACGTTCGAAATCGGCGATGTGCTCGCACGCGCGGGCGCGGTCCGGACGCCACAGATAGCCCGCCGACGGCTTCTCGAAATCCAGCGAGCGCACTGCGCCGGTCGAGTCCGCCAACCACTCGCGCAAGCCGCGATAGCGCCCGTGGCATTCATCAAATATGTCGGTGGATTTCATGGAGTGCGCCCTCCCGCGCGAAATCGCGTTTCTGGCCCGATCGTTAATTGTCCCTCGGCAGTTTCGGAGTATCGGTAAGCAGATCGCCGATCTCCCACACGTCGTCCGAGCGCGTGAGTTCCTCCTCCACAACCTCGAGGCACGCGTGGAAGCACTCGCGCCAGCCGATGAGATATCCGCGCGCGTATTCGTCGGCCAGGCGCTGGCGCTCGCGGTGCGTGCGTTGCATATCGAACACCTGCGACCGCTCGATTCCCGGCGCGCGTACGGCAACGCCGAGCCGATAGACAAGCTCGCGTACGGCGCGCATTAGCCAATGCAGCGGCGCCGGGTAATACACGCCGATGCGGCGGCGCGGCTCGTACCAGGCCAATTGCCATCCGGACGGAATGAACCCGCCGCGGCCCACTTCCCGGCGCAATTTCATGCGTGCGCTCATGAACGTGGTACCTCCGGGCCGCTGCCCACGGAGAGCTCTCGCCGCACGGCTTCCTCGCGCTCCGCTCGGAGCAGTTGCTGGCGCAAGCGCGCCTCGAGGAAAAATCTGTTTTGCTGCTGGAGGTGCGGATTGGCCGGAAAGTCGGATTCGGAGCAGCGGTTTGGATTCTGTATTTGATCTAAACCGGAAGGTTTTGAATTTGAGAATTGGCCTTGAGACGTTTGATTTTGAAGTTTTCTGTGGAAATCCCTGTGGATATCCGAGGATCTTGATTCTTCTTGTGATCGAGCTACGGATGAACTACCTATCCCGTCCGCAGCCTGTTGATTCCACACGGGATTGCCCTGGTTTGCTACGCGATTTTGCGTGACACCGCCCGCAGCTCTGCGTACACCCTCCGCAAATTTGCGGCCGGCCTGTGGAAATTTCTTCGCCTTCGTGATTCGCACGACTATGCCTGCGGGCGCCGCTTCCGTCTGGATATAGCCGTGGCGCCGCAGCGTGTGCATCCAGCGCTCGAGCGTGCGGACGTTGAATCCCGTTTCTTCCTCGATCTCGCGATAGCTGATCGGCGCGCCGCCCAAGACCCAGCCGGCTCGGGCCTGAATTCCGCAACGGATC
>JARLGK010000020.1 GCA_031296075.1 Candidatus Acidiferrales bacterium
CCCCGGTCTGAAGTGTCAGGAATCTTCCCGGCTGGACACGTTCGATTCGACTGGTAATTTCGCGGTCAGGGATGTCTGCCCCGTGCCAACTCCACCCAGGTAAAATGCGGGGAATCATTTGCGCGTAAATGGAGGGTCGCCATGAAAACAATTCTGCTGCTACTCGCCGCCGTTCTCCTGCTTTCGCTGCCGACGTCGCGCGGCGCACAGCAACAGCCTGATCGAGCGACGATCAGCGCGAGAGAAAGGGAAATTCGCGCGCTCGAAGCCGCCATGATGGCCGCAGCGGCTGAAAAAGGCGCCGACGGCTACATGTCCTTCTACGCCGAGGACGCCGTGGAGCTTCCCGACGGCGCGCAGATGCTGCTCGGAAAGGAAAGCATCGGGAAAACGATGACGTTCTTGAACGACAAGAACAATCGCCTCACGTGGACGCCCGTTCATGTTGACGTCTCCGAGTCGGGCGATCTCGCCTACTCCTTCGGAAATTACGAATTCCGCTCGATCGGCAAAGACGGAAAGCCCGCCGTCGAGCACGGCAAGTACGCGACGATCTGGAAGAAGCAGAAAGACGGCCGCTGGAAAGTCGTCCTCGACATGGGCAACTCCAGCTCCGAGCCAAAAGACAGAGGATCGCGATAGTTCGCGTGAGGTATCATCCCTGGTCCCTCACACGATGACGCAGACAACCGATTCACCTTCGGGCCAGCCCGCGAACAATTCGCCGCATCCTGCGTCGGACGCCGCGCCGCGCATCGCCTGGCATGCCTGGTGGCCGGTAACCATGATGCTGGCCTGCTCGCTGCTGAGCTACATGGACCGGCAAATCCTCGCCGTACTCTCGCCGATGATCCTCGCCGACCTGAAGCTGAACGCCGAAAAGTACGGCGAAATCGTCAGCGCGTTCAGCTTCGCGTACATGCTGGGGAATCCGATGTGGGGCGCGATTCTGGATCGCATCGGCCTGCGCCGCGGCATGACGATCGCAGTCACCATATGGACGATTGCCTGCGGGGCGCACGCGGTCCTCTCGGGTTTTCTCGGTTTCGCGGTGGCGCGCGCGATTCTGGGATTTGGCGAGGGCGCCACGTTTCCCGGCGGCCTGCGCACCGCCATGGACTGGCTGCCGGCGAAGCAGCAATCGCGCGGGATCGCGGTGGCGTATAGCGGCGGCTCGCTCGGAGCGATCATCACGCCGCTAATCGTCACGCCTATCGCGCTGGCGTACGGCTGGCGCAAAGCTTTTATCGTCACCGGTGTGGCGGGCTTGGTGTGGGTACTGATGTGGCGCGGGACGGTTGATTTTTCCGCCGAGTCGCACGGCACGCAAACGCAGCGGATCACGCTGCCGAATCCTTTGGAGCGCAGATTCTGGAGTCTCGTCGCAGCCTACGGGGTGTGCGCGCTGCCGATCGGGCTGATTCTGTATCTCGCGCCGCTCTACCTTTCGCAAGTGCTCGGTTTTACGCAAGGCGAACTCGGGCGAGTCCTGTGGCTGCCGCCGCTGGGATGGGAAATCGGTTATTTTTTCTGGGGCTGGTTTACGGACCGCTTCGCGGCGGGCAACGACCGGCCATCGTGGATGCTGTTTACATTCGCCGCGCTCGGCTTGCCGCTCATCGCCGTCCCGGAATTCCGGAACTCGGCTGTCGTGCTGGCGCTCATGTTCTGGGCGATGTTCATCGCGTCCGGATACGTGGTGGTCTCGCTGCGCACGAGCGCGATGGTCTATCCCAAGGAGCAGACGGGCCTCGTCGCGGGGATTGGCGCGGGCTCGTGGTCCGCTTTGGTGGCGATGGTGCTGCCGAGCCTCGGTCACATGTTCGACATGAAGCATTACGCCAACGCGTTTCTATTCGCCGGAATCGTGCCGGTATTCGGCACGCTCTGCTGGTGGGCGCTGACGCTGCCCGACCGCAGCCTGCTCGATCTCGACGTCACAAAATGAAGAGGGCGCCCGCCGAACGGCATCGGGGCGCGCTCTTTATCATCAACCTCTGTCGTGTGCGATCCTGAATTATTTCGGCTTCGACTGATCCGCCTGCGCCTTCGCCGCGTCTGCGCTCTGCTTGCATCGATCCTGCAAGGCTCCCGCGCTCTGGCCGCATCTGCCGTAGGCCTCCGCCGCTTCGCTGAACCGACTCAAGTTCTGCAAATCCGCGCCCAGAACAAACAGATCGGTCTGGTCAGGCGTGGGATTATCCTTCGTGGCTAGTTCAAGCTCCTTCGCTGAGTTGTCATAGTCCTGACGGCGGAAATAAACGAGACCCAGGGCGCTGTGCGCCTGAAAGGTTCTTCTGGCTTTGGCTGCGGCAAACTCCGCATCTTTCAAATCCGGAGGCTTCGGCATCGTCGCCAGAATCTCGATCGCCTGCTTCGCGTACGTCTCCGCCTTTTGCAATTCCTGGGCCGCGTCTGAATCACTTGGATTGTAAACGTGCGGAATCGTCCATCCAACCGTGGTCAGCACGTCCACATCCTTCGGGTTCAGCACCAGCGCGCGGTCCGCATAGGCGTATTCATTCTTCCAATCCGCCTGCGTGCGATAGGTATCCATCAAGCCCGCGTCCACTTGTTGCACGAAAGAGCTCTTTGGATATTTCATCAGAAACTCTCGTCCCTTCTGGATCTTCTTAGCAGGATCGCGTTCCTTGGAGAATGCCTGAAACGCACTGGTTTGCTCCCGTTCGACTTCGTGGCCCATGGTTCCGTATTGCAGCTGATCGTTCATCGTGCCGCCCGATTGTCCAACCTGACTCTGGTTCGGGACGCTTGAGCCGGCGCCACCGCCGAGCGGTGAGCTCTGCGCCCACGAGAGCGACGCCAATCCGAAAAGTGCCGTCGCTGCGATACATGAATAGCGAAGTAGTTTTCTTGCGAATGAAAAGTTCATGTAATTTCTCCGTGCTGTCATCTTCCACTTCGCTCGTGATTGTTACCATCCGTCCGCGTCGCCGGTCAAGGTCCGTGAGGAAATTCGCGACATGCCGGCTGAAGAAGAAGCCTGGAGGGAAAGTCACCGCTGACATGGCAGTCTGTCTATATTCTGCAAAATTGGGCAAATCTTAGGGGGCAGCAGAAAAAAAAGAGGCGCATGGCAAAATCACACGCGCCTCCTCTACAGATGAATCAAGTATTCGTATACCTCAGGGATCACCTCCTTCTCGGCAAGAACGCCGATACGCACATTATAGAACTAGGTTCGGCGTTTTCGTCAAGTTCGGCCTGCTACACCCGCATCTCAATCCGTTAACATTGAAATACAACGTCCTCCTCTCCTTCGTCGCCCTCGTGTAGGTGCGTGATCTCCGAGACAAATTTCAAGAAGTGTCCTTCGCGTAGCTTCGCGCATATGTGGCTCAGCGACTCCTGCTCGCGCCCGTCGAGCGCGCGCATCCACGCTTTCACCGTCTTCGCGTGCCGCGGAAAGACGGTCCCCATGAATTTCGTCCCGAGTTTCGTCAGCCTCACCATGGCGACACGCGGCCCTTCTCGCTGCTTGCCGCGCATGGCCTTCGGCAGATGGCCTTCCGGGATCTCCGCCGGAGGACGCCTCACCACCGCCCGTTCGACCCATCCGCGTTTCTCCAGCCGCGCGACGATCGCGTCCATGTTCTGCCGCTTGCACCCGCGCTTCTCGGCGGCGTCCGGCACGGTCACCGGCCCTTCGCGGTACAGCATCTCCAGCAGCCGGAAACCTTGCATGGTCAAGTCAAACGACTCCAGTTGAAAGCTCAATTTCGCCTTCATATACTCCGCCGCGTCCAGCAGCTCCACGTACGCTCGGAACGACCGCGCCGTCTTCTCCCGCTGCGTCGGCCGGTGGCCCTTCTCGTGTAATGGTCGCTTCTGCATCGCCCAAAGCCTCCCAAGAACGCCCGTAGGCGGTAGCGCGGGGTCGCCCGCAGCGCATCCAAAGCCCAGCCGAAGCGCAACCGAAGCTCGGCCGGACGGCAGCCCCGCCCTACGAGCACAATTGTGTCTCGGGTTTCAAGCGCTAAGACGGAGGTATCCCTGTGGACTGGCGACTCTGGCGTTTGCCGTCGCGTTTGTAGCGGCCGCCTTCAGGCGGGCGCCTTGGACTTGCGTATTTGACGTTGGCTTTGTATCGGCCGCCTTCTTGCACTGAGACTCCTCCGGTGGCGGAGTCGAATGTGTCAGCCGGGCGCCTTGCTGTGGCCTTGAGCTATCACACTCGCCGCCAGCGCCCGAAATTGGCACGTAAGCCTGCTTAAGGGAGCAAAGTCCATGCTGCCTTTGGTGATAATCGGATTAGGGTTGTCATCTCCGGTTTCGGGAGTCCGGTGGACTCCACCGGAGTCCAGCCACCGGACCCGAGCGAGGCCGCATCCTGGCCGACGAGGGATCTGCTTTCGCCAACAATCATTATTCGGGGCATGCGCCCGACACGGTTAAACTGTTTCGTCTCGGGCCGATAGACGATCAAATAGGAATAAACCGGGAAAAACTTCACGTCCGCTTCCGTCAAATCCTTGCGGTGGTGTCCGGCGCCCGGATTCTCCGCCAAGAAAGCCATCCTTTCCCGAATGGCCGATTCGACGCGGTCCGCTATCGTAACGCTAGTTTGTTCTTTGACGTACTGCCAGATTTCGAAGACATCGAGCGCAGCCTGCGGCGCAAGGATGTAGCGCACGCTCATTTAGGCTTTGTTTTTCAGTTTTGCCAGATGAGCATCCAATTGGTCTTCTGGGATTCCTTCGC
This sequence comes from Candidatus Acidiferrales bacterium, assembly GCA_031296075.1. Taxonomy (GTDB): domain Bacteria; phylum Acidobacteriota; class Terriglobia; order Acidiferrales; family UBA7541; genus Palsa-295. Next base: position 4,723 of record JARLGK010000020.1, read on the forward strand.
CGCGGTCGAGTTGAGCGATGCCGCGCCTGATCTGCGAGTTGATCGTGTCCCGGTTCTCCAAAAGCCAGCGATCCTGTTCCTCCTGGGTCTCTAGTAGACGGACCAACACTTCCTCAACGCTGGCGGACCCAGTCGCTTGAAGCTGCTTCTGGATTCTGGCCTCAAGGGCGGCATCGTGGATTTTGATGTTCACGGCTCAACCCTCCAGGATGGGACTGAATTCTATTTTCATCGTAGCTGAGGGGGCGAAAATGTCAAGAAAACGGCGCCGCCGAGAAGAAATGCCCGTAACAGCACTCAAAGCCGCGTGCTAACGCCCCGTCTTGCACCCGTGCGGAAAAGAAAAGGGCGTCCCGGCGGATTCAACCGGGACGCCCTTTTGATTTAGCTGAGTTGAGGCTTGTGAGGCTGGCCTGGGTTAGTACATGCCGCCCATGCCGCCGCCACCGGGCATACCGCCGCCACCGCCCGCGCCTGCGCCCGCCTTCGTCTCTTCCTTGATGTCCGCGATCAGAGCTTCGGTCGTGAGCATCAGGCCGGCAATCGAAGCGGCGTTCTGCAGAGCCAGACGAGTCACCTTGGCAGGGTCAATAACGCCCGCCTTGACGAGGTCGCCATATTCTTCGGTTTCCGCGTTGAAGCCGAAATTATCGTCCTTCGATTCGCGGATGCGGCCGACGATGACAGCGCCTTCCTGTCCGGCGTTGAGAGCGATTTGCCGCATGGGTTCCTCGAGAGCGCGCTTCACGATGTTGACGCCGATGGCTTCATCATCCTGGAGCTTGAGCTTTTCGAGAGCCGCGATGCAGCGAACCAGAGCCACGCCGCCGCCGGGAACGATGCCTTCCTCGACTGCCGCGCGCGTTGCGTGCATGGCGTCTTCGACGCGAGCCTTCTTTTCCTTCAACTCCATCTCGGTCGCTGCGCCTACCTTGATCACAGCCACGCCGCCGACGAGCTTCGCGAGGCGCTCTTGCAGCTTTTCCTTGTCGTAGTCCGAGGTGGTGTCCTCGACCTGCGCGCGGATCTGCCGCACACGGCCTTCGATTTCGGTGGACTTGCCGCCGCCTTCGACGATCGTGGTGTTGTCCTTGTCGATGGTGATCTTCTTGGCCCGGCCGAGGTCCTCAACCTTCACGTTCTCGAGCTTAATCCCGAGATCTTCCGTGATGGCCTTGCCGCCCGTCAGGGTGGCGATGTCCTCGAGCATGGCCTTGCGGCGGTCGCCGAAGCCGGGAGCCTTGACGGCAGCGCACTGCAGCGTGCCGCGGAGCTTGTTGACGACGAGCGTTGCGAGAGCCTCGCCTTCGACATCTTCCGCGATGATCAGCAGGGGTTTGCCCATCTTGGCAATCTGCTCGAGCAGGGGAAGCAGGTCCTTCATCGAGCTGATTTTTTTCTCGTGGATCAGGATGCGGACGTCTTCGATGGCGCACTCCATCCGCTCCGGGTCGGTGACGAAGTAGGGCGAGAGGTAGCCGCGGTCGAACTGCATACCTTCGACCACTTCGAGCGTCGTTTCCATCGTCTTGGATTCTTCAACGGTGATGACGCCGTCCTTGCCCACCTTCTTCATTGCTTCGGCGATGATCGAGCCGATCTGCTTGTCGTTGTTGGCGCTGATCGTTCCGACTTGCGCGATCATGTCGCCCTTGACGTCCTTGTGGAACTTGGCGATTTCGCCGACGGCTATTTCCACGGCCTTTTCGATGCCGCGCTTGAGAGCCGTTGGGCTTGCGCCGGCCGCCACCGTCTTCACGCCTTCGCGGAAGATGGCCTGGGCCAGCACGGTCGCCGTGGTGGTGCCGTCGCCCGCGACGTCCGACGTCTTGGAGGCGACTTCACGCACCATCTGCGCGCCCATGTTCTCGAGCGGATCCTGCAGCTCGATTTCCTTCGCTACCGTCACGCCGTCCTTGGTGATGATCGGCGCGCCGAACTTCTTCTCGATAACCGCGTTGCGCCCCTTCGGGCCCAGCGTAATCTTCACGGCGTCCGCGAGTGCATTGACGCCGCGTAGAATCGCCTGGCGCGAATTCTCACCAGTTACGATTTGCTTTGCCATATCTCTTTCTCCTCTTCGGTTTCTTTGGATGTTTATCCGCGGCCACCCGCCTCAGCGGGATTGCCGGATCTGGCCCGCCATCGTCCGCCGGCTAGCGCGGACGACGGTGGGAGTTACCTTTTGCCGCCCGCCGCTTTGGCCGAGCCGCCGATCTTCGCGAGGATTTCGTCTTCCTTCAGGATCATGTATTCCTCGTCGTCGATCTTGATGTCGTTTCCGGAGTACTTCCCGAACAAGATGCGATCTCCCGCTTTGACGTCGAGCGGGATACGGTCGCCCTTCTCGTTCAGCTTGCCGGCGCCTACGGCGACCACTTCGCCCTCTTGCGGCTTCTCTTTCGCCGTGTCGGGGATGATGATTCCGCCCTTTACTTGTTCCTTCTCTTCCAACCGCCGCACGAGCACGCGGTCGTGGAGAGGCGTGATGTTGACAGCCATTTTTGCGATTCCTCCGATGGTCCCGAGTCCCGAATAGTCGGGACGGGATGGTTTGCTGAGTGTTGCTTGGCGACGAGCACGATTAGCACTCACGTCAGGCGAGTGCTAATATAACAAAAAGTGATGGAAGGTCAAAGAAAAATCTATCGGTGCGTCTCCGCCGGTCCGTCCGAGGCTTGATTATAACTTGCCTGTAATCAATGCTATGAGATATGTCCGATTTTTCCGACACTTGGTCATTGAGTTGCCTTGGAGCTGGAGCTAGAATTCGTAGCCAAGAGGCACCAGGTGGCTCTGCTCTTCTACGTTCGACTGATTGCGCTGACTGCCGGGACGCTCGTCTATCTCTTCCTGCTGGCGCTGATTTTGGGGCATCGCCGGCCGCGGCGGTTTGAGCGGCTGCTCTTTCTTCTAATCCTCTCGCTGTTCGCCATATATGCGGGCGGACTGCTCGAAGTTAACGCAGTAATCCAGTATGGAGCGCCGCCCGCGGCCACTCAGCGGTTTGCGAATCTTCTGGTTGCCTCTGGCCTGATATTCCTCCTGCCATTGATCCTTCACAGCCATGTTGAATACATGGGCCTCGTGCGACAGAAACGCCTCGGGAAGAGTTCTTGGGCCGCGGTCGCCCTTGTGTACCTGCTAATTCCGGCCCAGCTGATCTTTGTAGCAGTTATGTCGCACAAGTTTGGTATTAGATTTGGCCCGGCACTTGCGAACTTCGCGAACACCGACCCGCTCGGGAACCTCGCGGCTTGTGCGGTGGTGGCCGCGCTGATGCAATTCGCAGTTTTCCGCGCCGAGCGCAACCATCGAGCGCGAAACCTGGCCAAGCTGCTTTTCTCCATTTCATGTCTGATGTTCGCCATTTTCATGGCGCGCACGCTCTACACGGAAGCTGCGTCTTCCGTTCTGTCCGACCTGATGGCCACAGCAAGCGTAGTAGCCGGAGTATTGCCGGGGGCCGTGCTGATTTATTACATGCTGAAGCACAACTTCCTGGATTTTGGGGCGCAGAGGAATCTGGTGTACGCGCTCTCGGCCACGGTTCTTGCGCTGCTCTATCTCTCGCTGGTGCGAAGGGTGAGCGGCTGGCTCGAGCCGGTTCTGCCGCCGGAGGCCACGGCCAGCATTCTGCTTTTCGTGCTGATTTTTCTGTTTGAGCCGCTGGAGCGGGCGATCGGGCCGATCTTGTACCGGCGGTTTCGCGAGCGGATGAGCGGGCTGCAGAATCTGACGCTGGATTTGCAGCAGGAGGCGCGGCACGGCGATCTGGCGCGATTGATTTCGCACGCCGAGCAGCGGATTCGCGAGGAATTCGGGCTCGGGGCCGTGCGCATATCAATTCCGCGCGATGCGTCGCAGAAGGGGTTGGAATCTCCGGGCGGGCTGGGTCACGTGGTGCGCATGCCTCTGATGAAGGATCACCAGGAAGTCGGTTTGCTCGAAGCCGCTTCGACCGGCTCGTACTTGACCGGCGAAATATCCGCGGGGTTGGAGTTTCTCGCCGAGCAATTGCCACCGATGGCCGATCTTTGCCGCTTGATCGAAGAAAAAGTACGGCTGGAGCGCGAACTGGCGGATCGCGAACGTCTCGCCATGCTGGGGCAGATGGCTGCGAGCGTTTCGCACAATCTGCGCAATCCGCTCAGCTCGATGAAGACGGTTTTGCAAGTGCAGCTCGAGAAACCGGATTTGCCGGCCGATCTGCGCCACGATTGCGCGCTGGTGGTGGGCGAAATCGACCGCATGAGCGCGAAGCTGAAGCAGTTGCTGAATTTCGCCAAGCCTTTGGTGAACGGCCAGCGCGTGGCTGCCGTGGCGCTCGCGAAACAGACCGCGGCGTTGTTCCGGCACGACGCCGAGCGGCGGAACGTGATCCTTGAATTCGACGGCCCGGAGGACGAAGTTTCGGTTCTCGCGTCGGAGGAGGCGCTGAGCGAAGTTTTTTCAAACTTGATCGTGAACGCAATTGAGGCGCAGCCGGACGGTGGACGCGTGCGGATTGGCCTTGCGCGCAGCGGCGATCATCTCGAAATTCAAGTGGAAGATCGCGGACCGGGAGTTTCGGCGGAGCTGCGATCGAGGATTTTTCAGCCGTTCTTCACGACCAAGGCTACGGGAACCGGGCTGGGGCTTGCCATCGTGGCCCGCCGCGTGGATGAAATGGGCGGCACGATGTCGTGCGAGAGTCCGATCGACGGAGGAAAGGGTGCGCGATTTCGTATTTTGCTACCGACAACCTTGAAGTAGATGAGCGACCTGTTTGGTTAGTCTTGACTGAGCACGGAATCTTAGGAGCAGGGTGCTGATGCTGACGTGCTGCACGTTGCGGACCTCGAAGAGAGATTCTTCGACTTCGCGTCCCGAGCCGCCATCGGCGGGAAAGAAAGGGCGTCGGGACGCTCCGCTCAGAATGACGGCAGTGACGAATGGGTTGCGGTTGCCAAGCAAGTGCGCCGGGCGTAGCAGTGCTACGCCCCTACGAAAGCCTTTGAGAGGACAATGCGAACGATTCTGATCGTGGATGACGAACCCGCCGCGCGGTACGGAATGCGCCGGGCGCTGGAGGGAAGCTACCAGATCGTCGAAGCTGGCTCGGCAAGCGCTGCGCGCGAGGCCGTGGCGAAGCAGAGCTTCGACCTAATTCTGCTGGACCTCATCATGCCGGGCGAGGACGGACTGGCATTTTTGCGCGCGCTGCGGGCGAGCGGCGACGAGACGCCTGTGCTGATCGTTTCGGCGCTCGATACGGCGCGCACGGCTGTGGAAGCGCTGCAGAGCGGCGCGGCGGATTACATCGTCAAAGGATTCGATATCGAGGAGCTGCGCAGGCGGGTGACGAATCTGGTCCGGCTCGGCGAGCTTGGCGCGGAAAACGAACGCCTGCGCCGCGAACTGGTGGCCGAAGGACAATTTGGAAGAATGCTCGGTAGCTCGGCGGCGATGCGGCGCGTTTTCGAGATGGCGGATCGCGTGGCGCCCACCGACGCGACCGTCCTGATTTTGGGCGAGAGCGGCACGGGCAAGGAGCTGCTCGCGCAGGAAATTCATGCGCGGTCGCCGCGCGCCGAAAAACCGCTGGTCGCCGTAAACTGCGCGGCGCTGCCGGAAAACCTGATCGAATCGGAGCTTTTCGGCTACGAGCGGGGCGCGTTCACGGGCGCCGCCCAGCAGCGCAAGGGAAAATTCGAGATGGCGTCCGGCGGCACGCTTTTTCTCGACGAAATCGGCGACATGAATCCGGTGACGCAGGCGAAAGTATTGCGCGCGCTCGAGAGCCGCAAGATCGAGCGGCTCGGCGGGTCGCATTCGATCGAGGTGGACGTACGCGTCATCAGCGCGACGAACCGCGATCTGGCCGCGGAAATTGCGGCGGGCCGCTTTCGCGAGGATTTGTACTATCGTCTCCGCGTGGTGACGCTGGAGTTGCCGCCGCTTCGCGCGCATAAGGATGATCTCGCGCTGCTCGCCGAGAGTTTCCTCGCGCAGTTGGGCGCACGCCACAACCGGCGCGCCAGTCTGAGCCGCGAGGCGATGGAGCGCGTACGCCGGTACGATTGGCCTGGGAATGTCCGCGAGCTGCGCAACGCGCTCGAGCGCGCCCTGGTCCTCAGCAAGGGCGATGAAATCTCGGCGGCGGATTTGCCGGAAGAAGTTCGCGACAACGCCAGCGCCGTCGGCGTGCAGCGCGACGGGGAAGGGAACTCGTTCCTGAGCGAAGCCGATTTCCGGGAGGCGAAGAGAAAATTCGAGATCACGTATTTGAAGCGGAAGCTCGAGGAACACCGCTGGAATGTTTCGCAGGTGGCCGCGGAAATTGGGCTGCATCGGCAGAGTCTGCAGGAAAAATTGCGTGAGCTGGGGATTAGGAGGCCGGGGAAATAGGACGCACAGGAAGCGGAGGAAACAAAGGAAACAGAACAGAGAAGCGGTGAACAGCGGAGAACTTGCGACGAAGTCAACGGCGCCCATCTGAAGGTGGCTGCTACGAAACCGGCGCTGAATGGCGCGGCGGTGACAAGCACGTTTGCCGGGCGTAGCGGTGCTACGCCCGAACGGGGAGAACCGGCGGCGAAGTTGGGCGGATATTGAGAAAATGAATTCGAGATCGGACATTGCGGGATTCATATTGGCCGGGGGCGAAAGCTCGCGGATGGGGCGCGACAAAGCGCTGCTCGAATTGGGCGGAATGCCGCTGATTGTGCGCACGGCGAGGCTGGTCGAGTCCGTTGTTGGTCCGCCGACAGTGATCGGTGATGGGACGGCGATTCGCGCGCTCGGTTTGCGGACGATCGGCGACGATTGGCCGGGCGCGGGCCCGCTGGGCGGCATTGCGACAGCGCTACGATCATCGAGCGCGCCGTGGAGTCTCGTGGTGGCGTGCGACCTGCCGTATCTCACGAAGCCCTGGCTGGAATATGTCGCCGCGCGCGCTCTGGCGTCGCAATCGGACGCGGTGCTTCCGATGAACGCGCTTGGCGCGGAGCCGCTCTGCGCGATGTATCACGAACGCGCCGAGCCCGAGATTCGCGGCGCGCTCACGCGTGGCACCAGAAAGGTGACGGACGCGCTCGAGAACGTGCGCGTGGAACTCATCGAACCCGCGGAATGGAAAGCCTTTGATTCCGAGGGTCTCCTGTTCAAGAATATGAACTCGCCCGGGGATTACGAGGAAGCCAGGGCGCGATTGGGCGGGGGCGCGGACGGCGCCGAGTCGCGACGCACGGAGCGCCACTAAACAGCTTCACAAAAGACGATGAGCGGCCACTACCTCGAATTCAAGAACGTCTCGAAATCGTTCGGTGACAACTCCGTCCTGAAAGACGTGAGCTTTTTCGTGGACCAGGGCGAGACGGCCGTGATCATGGGCCGCAGCGGCGTGGGCAAATCCGTGGCGCTGAAACTGCTGCTCGGATTTCTGGAGCCGGATGAGGGACGCATCGTGGTCGCCGGGCAGGATGTGACCGGCTTCAATGAAACGCAGTTCGCGGCGATCCGGCGGCGCGTGACGATGGTTTTTCAGTCGGGCGCGCTTTTCGATTCGCTGACCGTGGCTGAAAACGTGGCGTTTCCACTGGTGGGCCGGAGCGGCGCAGGGAGTCCGGAAGAAATCGACCGGCGCGTGACGGAATTGCTCGATATGCTCGAGGTTACGGAATTTGCCGACCACCTGCCCGCCGACTTGAGCACGGGCACAAAGCGCGCCGTGGCCATCGCGCGCGCTTTGGCGGAAGAGCCCGAGGCGATACTTTACGACGAGCCGACCACGATGGTTGATCCGTTGATGGCGGGGCACATCAGCGACCTGATCCTGAAGCTCAAGAAAACTCTGCGCAAGACATCGATCGTGGTGACGCACGACACGCACCTGGGCAAGAAGCTCGCCGACCGCGCTATATTTCTGCAGGAAGGCCGCGTCTCATTTTTCGGCACGTGGAAGGAACTGGAAGCGTCGCAAGATCCCTTTCTTCGCAATTTTCTGCTGCAGGATGAATTGATTCCGGCGCTGGACGCCACTGCGTGACCGAACTCAACTCATCCGATCCCAAGAAGCAACTTCGCCGCGCGATGGGGCCGTGGGATTTGCTGCTGTTCAACGTGGCGTCGGTGCTCGGCCCGCGCTGGATCGCAGTCGCCGCGCACAATGGCTCGTCCTCGATCAGTCTCTGGATCCTGGCCGCGGTGTTGTTCTTTCTGCCGACTACGATCATCCTGACCGAACTTTCCACGCGATTTCCCGAAGAAGGCGGCCTCTACGTCTGGACCAAGAAGGCATTCGGCGAATTTCATGGATTCGTCGCCGGCTGGACGTATTGGGTTTACACCTTCTTCTATTTTCCGGGCCTGCTGATGGCCAGCGTGGCGATGTGCGCCTATGTCGGTGGCGCCGGCGCCGCGCACCTCGCGCAGAATCGCACGTTCCTGCTGGTGGGCGCGTTCCTGCTGCTGTTTGCCGCCGTCGCGCTGAATATCGTCGGAGTGGGCATCGGCAAATGGCTGCAGAATGCGGGCGGCGTGGGAACCTACATTCCCTTGCTGATGCTCGTCGGCATGGGCGTGTACCTCTGGCGCACGCACGGCGCGGCCACGCATTTCACGTGGCTCAATATTTTGCCGCAGTGGAATTGGGGCACGCTGAACTTCTGGCCGCAGATAGCCTTCGCGTTCAGCGGGCTCGAACTGGCGTCCTCCATGAGCGAGGAAATCCGCGATCCGCGCACGACGTTTCCGCGCGCCATCCTCGGTTCAGCGGTAATGATCGTGCTGATCTACATCGCGGCGACGATGGCCCTGCTCGCGATTCTGCCGGCGGGCGTGGTGGATCCGAAGAGCGGCGTGTTTCAGGCGATGACGGCCGGCTCGACGACGCTGCGCATCGCGTTCTTTGGAATCCTCGCCGCGATCCTGGTGGTGTTCGGCAACGCCGGGGGCGTGGGAGCCACCGTCGCCGGAGTGGCGCGCATTCCGTTTGTCGTCGGGATCGACCGTTACATGCCCGCTGCATTTGGCAGGATTCATCCGCGGTGGAAAACACCGTGGATTGCGATGCTGGTGCAAGCGGGAATATCCTGCGCGATCCTGTTTTTGATTCAGCTCAATGAGACCGCGAATAACGCCTATTACATTCTGGTGGACATCACGAATATCTTGTATTTCATCCCGTTCCTTTACGTTTATATGGCGGTCATCCGGCTGGCATACGTCGGCGACCGTGCGGCGAGCAAGGACGCGGTGCTGATCCCCGGAGGAAAAGTCGGCGTGTGGCTCGCGGGATCGCTCGCGCTCTGCGTGGTTCTCGTGGCGATCGCTCTGTCGTTCGTTCCACCCGGCGAGCAAGCGCGCAAGTGGCTATTTGAGATGAAATTGATTGCGGGCACCATCGGCGGAATCGGGATCGGCCTCATTTTGTACTTCCGCGGCGCGCGCGCAAAACGCCGCGAAGCCGCGATGCAGACTGCGCATTCAATTTGAAGAAGCTCCACGCGAAAGGCGTTCTGCCAACCCATCGCCCATGAATTCGCTCTCCTTTCTGAAGGCCTCGTTTCGCACCGCCATTACGGTGAAGGGAATTGACGGTCTGCTGGAAGCGGTCGGAGGCGTGCTCCTCTGGTTCGTCAAGCCGGAGTCGTTAGGCGGGAGTTTACAGGGAATATTTCAGCATGAACTTTCGCGCGATGCGCACGATTTCATCGCGGCGCACCTGCTTCATGCCTCCGAAAAATTCGCGCACAGCGACCCGCTTTTCGCGTCCATTTATCTGCTCGCGCACGGACTGATAAAAGCGATGCTTTCCGCTTTTCTTTGGATGAACGAACTCTGGGCCTATCCGCTGGCCATCGGCGTCTTCAGCGCGTTCAGCGTTTATCAAGTCTACCGATTCACTCACACCCATTCGATAACCCTCCTGCTGTTGACGGTATTCGACCTGTTGATCGTTTACCTGACGTGGGAGGAGTATCGCGTGGAGAAATCAAGACGAGGCGCGCCCGCCAAACCGTAGTCAGCGCGCGGCGAGCAAACTTTCCACGTATTTCGCGAGAACATCGGACTCGATGTTTACGGCACTGCCCGCAGCCATCGCACGGACGTTGGTGTGCGCGTGCGTGAACGGGATGATGGCGAAGTCCGCGACGCCGCCGTGCCAGCGCGCGATCGTGAGGCTAATGCCGTCAATTGCGATCGAACCTTTTTCGGCGACGTAACGCCGCAAATCTTCGGGCACCCTGACCGAGAGCCACCAGCTATCCCCTTCCGGCGCGAGTCTCGCGACGCGGCCGATGCCGTCCACGTGGCCCTGAACGAAATGTCCGCCGAGCCGCGCACTCGCTGCGAGTGGACGCTCGAGATTCACCAGATCGCCGGGCTTCTTTTCGCCGAACGACGTGCGCCGCAAAGTCTCGCCCGAAAGATCGGCGGCGAAATGTTCCGCGCTGAATTCGGCGACGGTCAAGCAGCAGCCGTTGACGGAGATGCTGTCGCCGAGTTTTAAGTCGGCGGAGATGTCGCGCGCGCCCGCAAGATTCACGCGCAGGCGACCGCCATCGGCGCGGCGCTCGAGCGCGTCAATCGTTCCGACGTTTTCCGTGATTCCCGTAAACATCGTGAAAATATCCTTGGACGACAAAATCGGAGCCGCAGTGATTCACGGTCAAGTGCTGAAGCGCCGGGGATTTTGCAAACCCACGCGGCGACATCCCCGCCATCGGCACCCCGCCGTTCCCGATGATCTTCGGCGCGTAGAAGAGGACCATCTTGTCCACGATCCCGGACTCGAGCGCGGCGCCGTTGAGTTCCGCGCCCGCTTCGATCATCAGATTCAAAATCTCGCGCTTGCCCAGCGCGCGAAGCACAGCTTGTAAATCCACGTGGCCGTCGCGTGAGCGCACGGAAACGACCTCGACGCCGGCCCTCTCGAGCGTTTGCGCCCTGGGTGCATCGGCTCGCTGCGTGGTGAAGACGATCACATCTTTCTGCGCCGAGCGCACCAGCTTCGACTTAAGCGGCAGGCGCAGCCGCGAATCTACCACAGCGCGGAGCAGTCTCCGCCTGCGCGGCTCGCCCGTGCGGTCGGTCATGCGCGGATCGTCCACGAGCACGGTGCCGATCCCGGTGAGCAACGCGTCGGACTGATGCCGCAGCCGCTGGACTGCTTCGCGGGACGCCTTGCCCGTGAGCGTCGTAGCGCTGCCCGCGCGCTCCGCAATCCGGCCGTCGAGCGTGAGCGCGGTCTTCAGGGTGACGAACGGGAGGCCGGTGCGAATCCACTTCGCAAATCCTTCGTTCGTTTCCTGCGCGCGAGCCGTTTCATTTTCGCAGAGGCGAACCTCGATGCCCGCGCGCTTGAGGTGGGCCAGCCCGCGGCCGGCGACGCGAGGGTTCGGGTCTTTCATGGCGGCGTAAACCTTCTTGATGCCGGCCGCGATGATGGCTTCCGTGCACGGCCCGGTGCGACCTTTGGTGCAGCACGGCTCCAGACTAACGTAGAGCGTCGCTCCGCGCGCTTTTGTCCCAGCTTGCTTGAGTGCGACGATTTCGGCGTGGTCACGGCGATAGTAGATGTGAAAACCTTCGCCGACTTTGCGGCCGTTCTTCACCAGCACCGCGCCGACCGTCGGATTCGGGTGCGCCAGCGCAGCGCCTCGCCGCGCGAGTTCGAGCGCGCGATCCATCCATGCGGCGTCCACGTTGCTAATCGAAGAGCGAATTGACATAGGTTTGCGCGTCAAATGGCACGAGGTCGTCAATCTGCTCGCCGGTGCCCACAAAACGAATCGGCAGATTCAGCTCGCGCGCGATGGCCACGACGATGCCGCCCTTCGCCGTGCCGTCGAGCTTGGTCAGCACGATGCCGGTGACTCCCGCGTGGCTCCAGAATTCGCGCGCCTGGTTGAGGCCGTTCTGCCCCGTGGTCGCGTCGAGGACCAAGAGCACGTCGTGCGGCGCGCCCGGCACTACTTTCGTGGCGGTGCGCTTCATTTTGTCGAGCTCGGCCATCAGGTTCGATTTCGTGTGCAGGCGGCCCGCGGTGTCCACGATGACCACATCGGCGGAACGAGATCTCGCGGCCGAGAGTGCGTCGAAAATAACCGCCGAAGGATCAGCACCGGATTTCTGTTTGATGATTTCAACGCCCGAACGGCGCGCCCATATTTCGAGCTGCTCGATGGCCGCGGCGCGAAACGTATCCGCGGCGCAAAGCATCACGCTTGCGCCTTCTTTCTTCAGGCGATTCGCGAGCTTGCCGATGGTGGTCGTCTTTCCAGTGCCGTTCACGCCGATGACGAAGATCACTCGCGGCGCGCCGGCGGCTGCTTGGCTGACGGGCGCGCTCGACACGCCGCCGCTGGAATTCGCCGCGGGCGCGACGAGGATCTTCACGATTTGCCGCTTCAATTCCTGCTTCAGCTGCTCCGCGTCGTCAATCTTGTGCTCGTTGACCTGCTCGCGCAGCGATGCGAGCACTTCCTTGGTGGTGCGCACGCCGATGTCCGCGCTCAGTAGCGCCGATTCAAGCTGCTTCAGCAGCTCCGGATCCACGGGCCGGTTGCCGGTCAACAAGTGCTCGACGCGCGCGGAAAGCTCCGTGCGCGTCTTGCTGACCGACTGCTTCAGCCGGTCGAGAAGCGTGGGTTCCGATTTTCCGAAAAGTGAAATCATGAATTGCGCAGCGCCAATCCGAAGCAGTCATTCTAACAGACGAATCGCGCCCGGCCCGGAAGGGCATTTGAGCCATACCGCCGAATGGCGGCCCGCGAAAGCTATCGCGCTGCCGCACCGAGCCTTCGAGCCCTCCTGGATTTTCCGTTCTTGGATTTGCTCGACGTAAGCCAGCCCCCGAGCTTGAGCGCGACCGTCATGCACGAATCGCGCAGCTCATCCGCAAGTGCGCGATCCTCGATGGCCCGGGCCACGACCATGCCGCCCACGCACAACGCGGCGGTGGCCTGCGCGGTGATCCGGCGAGGCGCGCCATTCTCGACGGAACCGCGCTCGAGCACTTTCACCATCGCATTGAACACGGTTTCGAAGGCGCGCTTTGTGCTCTTGCCACTGCGCGCCACGTAGCTCGGCAGCGCGGCCATCGGGCACGAGTTCTCCACGTCTTCAAAATGCTGCCGGGACAAATACGCCCGGATGACTTGCGGGCCCACATCGGCGGACGCCAGGTCCACTTCCACGCCTTTCCAGCAATTCTTCCAATTCGGGTCCGTGAAGAAACATCCCAGCACCTCGGTATAGAGGTCACTTTTGCTGTTGAAGTAGCTATAGAAGCCGCCATGCGTGAGACTCGCACCGGCCATGATTTGAGCTATCGAAACGTTGTCGAAGCCGTGCTGGTTGAATAGCCGGCGCGCGCTCCGAACTATTTTCCCTTTTGTCTCGGCGCGGTGGCCATCGGCGTAAGGCATGATCCCTCCTCGTTTCCGGTGGGACGAAGTATCCGCCGAACAGTATGTCCCATCCAGTAAAATATGATCTTGAACATATTTTAGCCGCATGTTGTCATGACGGCACAGCGGGCAGACTGAAAATGGGAGGATCAACATGAGCGAGAGAAGAAATCCAGTTTCGATGCCGAATATGCCGACGCGGCGGCAAATGATCGCCGGTGTGGGCGTCGTATTAGGCGGCCTAGCCGTCGGTTCCAGCGTCCGGGGACAAACCCAGCAGAAAATGGCTGAAACGCAGAGTTCCGGGCTGGCGGGCCTGCTCACGTATCTGCATCAGGAAATCCCCATCCAGGCGAGCCCGCAGCGGATTTACGAGGTGCTCCTGGATTCAAAGCAATTCGCCCAGTTCACCGGTTTGGCGGCCGAGATCGATGCCAGGGCTGGCGGCGCATTCTCGATGTTCGGCGGATTGATTGTTGGACGAAACGTCGAACTCGTGTCCGGCCAGCGCATCGTGCAGGCGTGGCGGCCCACCAGCTGGGAACCCGGCGTCTACTCGATCGTCAAGTTCGAACTGAAGGCACATGGTTCCGGGGCCATTGTGGTCCTGGACCATACGGGCTTCCCGGAAGGTGATTTTAGCCACCTCGATCCGGGATGGTATGAGAGGTATTGGGAACCCCTGAAGAAATTCCTCGCGTAGGCGCTGGGCTCCCCCCGGCTGCTCTCACCGCCGCGGCGCACGACGGAAGGCGAGGGATGGGTTGTACGTACCGCGCTGAAGGCCGCGGCGCTACATTCAAACCTGATACCATTTAGTCGCCGTCATGCCCGAGCGATTCGTCTTCTCCGATCTCCGCGAGGTGTTCGCCAAGGCGAACGAGGAGAAGTCCGGCGACCATTTGGCGGGGATCGCGGCGCGGTCCGAGCGCGAGCGGGTGGCCGCCAAACGCCAACTCGCGGATTTGCCTCTTGCCGAAATCGTCGCTCAACCGCTGATCGATCCGGCCGAAGACGACGTCAGCCGCCTGATCCTCGAGACCTACGACCAGGAAGCGTTTCAGCCCTTCAAGAGCCTGACCGTCGGCGAATTTCGCGAGCACATTCTCGACGACTCGACCGGCGAAAAGGAACTGAAGCGAATTCAGCGCGCGATCATCCCCGAAATCGCGGCGGCCGCGGCCAAGATCATGAGCAACAAGGATCTGGTTCTCGCCGCGGCGAAAATCCGGAACGTGACGCGCTGCCGCAACACCATGGGCGAGCGCGGCGTGCTCGGCATCCGCGCGCAGCCGAATCATCCCGTGGACGATCTTGGCGGAATTCTGCTGGCCGCGTTCGAGGGTTTGCTTTACGGCTGCGGCGACGCGGTGATCGGAGTGAATCCCGCATCGGATTCGGTGGAAACGGTCGGTGCGATCCTCCGCGCGCTCGACAGGCTCGTCGACACGTACAAAGTGCCCACGCAAACGTGCTGCCTCGCGCACATCAGCGCGCAGCTTGCGGCCATGGAACGCGGAGCGCCCGTCGATCTGCTGTTCCAGTCCATCGCCGGCACCGAAAAGGCGATTCGCAGCTTTGGAGTGTCGATCTCAATGTTGCGCGAGGGCCGCGAGCGCACGCTCGAACATCATCGCGCGCGCGATGTGGCGTGGAAAGGCACGAACGTGATGTATTTCGAGACCGGGCAGGGAAGCGCGCTTTCGGCGGAAGCCCACCACGGCGTGGATCAACTGACGCTCGAAGCTCGCGCGTACGGCGTCGCTCGCGTGTTCGATCCTTTCATCGTGAATAGCGTGGTCGGTTTCATCGGTCCTGAGTATCTCTACGACGAGCGCCAG
>JARLGK010000171.1 GCA_031296075.1 Candidatus Acidiferrales bacterium
CGTCGGGACGTCGCTTCGGAGTAAGCAGGGGCGTAAGTTTGGCCCACTGCGCTTCGGTCAGGTCCATGCTCCCGATTTACGCTAGTTCACATAACTCACAACCAGCAAATGACTTGAATGTGTTTATGAGATAACTCCTAGCATAGTAACATCGTTAAACTGTCCACGCGGCGGGCCCATTCTTCTAGCACGGTCGTGGCGACATTCCTAATTATGTCGAGCTAGCCGCTATGTTACCGCCCGTGCGGCCCTATGTAACTGCGGGGCCGTTTCGGTTATCCTGCTTCTCCTATGCATGACCTGGGATTTGTGCGCGAGCACATGGATGTGATCGAGAAGATGGCGCGGGACCGCGGGGTCGCGCTCGACCTGGCGCCGTTTCGCGAGCTGGACGCCGAGCGGCGGAAGATCATCACCTCGACCGAGCGGATGAAGGCCGACCGCAACAAGGCGAGCGAGGAAATCGCCGCGCGGAAGAAAGCCGGGCAGGACGCCTCGGAAATTCTCGCGCGGATGAAGCAAGTTTCCGAGCAGATCAAGGCCGACGACGAGAGCGTGGCGGCGCTGGACGAGCGGATGAAATATTTTCTGATGACGATTCCGAATATTCCGCATGCGAGCGTGCCGGTGGGGCACGGCGCGGCGGACAACGTGGAGATGCGCCGGTCGGGCGCGCCGCCGAAATTCGATTTCGCGCCGCGGCCGCACTGGGAGATCGGCGAGCGCTGCGGGATCCTGGATTTCGAGGCCGCGCAGAAGATGACCGGCGCGCGATTCGCCGTGTACAAGGGCCTGGGCGCGCGGATGGAACGCGCCATCGCCAATTTCTTTCTCGACCTGCACACGCGCGAGCACGGCTACACGGAAATCCTGCCGCCGTTTCTGGTGAATACGGCCGCGCTGACCGGAGTGGGCCAGCTGCCGAAATTCGCGGCCGATATGTTTCATCTGGAAGGCACGGACCTGTGGCTCACGCCGACCGCCGAAGTGGAGTTGACGAACCTCCACCGCGACGAAACGCTCGACGCCGATTCATTGCCGATCAAGGTGTGCGCGTGGACGGCGTGCTTCCGGTCCGAGGCCGGCGCGGCGGGAAAAGACACGCGCGGCATCAAGCGCCAGCATCAGTTCCAAAAAGTGGAGCTTTTCAAATTCACGCGGCCGGAGCAAAGCTACGACGAGCTCGAAAAGCTGGTGCGCAACGCGGAAAAATGCCTCGAGCGGCTGGGGCTGCACTACCGCGTGATGCAGCTCTGCACCAGCGACATGGGCTTTGCGTCGTCGAAGACCTACGACATCGAGGTGTGGCTGCCGTCAACGGGCGAGTTCATGGAGATTTCGTCCTGCTCGAATACGGAGGCGTTTCAGGCGCGGCGGTCGGGGATTCGGTTTAAGCCGAAGGGCGGCAAGAGCGAGTACGTGCACACGCTGAATGGCTCGGGGCTGGCGGTCGGGCGGACGTGGATCGCCATCGTCGAGAATTTTCAGCAGGCCGATGGCTCGGTGAAGTTGCCGGAGGCGCTGTGGCCGTACATGGGGGCGGAGAAGATTCCAGCGAAGGACTGAGAAGCGCGGAGACGAGCAGAAACTCAAGTACTTGCTGCGATAGAGACGGCGCATTGGAAGGCGCTTCGCGCCATCTGTCCTTGTCGGAGCTGAAGCTCCGACCCACAAATCAAAGAACCCACCCTTACAAAGCCAAGGGTGGGGCACCCGGAAGACCTGGGCCGAAATGCCTCAGGTCTGAAGACCTGAGCTACATGAAACCGGGCGGGGAAAAAACGGGGCGCAGGCCCCAAACCTCTTGCCTGCACCCCGGTAAAAAGAAACAGAAACTGCGAAATTACATCTTGGCGTTGGCGATGCTGTCCACTTGGAGCGAGCCGTCGTCGTTCACGTGGCCGGTGAGCTTCACTTCCTGGCCGACGTTCTTGTCGCCATTGACTGAGTCCTGATTCTTGATGGCGAGAACTTTCTTGTCCGCGGAGTTGACGAAAACGTACTTGGAGCCGTTCTTGATGCAGGTCGCGTTGCAGGCCTTGTGGTCTGCACTCATGCCCTTGGCGCCGCAGTGATCGTCGCTGATCCAGCCGGTCCAGGTCATCGTCTTTTGGTCGGCGATGGTGGCCAGGCTGAGCGTGGCGAAGAGCACTGCGAGCAAACCAAACGTACCGATGGCTTTCTTCATGTTCACTTTCCTCCTCAGGATTGCAACGGGCCAAAGGGCAAGCCTTGGCCGGGGGACCCGCTCCATAATCCGTCCCACAGAGTGTAATCCGCGCAAGAGGCGAAATCATCCATCCAAATTTCACGGCACGGCGCTACGCGCGGCCGATCAAGACCATGGGGCCGGTCGGATGCGGCGGCTCATGCAGAACGAGAACGTAGCCATCTGAGCGCTTCCTGGGAATGAGTTAACAATCGTATTTACAAGTACTTACGAGAATAGCGGCGACGGGGCTGACAAGATATGTTACTTGTATGCCTCGGACGCGCGGCTTTTACACTGGTTTTCATTGACATCCTTGGCCGCTTCGCTAAACTTCGATTCTCGCGGGACTTACAAGCACCCGGCCAGTTCCGAAGGCACACAAAAGCGGTTCGAAGCAGCGCAGAGCTTCCCACCCCAGGAGGAAGGCAAGATGGCGACGGTTGCCAAGGCGGCCCCCCAACCAGTACCCCGAATTGCACCCCGCGAGGATTTGAACCCGTTCCGCATCGCGCAGATACAATTCGATCTCGCCGCTGAGTACCTGAAGCTCGACGCGGGACTGCGACAAATATTGCGCACGCCGAAGCGCGTGCTGGAAGTATCCATCCCCACGAAGATGGACAACGGGCAGATAAAGGTTTTTACGGGATATCGCGTGCAGCACAACGTGACGCGCGGCCCCGCGAAGGGCGGGCTTCGCTACCACCCGGGCGTTACGCCGGATGAAGTGAAGGCGCTGGCGATGTGGATGACGTGGAAAACCGCCGCGGTGAACATTCCCTTCGGCGGCGGCAAGGGCGGAGTGATCTGCGATCCGAAGCGAATGAGCAAACCGGAACTCGAGCGAATGACACGGCGCTACACCTCTGAAATTCTGCCCATCATCGGACCCGAACAGGACATTCTTGCGCCCGACGTCTATACGGATTCGCAGACGATGGCATGGATGATGGACACGTACTCGATGACGAAGGGCTATTCGGCGCTCGGCGTGGTGACGGGGAAACCGGTCTCGATCGGCGGCTCCGAAGGACGCAAGGACGCGACGGCGCGCGGATGCCTGGTGGTCGTGGAAGAGGCGTGCAAGGTGAAGAAAATGTCGCTGCGCGGTTCGAGCGTGGCGATTCAGGGATTCGGAAACACCGGCTCGCAGGTAGCGCGGCTGTTTGCGGAGAAAAAGGCGCGCGTGGTCGCGATCAGCGATTCTCGCGGCGGCGTGTTCAATTCGCGCGGGATCGATCCGCTGAAGGCCATGCGCTACAAGGAACGCTCGGGCACGGTGGTCGGCATGCCGGGCACTTCGCGGATTTCCAACGACGACCTGCTGACGATGAAGTGCGACATTTTGGTCCCGGCGGCGCTTGAAAATGTGATCACGCTGAACAACGCGGATCAGATCAAGGCGAAAATCGTCGCCGAGGCCGCGAACGGACCGACGACTCCACACGCCGATGAAGTTCTGGCGCGCAAGGGAATCCTGCTGCTGCCCGACATTCTGACCAACGCGGGCGGAGTGACCGTCAGCTACTTCGAATGGGTGCAGGATCTGCAGAGTTTCTTCTGGCCCATATCGGAAGTGACGTTGAAGCTCGAAACGGTGATGCGGCACGCATTTCACGAAGTGCACGAGTCCATGCGCAAGCATCGCGCGCACATGCGCACCGGTGCGTACGTGCTCGCAGTCGGGCGCGTGGCTGATGCGACTCTCGTGCGCGGCCTCTTTCCGTAATTCCCCATCGGCGGGGTCTCTCATATTCCCCGCCGCGTTTCCTCCCATCGGAAAAATTATTGTTGCGCGCGACGGCGCAACACCGTACATTTTCATTTGCCGGCACGCCCAGCGGAACAGGGTGTCGCCGGCATATTTGTCTAGCGCGGAGGAAACGCAAGAATTGAGCAGCCACCACCATCACATGGGCAACGGGCACAGCGTGCCTCCCATACTTCTGACCATCGCGGGATTCGATCCCTCGTGCGGCGCGGGCATCGCGGCCGACCTGAAAACATTCGCGGCGCACAATTGCTACGGCATCGCGGCGGTGACGGCACTCACGGTGCAGTCAACGCAAGGCGTGCTTTCGGTGCATGCGACTCCGGCGGCTACGCTGAGGGCGCAGCTCGACGCGCTGGCCGAAGACGCGACGCTGGCGGGAGTGAAGATCGGCATGCTAGCGAACCGGGCGAACGCCTCGGTGGTGGCGGAATTTCTCGACAAATACAAATTCGCGCACGTGGTGCTCGATCCAGTTTCACGGCCGACGGCGGGCGACACCGAACTGCTCGATGAGGCAGGTCTTAAATTCGTACGCGATGAACTGCTGAAGCGCGCGAGCGTGATCACGCCGAACATTCCCGAGGCGGAATTCCTGACCGGCATTGAGGTGAAGGATCTGGCTGGGATGAGGGCTGCGGGGCAGAAACTTCTGGAAATGGGCGCGCGCGCCGTGGTCGTAACCGGCGGACATCTCGATAAGCCGATTGACGTGCTGTGCGAAGGGACCGAAGTCGAAATGTTTGGCGGCGATCACGTGAGAACCCCGAACACGCATGGTACTGGATGCACGTTTTCGTCCGCGATTGCGGCGCAGCTCGCGTGCGGGCAGCAGCTCCGCGAAGCGGTGATCCTTGCGAAGGCTTACGTGACGAAGGCGATTGAGAAATCGTACCAGACCGGCAAGGGCGCCGGACCGCTGAACCAGCTTTTCCGCTTCTATCAGGAGCCGCCAGCGCGCGGCGTCCACGAAGTGCCGCAACACGGGATGCATCCTGCGTCAGAGCCTGCCACGCACTAAAGAGCCACAGAGACACCGAGACGCACAGAAAACCGGAAAATAGAAAAGGGAAGGCAGAAGATCGGTGGGTGCGGGTGTGCCCCAGCGGATGCCTATGAAGAGAGGTTGTTTCGAATCTCAGCGCGGCGAAAGGCGCCCACGTAAAGGTGGCCGCTACATAACCTGTCGCGAATGGCGCGATGTTACCGAGCAATTTTCCAAAAGCCCCACCCACACAATACGAGGACCCTTCGGCTCTGCTCAGGACAAGTGGGGCAACCAAAAGATCGGAACCAAAGGCGGCTAGCGGCGGAAGGCGATGCGGCCGGCGACGACTGTGGCCATGGGAGCGCCGCGGAAGGCGCGGCCGTCGAACGGGGTGTTGCGCGATTTGCTGGGGGAATCGGCGGCGCGGTAGGTCCACTCGCGATCAGTTGAGAAGATGGTGAGATCGGCTGGCTCGTCGGCGGCGATTTTTCGCTCCATGCCGAGAACGCGGGCGGGGCCGGTGGTGAAAAGTTCGACAAGGCGCATGAGAGGAAGTTTTCCCGGGTGGACGAGCTCGCTCAGGCCGAGCGCGAGCGCCGTTTCGAATCCGGTGATGCCGAATGGCGCGCGGTCGAATTCGACGTCCTTGCTGGCCGCATGATGCGGGGCGTGGTCGGTGGCGATGGCGTCAATGCTGCCGTCGGCGAGGCCGGCAATGAGCGCGTCGCGATCGGAACGCGAGGCGAGCGGCGGATTCATTTTGTAGCGCGAGTCGTAGCGAACATCCTCGTCGGTGAGCGTGAAGTGATGCGGCGTGACTTCGCAAGTGACGCGCAACTTCATCTTCTTTGCGGAGCGGACATATTCGAGCGAGCCGAACGTGGACATGTGCGCGATGTGCAGGCGCGCGCCGGTGAGGAGAGCAATCTCCACGTCGCGGCCCACGCAGATGGATTCGGATTGCGCGGGAATTCCCTGCAGGCCGAGGCGCAGCGATTGAGGGCCTTCGCGCATCACGCCGCCGGCGAAAAGCGATGGGTCTTCACAGTGATCGATCACCGGAAGGCCGAGGGTGTTGCAATAGTCCATTACCTGGCGCATCAGGCGAGCGGTGGCGACAGGCTTGCCATCGTCGCTGACCGCGACGATGCCGGCGCCTTTCATCGCGGAGATTTCGGCGAGCGCTTCGCCCCTGCTTCCAAGTGACGCCGCACCAATTGGCCAGACGCGCACTGCGCCCGCGACGGCAGCACGTTCGACGATGGAGCGCGTCACCGAGGCGTTGTCGTTCACTGGCTGCGTGTTGGGCATGCAGCAGACGGCGGTGAATCCCCCGCGAGCGGCGGATTGCGTGCCGGTCTCAATCGTTTCGGACATTTCCTGGCCCGGCTCGCGCAGATGGCAGTGGAGATCGATAAAACCGGGCGCGACAATCAAGCCTTTCGCGTCGAACACTTCCGCGCCGGGCGCCGAAAGATTCGCGCCGATTTTGGAAATCCGCTCGCCATCGAGCAAGACGTCGAGCGCCGCGTCCGTTTTGGCCGCCGGGTCGAGTACGCGGCCGTTCTTAATCAGAAGCATTCAAGCGATCCTTTGCGGGATGGGGCGCGTCCGCGGCAGCGCCGCCGATGAGATGGTAGAGCAGGGCCATGCGTATCGCGAGGCCGTTGGTAACTTGCTCGAGCACACCAGATTGCGGACCATCGGCCACGGCGGAGTCAATTTCCAGGCCGCGCACGATCGGGCCGGGATGCAGGACGAGAGCGTCGGGCCGCGCGAGCCGCAAGCGCGCGGGAGAGAGTTGGTAGCCGGCGATATATTCATCCGGCGCGAGCGAGGGTTCGTGAATGCGCTCGGTCTGGACGCGCAGAACCATGACCACGTCCGCGCCGTCGAGCGATTCTTCCACGCGATGCGAGACGCGCACGTTGGGGGCGAGCCGTTCGAGCTCGCGCGGCACCCACATGGCAGGTCCGCAGAGCGTGATTTTCACGCCGAACTTGGTGAGCAAATGAATATTCGAGCGAGCCACGCGGCTGTGCAGAATATCGCCGAGAATGGTGATGTTCCAATCTTCGAGCTTTCCCTTGCGATCGCGAATCGTGAGGGCGTCGAGCAAGGCCTGTGTGGGATGCTCGTGGGTGCCATCGCCAGCATTGAGAACGGGAATCTCGAGTCGCTGGGCGACGAATTCAGGGGCGCCGGAAGATGCGTGGCGAATGACGATTCCATCGGGGCGCATGGCCTCGAGCGTGCGAACCGTGTCGATGAGCGATTCGCCCTTCTTCAAGCTCGAGGTTTCCGCCTGCAGCGCCATGGTGTCGGCGCCGAGCCGGGCGGCGGCGGTGGTGAAGCTGATGCGCGTGCGCGTGGAAGACTCGAAAAAGGCGATGGCGACGGTCTTGCCGCGCAGCGTGGCAAGCTTTTTCAACGGATGGCGCTGGAATTCCTGGAAGGGCTTCGCTTGATCGAGAATAAAAGCAATTTGCTCTCTGCTAAGGTTTTCGGTTCCGAGCAAGTGTGACAGGCGCTGAGACACTTTTTCCCTTTAGACGCTGCCTCCGGACCGCCCCCGAACGATGTCAGGGAACCCGGTCCACCAGCACGACGCGTTCGTCACCGTCGATCTCCTGAAGGCGGACTTCCACAATTTCGGTATCGCTGGTCTGAACCGTACGTCCGATGAAAGAAGCCTCGACCGGAAGCTCGCGATGTCCGCGGTCGATCAGGACGCAGAGCTGGATGCGCCGGGGGCGGCCTAAGTCGAAAAGACCGTTCATCGCCGCGCGAATCGTGCGCCCGGTATAGAGAACGTCGTCCACGACGACCAAGTCGCGATTGTCCACGGGAAAGTCAATCTGCGTGGATTGGACGACCGGCTGGTGGCCGATGGTCGAGAGGTCGTCGCGGTAGAGCGTAATATCCAGAGTGCCCACCGGAACTTCGACGTGCGCGAAGCCCCGAATCTGCTTGGCGAGACGTTCGGAAAGAGGAACGCCGCGCCGGCGAACGCCGATCAGAGCCAGGTCTTTCGCCCCGCCGCTCCTTTCGACGATCTCGTGCGCCAATCTGCTGAGCGTCCGGCCAATCTCTTCCGCCGAGAGCAATTGCCTTTTTTCTACGACGCGCATCGCGGGCGTCATCGTAACATAGAGTAGAACTACTTCGCAGCGACGGAATGCCAAGGTGGAAGCAGCGGGCAGGCGCGGAAACCTTGACCCGCGTGCTAGAATCCTTGAAGTGAGTTCGCCCGAGCGGGCAAGCATCCCCCACACAGCCTCGGGGGTTGACCTCCGAGTCAGCATCGGCAGTATCCATCTCAAAAACCCCATCATTGCAGCGAGCGGTACGTTTGGCTATGGGATCGAATTTGCGGAGCTTGTCGATCTCAATCGCCTGGGCGGGATCGTCGTGAAGGGCCTTTCGGCGCAGCCGATGGCCGGATCGCCGGCGCCGCGCATGTGCGAAACGCCGAGCGGGATGATCAATGCTATCGGGCTGCAAAATATCGGCGTACGGGCGTTCGTCGCCGAAAAACTGCCTCAGCTCCGAAGGTTTGACACGGCGGTTATCGCTAATGTATTCGGGCATACAATCGCTGAGTACGTCGAAGTGATTCGTGTCCTGGAAGACACAGATGGGGTTGCGGCGTACGAGCTGAACGTCTCCTGCCCCAACGTGGAACGCGGTGGGATGGAGTACGGTACCAACCCGGAACTGCTGGCTGGAGTAGTTTCGGCGGCTAGGACTGCCTGCAAACGACCTATGTGGGTGAAGCTATCACCGACTATTGGATCTATTGGAGTTATGGCCAATGTGGCGGAAACGGAGGGAGCCGACGCTGTCGTAATTGCGAACACCTATCCGGCATTGTGTATAGATGCCCACACTCGCAGGTCCCGTCTTGGTAGTACGACAGGAGGGTTGTCGGGCGCGGGCATAAAACCTATAACCGTGAGGTTGGTTTACGAGGCTGGTCGGGTAGTAAAGATACCGATCATAGGGCTTGGCGGTATAGAGAGCCCGTCGGATGTGGCCGATTATATGGTCGCAGGTGCCTCGGCGGTTGAGGTTGGCACTGCACACTTCGTGGACCCAAGGGCTTCAGAACGGCTCGTGGGAGGCCTCGAAGCGTGGTGCCGGGACGAAAATTTACTTGAAATCAACAGCTTACGCGGGTCTCTAAAGGCCTGAAGCAGTTGCTTTTGGGACCCTCGAAATGCTAGAATTTATTGATTTCAGGGAGGTTAGTCGAATATGAGAGCTAAGATTTTTGTGGTTCTCGAATCGGTGTTTTTAGGACTGGGCATGCTTATCCTAACTCCGTCAGCCAATCCCACGGCAGCTGGAGCGGCAAGCAGCCCTTCCCCAACGGCACTCGCCCCCCTAACAACCACCCAATCTAAACTAGGCACCCCCAGCCAGCAGAAGCCGCTGGCGACATGGGTGTGCACCACCAGCTGGTACGGCGGTGACTTTGACGGACAGCAGACCGCCAACGGCGAGACCTACGATATGTATGCCGAAACGGCGGCCCACCCGACGCTGCCGCTCGGGTCGGTCGTTCGCGTTGTAAACACGAAAAATCACCGGAGCCAGGTGGTCCGCATCAATGACCGCGGCCCCTATGTGGAAGGCCGCGAACTCGACGTCTCGTACGCGGTAGCGAAGAAGCTTGGATTTGACCAGCGCGGTACGGCAAAGGTCCGCCTGGAACTGCTCGAGGTCCCGTCACGCACCGCCCCGGTACATCTGAACTAATCGTACCCCTGGATGTCGACCGCCTAGGGCCGGCCTGCGCCCTGGCGCGGCGGCTTCACGGTGCGGCAGGCCTATTCAAGGTTGGGCTCCAACTCTTCACGGCTGAAGGCCCGCGGGCGGTTGAGAGGCTCGCGGGTCTGGGCTTCGATATATTCCTCGATCTGAAATTCCACGACATCCCCAACACAGTTGCCGGTGCCGTTGCCGCCGCGGCGGACTTGCCAGAGGTCCGGATGGTCAATGTACACACTCTCGGCGGAGTGGCGATGATGCGTGCAGCGCGAGAAGCGCTGTCGGGACGGAAGCGACGGCCAGCGCTGTTGGGCGTGACGATATTGACGAGCATGGATGCGGCTGCACTGCGCGGCGTCGGGATTTCGGGGCCACCCTCCACCCGCGCGGTAGCTCTGGCGCGGCTTGCAAAAGACGCCGGGATGGACGGCGTGGTTGCCTCAGCGCATGAAGCGCGGGCGATTCGACGGGCATGCGGCCCAAAATTCCTGATTGTTGTGCCTGGGGTGCGGCCTGTAAGCGCGGCAGTGAACGACCAGTCGCGCGTGGCCACGCCGGGAGAGGCGATTCGCGCGGGGGCGAACTACCTCGTCGTCGGGCGACCGATCACCGGAGCGGCAAGCCCCCGCGAGGCTGCGCTGGCCGTCGCCCACGAAATCGCAGAAGCCGGGCGAGAGTCGCGACGGGGCACTTCAGGCGCGTGACGCGCCGCTAAGCGGCGAGCGTGCTATACTATGAATGATTCGGACGTGGCGCCCGGGTTTGCTTCGGTTCCAATGACCCGGGGGTGAAAGGTTGGTGCCCTATGTTTGAAAGCCCATGGCATTTGCTGATTCTCGGAGTGGTCATCCTCGTGCTTTTCGGCGGGCGCAAGATCCCCGAAGTGATGAAAGGACTCGGACAGGGAGTCCGCGAATTCAAAGAAGGCATGCGCGGCGATCAGGCGCAGCCCGCGCAAACGAGCCAGCCGGTGAATCCGCCGGTTGCAGCTACACCCGCCTCGGCACCGGTCGAGGAAAAGAAGTAACGCGCCCAAGAACTGCGAGACGCGCAGAGATTGCTTTCAGTACGGCGGCCAGGCGGCCGCCGTTTTTTTTGGCGTTGTCGCTTATTCCGGAGCCGATTCTTTCCACCCGAACTCCCGCAACAGCAGCCAAAGCCGCGCGAGCGGCAATCCCATCACGTTAAAGTAACAACCTTCGATCCGAGTGACATAGCGCCCGCCAATACCCTGTATTCCGTATGCGCCGGCTTTGTCGAAAGGCTCGCCGGTGGCGATGTAAGACTCGATTTCTTCCTCTGAAAGCGGGGCGAACGTGACGCGGGTAATCTCCTCGACGACTCCTTCCATCGCGCCGGGCCGGCGCACGACGGCGAGCCCTGTGTGCACTTCGTGGACGGTTCCGCTGAGGAGGCAAAGCATGCGGCGCGCGTCTTCCGGCGATTCCGGCTTTCCGAGGACTTCGTCAGCGGCAACGACCACGGTGTCCGCTCCGATGAAAAGGTAATCGGCGGACTCGCGTTGTGAGCTTGCTGCCGTGCGAGCCTTTGCTAGCGCCAGGCGGCGGACATAGTCTGCGCGCAGCTCACCGGGGCGGCGGGATTCGTCGAGAATGGGTGCGTGCGTTTCGAAGGCGATCCCTGCGTTGCGCAGAATTTCGGCGCGGCGGGGTGAGGCCGACGCGAGAACCAGTTTCATTTGTGCCGTTCGCTCCTAACGGATCGATGACCGAAAAAACCACAATGCCACCGCAGAGACGCAGAGAACACAGAGAAACCAAGAGAAAAGCCCAGAGGAGAACCTGTACGCTCCGGTTAAGCCGACATCGCCTTGGCAGCTTCGTCCTTGGACCAACCAAAGAGCCGAGCCAATTGTACCGGAGGAGCGGAGGGATGCCACCCGAGATACTTGGAAGCTAGTTTCGCGCGAGCCTGTTCTGGCGCGATGCTTCTCGCAGCTGATATCTGCTTCGGGAACGCGCGCGAGGTCAGCTCGAAGCGGCCGGAGGCCCATGCGCCCGTTTCCTGCTCGGAGCCAAAGTGCACGACAACGAGCAGGCACTGCAGGTCGAGCATGGCGCGTTTGAAGCGAACGTTGCCCGCTTTCGTTTCCATATGGCACAGGTGCCGGAGTTCGAGAGTCGCGAGCGGGCCATGCTCTTCAAGAGCTTCCCAGATCACGCGGGCATCGTCGCGAATGCGGCCGTCGGCATAGAGTCGCGCGTGATCGCCCGGCACGACCGCGGAATCGCGCATGGCCAAAAAATAGGGCAATTGCGCGAGCGAAATGAAGGTGCCGCGAGCACGGAAATACTTCGCGTAGTAGGCGCGGCGGCGGCGAGGAAGCTCGTCCTTCCAGCGCCACAGTTTTTCAAAATGCTTGTCGAAGACGACGCCGGCGCTTGGGCTGCGGCGCGTGACGGCGGAATAGAGCGCGGGCAGCGGGACGTTCGTTACGGGGAAGAGCATGCAGAAGCCGGCGGCGTCGATGAACTTTTGGGCTTCGGCGAGCGTGGTGACGCGGCGGGGCCAGCGGAACTCGTTGTCGGACGTGAGTTTCGGTTTCATGCGAGAGAAAAACTTACCACAGAGAACACGGAGAAGGCACAGAGAGCGCAGAGAAGGCAAGGGCGACCCCACCCTTCGCCCGCCCTCGGCGGGCTTAGGGCGAGGAGACCCAGAGGACGCGGAAGAAGAGAAGACGAAGAGAGAGAGCCTGGTCGGATCGTCAGATCACGACGAACTCGCGGTATTCGCCGAAGGCGCGGCGAAGGGCATCCGAAATCTCGCCGACGGTGGCGTAGGCTTCGACGGCCGTGAGAATCGCGGGCATGAGATTTTCGCTGCCACGCGCACGGCGTTCGACTTCTTCGAGAGCGGCGCGGGATTTGGCGGAGTCGCGGCGGGCGCGCAGGGCGTTCAGGCGGGCGACCTGGGTGCGCTCGATTTCGGGGTCCATGCGCAGCGTGGGGATTGACTGCTCTTCTCTGTCCTGCTGGGGCGTTTGGAAGCGGTTGACGCCGACGACGACCTGGTCGCCGCGCTCGACGGCCTGCTGATACTCGTAGGCGGCCTTCTGAATTTCCATCTGCGGGTAGCCCGCTTCGATGGCGCGGAGCATTCCGCCGAGCGCGTCGATTTTCAAGATGTAATCCTGGGCCGCCGCTTCGATTTCGTTGGTCAGCTTCTCGATGGCGTAGGAGCCCGCGACCGGGTCGACGGTATTGGCCACGCCCGTTTCCTGAGCGATGATCTGTTGCGTCCGAAGGGCGAGCAGCGCCGATTGCTCGGTGGGTAGGGCTAGCGCCTCGTCGAGACCGTTGGAGTGAAGCGACTGGCAGCCGCCGAGCACGGCGGC
>JARLGK010000172.1 GCA_031296075.1 Candidatus Acidiferrales bacterium
ACTTCGTCGCGGCGCCAGGCACCGCTTGAACGCCAGTAGCGAGCGCGCCGTCCGAGCAGCAGACTACCGACGGCGTGGAATCGCTGATCACCGCAAGCCAATCCTTCGCCACCTGGCGCGGATCGAGCGGTACCACAATCACGCCCTCCGCCATCAGCGCGAGGTCCAGCGCGACCCATCGAATGCTGTTGGGAGCCAATAGCGCACATCGGTCGCCGGGCTTCAATCCGCGGGAAGTCGTAAACGCGCGCGCCTCGGCGATCATGGCCAGCAGGTCCGCGCCGGTTAGGGCGACAATTTGTCCGTCGCGCACTTCACCGAGCACAGGCGAATCTGCCGCTCGCTCGAGCCGCGCGAAGATGCGTTCGAGAAACGTCATGCGGCCAGAACTCCGCTGTGATCCTCGAGCAGCTTGCAAAGCTCCGCGCCGAGCGGCGGGAGATACTCCTCCCACCCGAGCACGCCCGTGCGAATCGGAAACTCGGGATACTGCCTCGCGACACGCTCTTCGAAATAGACTCCCATGCGCGCCATCATTCGCAGATTTCGCGCGACCGTACGTCCCATGGCCTCGCGGATTTCCTCGGCCTCCGCGTCGAGCGCGCCGAGCGCCGCCACAATCTTGTCCGCCAGCTCCGGCTCTTCCACTTCCATCATCAGGTGCTCGTGCCCGCGCTGGTGCATCAAGTTGCGGATGCGCTCGTCCATCGTGACTCCGGCCGAAGGCACGCCCGCGGGCATGGACGTCACAATCGCGTGAAACCGCGACGAAAGCATCCGGTCGCAAGCGCGCAAGATGCTCACCATCTCGTACATGTTCCGCTCATCCGATGCAAATATTGGCGCACCGCCGATTTCCTGTGCGACGCGCTCGCATGCGTCGCGGTCGAGCATCTCCATCGCGACGAGCACGGGAAACACGGAGCGCGTCTTCTGGTATCGCTGGACGCCGCTGGCCATCGCCGAAAGGTATTTCGCGTACGCCGCATCGACATCCCGGCCCGAGCGGTGAAAATAGATCGTTCGGTAGTAGCTTTTCGCGTAAGCGCCGCCGACGGAATGCGCGAGCCACTGCCCAATCGATGGTTTCACGGGCCACCAGAACGGGTTGATCGGGCAAACCGCCAGGACCGGCGTCGCGCCGTCCCATCCAGCGTCCCGCAGAGCCTTGCGGCCGTATTCCGGGCCGAGCGGCTGGAATGTCCACGCGGTGTCCGTTCCGAGCTCCGTTGCCACGCCGAGTTTGCCCAAAATCTCCTGCGATTCCTCGTTGCGCGTGATCACCAAAGAGTCCCGGCAATAGCGCTGGCACATCTTTTGCAGCAGCGGGTCCATCGCGCCCGCTTCGCCACCGTACGCCACGCTCAATTTGTTATGTGCCGACGCGATGCCCAGCGAGCCCACGATCATCGCGGTGAGCGCATTGGCGAATTTGCTCTTGAACATCGAACCTTCGCAGGCCACCACTCCATCGTGTTTCGGCACTTCGGAATGAAGGAACGGCGGGAAAACATCCGGGAGATGCACCTGCCGCGCGCCGCCGAAATATCCGTGCGTGAGATCGAAATTTTGCGTCATCACCGTCCCGGCCATATTCTCGGCGCCCAAAATGCGCTGCAACTGCCGGACGATTTCTTCCACGCGAATGTCGGAGCCGGTGTTGCGCGTGCCGTTGTAGCCGGCGAAAAGCAGCTTCAACGGTTGGCCCGGCTTCCAGGGCTTGCCCGTGCCGAGCACGTACTTGAGTTTGTTCAGCTCGATGAGGCTGCTGACCCAGGCCTCGATCGCGACGTCCATATCCATCATCGTCGGGAATCCTGCGCCGCGCTGGATCGGTGTGGCTCCGCGACCGGCTGCGCCTTGGCTGCGCCGTTCGAGGGCCAATCGCGATACTTGTACATGAAGTGGTTCTCACGGCTGAAATGCAGCAGTGGATAGCAGTATTGAGAAAAGGGCGCCGGGCGCCGCCCGATCTCCGCGACCACGCGCTGGTTGTCGAAGACCGTGTTCCACACCAGGTATGGCAGAAAGACCTTCATCAGCTTCGCCAGGCCGCCCACTTTCCCCGCGCGTCCGGCCAGCGCATTGACCATCTTCGACGAGGGGCCTTCCAGGCTTGGTACGTACATAGGCCCGCGTTTTCCCTGGGCCTTGGCGAGCGCGCCCGTTAACTCCGCGAACGTCTCGGAATCGGCGCCGGACGACAGATGATAGATCTCGTGCGCCGGCTTTTCTTTCTGGTGCAGCCCGGAGATCGCGTCGGCGACGTAGTCCACGGGCACGATGTCCACTTTATCCGTAGCGCGGAAGGGAAGCGCGGGCAGCCCGGCGAGAAACACGAACGCGCGGACCATTTCGAATTGGTTGGTCTCCGGGCGGCGGCTGTCGCCCAGGACGATGCTGGGGCGGAAGATCGTTCGCGGGACGTCGGGCAGAAGCTGGCGCACCATGTGCTCGCAGAATTTCTTCGTGCGCGCGTACGGATCGTAGTCCGAGCGATTCCAATCGATCGCCGCATCTTCTTCGACGATTTCATTCGCCCTGTGCCCTGCGACCGCGACGGTGCTGACGTGGCTGAAGCGGCGCAGGCCGTGCTCATCGCGCGCGCGCATCGCCAGTTGGATCACTTCCAGCGTTCCGCGCAAATTCACGTTGAGGCAGCTTTTCTCGGACCGGCGATTCAGCGAGGCGGCGCAGTGAATCACCGAATCAGTGGACCGCACGAGTCGCCGGTACTCGTCTTCGGACAGACCGAAGCGCGCTTCGGTCAGGTCACCCAGAAAAATGCGGATACGCCCGTTCAGAAAGGATTCGAACTGCTGAAAATCGAGATGGAGCTGCAGCGAGCGCCACAGGCGGCCGCGCGCTTCTTCCGGATCGCGCGCGCGCACCAGCAGGTTCAGCGGCTCGGAATGATCCGCGAGCAGGTTCGATGCAACGTGGGCACCGATGTATCCGGTGCTCCCTGTCAGGAGGATGGCCACGATTTTCGGGTGTCAGGGCGTCGTTGCCGGAGTGCTTCCAGCCGCTCCGGCGGCGCTCGCTTCGGTGCGAGCCGCGAGAGGCACGCTACGCCGCGGGCGAGCTTCCATGGGACGGCCCTCGATCAGAGGATAGCACCACTTGCGCAGCGCAGGAATGTGCACATTGATCCAGTAGTCCCACCAATCAAGCGAGCGTGCGTCGTATCCGAACGCGGCGCGCTCGTCGGCCGGCAACGCCGCGTCCAGCCTTTCGACGTTGGCCGCCTCGAAGACATGATCGTTTTCCAGAATGAACGGTTTGAAGAGCGAGACGAGCTTGATCACTTTTTCCAGCTCGCGTTCCTGCCGCGCCAAGGGTGCCCGCGCGAAGCCCAGCGGCTCGACGCTGCGGTTGATCGCCTGCACCACCATTTTCTGCGCCGGCGCCGAAAGCTTTTCATAGCGTGATTCGGACACCGGGATCGAGTCGAACTTCAGCTTCATCCGCTGCTGAAATCCGTCTTGCGACCGGTAGAATTTCCGGTGGCCCAGCCCCGTCAGCTCAATCGAACGCCGCATGTCGCACGGATTCGCCACGGACGTCGCCAGGTGGTAAACGCGCTCGTGCCTCCGCGCGACCAGCGCCGCCGCGATTAAAGTCATTCCCCGGGATACGATGTCCACGGGAATCAGGTCGAGGCACTTGTTCTCATTGGTGGGAAGCTGGCGGAAAAATGTGCCCAGCAAATAAGAAAGCGATGCCGACGTATTAACGCCCTCATTCCAGCCCACGAACGGTTTTTCAATCGACGATTCGACGATGGACGGCCTTACGATGGCGATTGCCGCGCCGGGCGTGGCGTCCACGTAGCTGCCGATCAGCGATTCCGAGAGGCTTTTCGTGAACGTATATGTGTTCGGCCAGCCGAGCTCATTCGCGCGCTGCGTCCCGGCATCCATCAGGGCCTGGCGCAGCCAACGCGTGCGGTTCTTCCGAATCTGGTTGTCGAGCGCGACGCCTTGCAGGCTCTTGGACGCCTGCCTCTTGTCGAGCGCCTGCCGGCGAAGCTCCTCGGTTACTTCCGCGGATTCCGCGCGCGCCTCCGTCTTGCGGATCAATTCCTCCAGAGACGCGCACTCTACCCGCGCATCGAAGCCCTTCACCCCGGCCGGCGAGTAGTTATTGGAAAACTCCTCTAGGATGCGCCCGTCGCGCCGTCCGATGGCGTAGCAAGTGGAAAGATGTAGCAGCGCCGCATGGTCGCACTCATGGAGGAAATGCAGCAGGTGATCCGTCGCGTGCACGTTCATTGCCAGCGCGTCGCGGAGGTCGGGATTGAAATCCGTCAGTCCCGCGCTGTTGACGATCAGATCGACCGACCGTCCCAGGCGCTGCCGCGCTTCCGGCGTCAAGCCGAGCCCGGGCTTGCTCGCATCGCCCGCCACCACTTCCACGCGCTCGCGCAGGAAATCCGCGAACCGGTCGCCGTGGCGTTCGGCCAGCAGGTCGAAAACGGGCGATTCGGAAACCATGCGCTCGAAGCGCTCGAGCGGCGTCGCCGTGCGATGGCCGCGGATCAGCAAATGGATACGGCCAATTTCCGGCAGCTCGGTCAGGAGATTCGCCAGCCACACCTTGCCGATAAAACCCGTGCCGCCAATGAGCAGTATCTGCTTTCCGCGCAGCGTGCCCCGGACCGAAAGGGGAGCACGATTGTTTTGCGAATCGAAATGAACCACCGGCACGTTCACCCTTGGCGACGGCCGCTGCGCCAACCGGATCGTTTCGTTCAGCACTTCGGGTTTCTTCGCGAAGCCCAGGTCGTGCAACAACTTCGATCTTGCGACCGTCCCGTCCGGCCGGCCCGTCCGGAGCCGTGCAAACGGGTCGCGCGGGCGAATCACGGGATCGAGCAGACGGCCTGTGGCAATGCCGTCGCGGAAATCGAGGCGGTTCGAAAGGATTCGCCGCACGCCGAGATGATTGGCGAGCGGCCGCATGATGTGATCGAGGCCCTGGCTTACGAGCACCACGTCCGCGCCCGACGCGATGACGCGCCCGAGCGCCTCGACGCCGCGCGGCTTCAGGCGCGGCTTAAGAAAGTATTCGAAAAATTCCTCGCCGAGCAGATCGAGTCGGTCCCGGCTCGTGTGCCGCAGCACGGCATGCAGCACGCGTGTGGCGAACACCCGGTCCGAGGCGTATAGAAATGGCCGCGCCAGTGCCAGCACGCCCATCGCCCCCCGGCGCGCCCACCGGCCCAGAAAACTCTGTGCGTTCCATGTGAAGAAAGCTACCGGCCGCACGGCCGTCAAATTCAGCAGACTTCCTTCGACGCGCCAGAAGACGGGTTCGCGCACGTGCGCCGGGGAATCTTGCTTGCGCGCGGGGACAGCCGGATTCGACTCCATGAACTTGGACACAGACATGGTTGGCAGAATGAACGTGAGTCGTTACGCGCCGAAATTAGCACGCTTCGCTCGCGGCAATCAAGCGATCGGCGCGGCTGGTAGTGCGTTATTCGCCGACTATCAGAGTTATGGCCGAATTGCCCTGCTCCACTCGCAGAGGGCGTCTATGTCGGTAAAACGATTAGTCGCGCATCACGCTTGAAATCGCTGCCGACAGCGATACACTCTCGTCCGAAACGCTCGACCAGCCCCAGCTCCGTGGGAAGCTCGAGATTTTCGACCAATCCATCGGCCGATCAGTGAGAGGATTCACCCGGTTCTCGCTCCGGAATCGGCTTGAGCGCACCGCCGGGCACTTGCAATTCGTTTTGTAGGAGGCCCGTGGGCCAGAGCAACCGCATGACGTCCGCCTGGCGCTCGCTGCCCAGCCCGCTCAGAATTTCCGCCGATCCCTGCCCGAGATAGCCGGACGCCCCGGTAACTTCCCAACTCTGCCGCTGCGCGCCGGAGAAGATGTCGACCTTCGTTCCGATTGCGATCTTGTTGTCCGGGTCGCCGCTCAGGACCAGTTTCAGCCAGCCATTTTTGTTGCCTCCGACATTCTTGAGCAGCACCGGCGGCAGATTGTTTTGCGTGATCAGCAGGTCCGCCGATCCGTCGCCGTCGTAGTCGAACGCGATCACTCCGCGCGGGTCATGCAACACGATCTTGTCGAGGCCGGTCTCGCGCGTCACGTCGCGAAACCCCGCTGGTCCCTCGTTGCGGAGGAGCACGATCCGGCCTTCTCCCGCAAACGTTTCGCCCACGGCAACGATGTCCACCCAACCGTCATTGTCGTAATCGAGCGCCGCGATTCCCCAGCCGCGCATCCAGCCCGGCCCCACCAGCGGGACGCGCTCGAACGATTTGCCCTGCACGTTGCGCCAAATAGTCACGGCGGGCGAAGCCCAATGCGTGAACGCCAGGTCCATCCAGCCGTCGTGATCGAAATCAGCCGCCACCACGCCCGCCGCTGGCCCCGGCATGCTGATTGCCCACGGGCTCGATGCACGAAACGATCCCTCGCGCGTGTTCATGAACACGCTGGGGAACTTCTGCCAGCCGGTGACAACCAGATCTACCGCGCCGTCGTTGTTCAGATCGCTTCCGATGGCGCCGACCGAGGCAGCGCTGCCAGCAAGCCCCAGTTCCTTCGTCCGATCAACGAACATCCCGTTCCCGTTGCTTCTCCACAGGATATTTGCGCGAGCGGAGACGTCCTCCGGAAACGTAAAGGGCTGCGTCTTGGCGTTGAGAGGGAAGTTGATGAACCGCGTGAGGTAGATGTCGAGGTCGCCGTCCTGGTCATAGTCAACGAACGTCACGCCCATTGCGAGGGCGGCCGACCCTGCATCGGATTGGTCGCCGTTCGGGTTTGCCGGCCGCAGTCCGGCTGCATCCGTCACGTCTTTGAACGTTCCATTCCCCTCGTTGTGAAAAAGAGTCAGGCCATCGCCCGACGTGACTGCCAGATCCGGGTGGCCGTCATTGTCGTAGTCGCCCACCGCGCAGCCCATTCCCGCGCCGTGAAATTCGAGCTTCGCCGCCTTGGTCGCATTGACGAACGTCCCCTTACCCGCATTCCGATAGAGCGCCGCGTTGCCCTTGCCGTCGGCGTTTACAAGAAAGATGTCCGGCCGGCCATCGCCGTCGTAGTCGAGAATACATGCGCCGCTTCCAAGAAAGCTCGCCAAGGTGGATGCGGGGGCGTCCTCGCTCGGGCGAAGACGCTTGCCGCCCGGCCGAGCGCGAGCCGCTGTTGCGAGACGCAATTTTGGCAAGCCGGAAATCGGCGTCACGTCTACGAAGTGGACCGGAATCGCAGGCGGCACGGGGATGGCCGGCGCGGCCATCTCCTGCCCGAGCGAATATTTTCCCTGGTCGCGGTAGAGAAAGCGGACCGGCTTGCCCAGCTTTTCGGCCGCAATGCGCTGGAAACGTTCGAGGTGGGCCTTCGCGCCGTCGGCGTCGCCCGTATGCTGCTCCGCCTGGGAGAGGCCAAACTCAGCCGAGGCGTGGAAAGGATCGAGCTCGATCGCCCGCTTGAATGCCGCCACCGCCTGGTCGTATTGCTGTGCCTGCGAGGCGAGATAGCCGAGAAAGTACTGCGTATCGGCGTCGTCCGGATCGAGCGCCGCCACCTTCTGGAAATCCTCGCGGGCGGCTTCAGGATGCCCCGACGCCCGCTCGAGCAATCCCAGGTTGTACCACGCGCGCGCGCTTTGCGGGTCGCGTTCGATGGACTTGGCGAGCACCTTTTGGGCGTCGTCGTACCTCCCCATGTTCAGCAGAGCGATGCCCATGTTCAGGCATCCGGTATCGGAATCCGGGTTCATGACGCACGCTGTCTGAAATTTGCCCAGCGCGCCCGAAAAATCACGCCGGTCCATCAGCGCCAAGCCCAGATTGTTCTCCCGGATCGCTTGCGTGAGCGTCGCAGCCGGGGGATTGGCCTGCGCCGGCGCATGTTTTGGAGAAGCTGCTATCGCGGGTTTTCGAGCGACGGAATGTTTTCTCTGCTGGCCCGCGCCGGCAAGGCCGCACGCCAGCACCAGCAGCGGCATCGCGAGTCCCGCGCAACGGGCGATTGGTCGCTTCCTTGGATCGATCGGGTCGGTCACGGTTCCGCGCGCATTCTACCGTATCGCAAGCCGCTGCCGCGACGCGTCTGATCGCGTGCCGTTTTCCACGCCGTGTTTTCGCCGCCACGAATTCAGCAGGCGCGTTTGCCCGTAAGTGCTTTCCCGGCAAGTGATCGCGCTTTGGTGACGCGGGTGCATTGCTGCTTCGTGCAGGCGCAGCCAAAAGGGACAACGGCCATGGACAATTTTATCGGGTTCGCAGACGTAGCAGGAGCAATCATCGCGGCGCTGGGGCTGGCGCTAGGGCTCGAATGGGTCGGGTTATACGGACTGACCAGTTTGATGCCCATTCGGCGGAACCACTCGCGCGATACGCAGTCGTAGAGCAGGGAACGCCCCGGTGCGCCAGAGGCGCCCGGCAGATCAAACCCGTCGAGCGCCGCGGGTGCGCATCGGCAGGGTAGTCCTTTGAGGGTGCCGCTGGCACCTTCTCAGGGTAAAGGAGTCAGCCATGCTGTTCCTGAAGTACTTGTTGATCGCAGGATGCTTTGGCCTTTTCGCAACTGTCGCAGGCATGGTGCTGTACGACATCTATCTGGCATACGAACTCGACCGTCTTTTGCGCCGGCACAATCAGCCGGCGGAGTCCTTGCAACTCGGCGAAGTCCCGGCTCCGCCTCCGCCGGTAGTTTCACTGCGACCCCGGCGCCGGATCCGCTGGAGCGCCGCCGCGAAGCTGTCCATGATCGCGGCGGTCTCTGGATTGTTGGGCCTGAGCATCCTCGTCGTACCGGACGGACAGGCGGGCGTCCGCATCAGCCAGCTCTCCGGTGTGCGCCCGGGAACGCTGTTTGCGGGCACGCATTTGATCGTGCCCCTGGTTGACCGTGTCCAGTTCTTCGACGTCCGCGATCGCGTGTTCTCGACAACCGCCCTCGCCGTCCGCAACGAGAAACTGGAGGTCCTAGAGGTGCAGGCGCGCGAAGGCCTTTCCGTCGGACTCGAAGTGACGGTGCGCTACCGGATTGATCCGTCGCGGCTCGCTTTCATTCAGGCCAACGTGCCGCAGCCCGTGGATTCCGAAATTGTGGAGCCGACCGTCGTGAGCGCGTTCCACGAGATCGCGCCGAATTACGTCGTGCGTGATCTCTTTTCGACCAAGCGCGAGGAGTTCCGCTCGCGCGCCACCCAATTGATCACCACGCGCCTGGGCGGCGACGGCATCGTCGTCAAGGAAGTGCTGCTGAAGAAAGTCGAGCTGCCGGAGGAGTACGCGAAGGGCCTTGAGGACCTGCTGCTGAAAGAACAAGAGGATGATCGCACCTCCGTGGACGCCGAGATCGAGCAGAAGAAAGTCGCCATTGCCCAGTCGCAGGCCGAAGCCGCGAAAGCCCGCGAGGTGAAGCGCGCCGAGGGTGACGCGCAGGCGCAAGTGATCATGGCCAAAGCGCAGTCCGACGCCATGCAGTACACGCTCCCGCTGAAACAGAAACAGATCGAGCAGTCGCGCCTGGAAGCCGAAGCGCGGAAGCAGACCACCATCGAGGACGCCGAGGCTGCCGCGCAGGCAAAGGTAATTGACAGCAAAGCCGAACAGCAGCGCCAGGGATTTCTTGCTGATTCCGAGGCCAATCACATCCGAGTCTCGGCGCAGGCCGACCAGGATCGCCAGAAGCTGCTCGCGGATTCCGAAGCCAATCGAATTCGCGTGACGGCGCAGGCGGAACAAGAGCGCGAGAAACTGCGGGCGGATTCCGAGGCCAATCGC
Organism: Candidatus Acidiferrales bacterium; assembly: GCA_031296075.1. Classification (GTDB taxonomy): domain Bacteria; phylum Acidobacteriota; class Terriglobia; order Acidiferrales; family UBA7541; genus Palsa-295. Next base: position 9,765 of record JARLGK010000172.1, read on the forward strand.
ATCCGTTTGACCGCACAGGCCGAATCGGAGGAGATGCAATTGCAGGCGGCCGCGTTGAAGGTCAATCCGCTGCTCGTGCAGCTCACCGTCGCCCAGCGGCTTTCGGACCGCGTGCAGATCATGATGGTGCCGAACGATGGGAAATTCTTTTTCACCAACGACGTGCTGAAGTCGGCGATGGCGAGCGAATCGGGCAACTTGAACGCCCGGCCGAACTTGAAACCGTAGAGATTCCCGGCCGGTCTGGAATCTTCCGGGTCCGGGCTAGGAACCCGGGAGAAACCAGACCCGCTCGGGAGTAACGCCGGCAAAACCCTTGCTGGGGGCTTCGCCAACCGTTTACGGCACGAAGCCCCCGCTGGCGCAGCGAAGTCGGATAGCCAGTTACTCGGCGGAACTTCTCCGCGCCCATCTTCTAGCGGATTTTGAGCGTGCTATGATGACTCACGAAGAACGCGTTGCCCAATTCGCCCAAGCCGATGCGGCGGACCCACCGAATAGTTCCTTCGATTTTGTGGGGTATTCTCATTGTCTCGTTTTTCGCCTGCTCGACGAGCGCATCTTTCGCGCAGACGCCCGGCCAGCTCCCTCACGCGTGGAATGAGGCCGTGTACGCCCTGGCTCAAAAGATTGCCGCCGCGCTGGGAAGCTCGCATGCATTTTCGCTCGACGTGAAAGACGTTTCCTCGACGGCGCCGGTGGACCTCGCGGGAATCCGCCAGACGCTCGAAGACGATTTGGCTCAGCGAGGCCTCCGCTTCGTGCCACCTCCGGGTGACGCGCAGGTGCAGGTGACGATCGCCCAAAACCTTTCGGGCTTCCAGATGGTTGCAGAAATTCGCCGGGGCGACGCGCAGCAAGTGCTCGTGGTTCCCGTAGCGAGCGAGGAAGCTCTGCCGCCTCAGCCCAGGCCCGAGCCGGGAATTCAACGAAAAATCATCTGGCAGCAAGCGATACCAATTCTCGATTTCGCGCAGGTGGATGAGGACGCGCGCCGCACGTTCTGGTATTTCCTCGAGCCGGACCGCCTGGTGGCCTACGAATTCGACGATGGCGCACAAGTGCTTCGGGAAGCGCAGCCGATTTCCCGGCGGTATACTTCGCGCGACCTTCGCGGACGCCTCGATGTGGCGGATGCACTGCATGTGCGGGCATTCGTCGGAGGAGTTCGCTGCGACGGCGCGTGGAATCCCAGCTTTTCCGTGGAATGCCGCGAAAATGCCGGCCAGCAGTGGCCGATGGGGACGGTCACTTGGACCTCCAATCCGTCGCGCAATTTTTTCTCCGGCAGCATCACTTTCTCGAACAGCCTCCAGGCGAAATTTCCCGCTTTCTTTTCCTCCGCTTCTCCTTCGCCGGAGACGACCGGACTAAATTCTTCCCGGCGCGTCGTCGCGGGTCTCGACGGGCAGGTGCAGCTTTTCGCAGGCTCGGCTGAGCCAGCCTCGAGTTTCGACGGATGGGGAAGCGACATTGTATCGGTCGCCAGTGGATGCGGTTCGGCGTGGCAGGTGCTGGCCACCGGTGCGGGCGATTGGACCCAAAAGGACCAGATTCAGCTTTACGAGATCAGGGACCGCAAAGCGATCGCCATCGGCCAGGCGATGGAACTTCCGGGGCCGATACTGGCG
>JARLGK010000173.1 GCA_031296075.1 Candidatus Acidiferrales bacterium
ACGTTCTCGAAGACGGCGGGCCTCGCCGGGCTGCGCCTCGGTTGCATTTTCGTCCATCAGGAGTTGGCCGCCACGATGCGCAAGGCGCAATCGCCCTATCCGGTGAACGCCGCCGCTCTCGCGGCCGCCGAAGCGGCCATGCGCGATCGCGGATTCATTGCGCGAACGGTGCGCGAAGTTCGCCGCGGCCGGCAGGAGCTCGAACGGGGCCTGGCGCGCCTCGGCGTGCGAACATTTCCGAGCGGAGGCAACTTCCTGCTCGTATATTTCGGCGCGCGCGCGAAGAAGATTGTCGCGGCGCTGGAGCGGAAGGGAATTCTGGTGCGCGACCGTTCGAGCGACTTCGGCGGCGACGGCTACGTTCGGATCACTGTGGGAACCGTCGACCAGACGCGGCGCCTGTTGCGCGAATTGAAAAAACTTCTATGAGAAAAGCTACTTTGCGAAGAACGACCAAGGAAACCGACATCCAGTTGCGGCTGAATCTCGACGGGCGCGGTAAATCGAAGATCGCCACCGGCATTCGCTTCTTCGACCACATGCTCGAGCAGATCGCGCGGCACGGGGGGCTCGACCTCGACCTTGCGGCGCGCGGCGATCTGGATGTTGACCAGCACCACACCGTTGAGGACGTGGGCATCGCGCTCGGCGAAGCCGTGAAAAAAGCCCTCGGATCAAAGCGCGGCATCCTGCGCGCCGGATATTTTCTGATGCCGATGGACGATTGCCTGGCGGCCGCAGCGCTCGACTTTTCCGGCCGCGCCTACTGCGTCTGCAATTTCAAGATTTCGGCCGCACGCGTGGGCGATTTTCAGACCGAGCTGATGGAGGATTTTTTCCGCGCGTTCGCGCACGCCGCCGCGGCCAACGTGCACCTGAAATTGGTGTACGGGCGCTCGTCGCATCACCAGGTCGAATCCATTTTCAAGGCGTTCGCCAAGGCGCTGCGTTTCGCGGTGACGCGCGACAAGCAGCTTCGGCGCGTGCTGCCGTCGACGAAGGGGCTGCTGTGAAAATCGCGATCGTGGATTACGGCGCCGGGAATCTGCCGTCCGTCGAGCGCGCGCTGCGCGGGCTGGGCGCGGATACCGAACGCGCGGTCGAGCCCGCGCAACTGGCCGCGGCGAAAGCGATCGTGCTGCCGGGCGTGGGGCACTTCGCCGCATTCGTCGCGGGCCTGCGCGAGCGGAACCTCACGGAGCCGCTACGCGCCGCTTTCCAGGCCGGAGTGCCGATTCTCGGGATCTGCCTGGGACTTCAGGCCATGTTTGCGTCGAGCGAAGAGGCTCCCGGAGACAAGGGCCTCGAATTTTTCCCGGATGTGGTTCGCGCGCTGCCGACGAATGTGAAGTCGCCGCACATCGGCTGGAATCAAGTGCGCCGCACGCGAGAAAGCGCGCTGCTTCGCGGCATTCCCGACGACGCCTATTTTTATTTCGCGCACTCGTTTGCGGCGCCAGCCTCGGCGGAGCCGACGGTCGCGGCCTGCGATCACGGTTTTCCGTTCGCGGCCGTGATCGAGCGCGGCAGCCTGCGAGGCGTGCAATTTCATCCTGAAAAATCCGGCGAGACCGGCGCGCAGGTGCTGCGCAATTTCGTGGAATCCATCCAATGACGCTCGCCCGCAGAATCATTCCGTGCCTCGACGTGGACGCCGGCCGCGTGGTGAAAGGGATCGAGTTCGAGGGCCTGCGCGATATGGGCGATCCCGCCGAACTCGGCGCGCGCTACAACCGCGAAGGCGCGGACGAGCTCGTGGTGCTCGACATCAGCGCGTCCGTGCAGGGGCGCGCGACGTTTCTCGACACGATTCGCCGCGTCGCCGAGCAACTGAATATTCCTCTGACGGCGGGAGGCGGAATCCGGAAAATGGAGGACGGCCGCGCGGTGCTGCGCGCCGGCGCCGATAAGGTGACTGTAAACACCGCGGCGGTCGAGCGGCCGGAATTAATTTCGGAGTTGTCGCAGCAATTCGGCGCGCAGGCCGTCGTGCTTTCACTCGACGTGAAGCGCAAGGGCGATTCGTGGGAAGCGTACACGCGCGGAGGGCGCGACGCGACGGGCCTCGACGCCGCAAAGTGGGCCGCCGAAGCGGTCTCGCGCGGAGCCGGAGAAATCCTGGTCACTTCGATTGACCGCGATGGCACCTGCAGCGGATTCGATTGCGAGCTGACGGCAAAGATCGCGGCTACGGTGCCGGTGCCGGTGATTGCATCGGGCGGCGCCAGCACGTTTGAAGATTTTCTCGCCGTGTTCACCGATGGCCGGGCCGACGCCGCGCTCGCTGCTTCGATTTTTCATCAGGAGACGCGCTCCATTTCGGCGCTGAAAAAATTCCTGGCCGAACGCGGCGTGCCCATCCGCATGAGCCGATAGGCGGAAAATAAATGGAACTGATAACGCGATGATGATTCCCTGCATTGATCTTCAAGGTGGAAAAGCCGTGCAACTGGTGCGCGGCCGGCGGCGGGCGCTGGCCGTGGACGACGTCCTTGGCCTGCTCGACCGGTTCCGCGACTATCCGATTCTGCATGTGATCGACCTCGACGCGGCCATGCGCAAAGGCTCGAACGCGCGATGGATCAAGCTGCTCTGCAGCCGGGCGAATCGGAAGGTGCGGGTCGGCGGCGGTATACGGACCGTCGCTCGCGCCGAGAGAATTCTGTCCTGGGGCGCGGAAAAGATCATCGTCGGCAGCGCGGCATTTCGAGATGGAAAAGTCGCGCGCGATTTTCTCGATGCGCTGCGCAAGCGCGTCGGGCGCCAGCACGTGATCGTGGCTCTCGATACGGAAGGCGGCCGGATCGTCGTGCGCGGTTGGCGCGAACGATTGAAGCTTCGCCCGGCGGAAGTGATTCCAGAGCTCGAGCCCTTCTGTTCGGGGTTCCTTTCCACGTTCGTGGACAACGAAGGCACGATGAAGGGCACCGACCTTTCGTGGTTCCGCCAGTTGCAGCGCGTCACCAAGCTGCCGATCACCGCCGCCGGCGGAATTCGCAGCATGCGCGAGGTAAATGCCCTCGAAAAGGCCGGCATGGACGCCGCCGTGGGGATGGCCATCTACACCGGGAAACTCGCCGCCGACAAAACCGGCCTTCGCCGACCCTAGCCTTCCGAGCTTCACGCCGTCAATTACACTCCCCGTACTCCGCTGATAATACGCTAGTTATATGAACGCCCCGTCCCTTAGTACAGGTCCGCCGCCTGAACTTTCGTACCAATCGATTGAGAAACCTGGCCCATTGGGCATACCCGAGCCGGACGGTACTCTCATCCTCGTTGGAAGAAGTGAGTCATCGGGTCCCGACCGCAAGGGACCTCCTAAACGGGGGAAATTGAAATGCGAACCACTGAGGGAATCCGCAAAGCCGCACCGAGTTTGATGCTTCTGGCCGCCGCGCTGACGCTGAGCCAGCCGCTCCACGCGCAGCATATGATCACCAACCTGCCGCGCCTCACCGAAAGCGGTGACAATCCCGTCAGCTTCATGCGCCCGCACTATTCGATCAATGCAGCGACAGCGAGCGCGCCGTCCGGCCCGCCGACTTCGGCGTTTACTCCGGCGCAGGTGCGCCACGCCTACGGGTTTGACCAGGTGACGAATCAGGGAGCCGGGCAGACGATCGGCATCGTGGACGCCTACGACGACCCGAACGCGGAATCCGATCTTGGCGTCTTCAGCGCGCAGTTTGGTTTGCCGGCTTGCACCAGCAGCAACGGCTGCTTCCGCAAAGTCTATTCGAATGGAAAGAAGCCCGTCGCGAACGCGAATTGGGCCGTGGAAATCGCGCTCGACGTGGAATGGGCGCACGCAATTGCTCCGAAAGCCACGATTCTTCTGATTGAAACACCGACCAACAGCTTGAACGATTTGGTCAACGGCGCGGTCGTCGCGGTGAAAAATGGCGCCTCGACCGTGTCGATGAGCTGGACCGCCGCGGAGTTTTCGAGCGAGACGAGCATGGACAAGAATTTCGTCTCGAACGGCGTGACCTATCTTGCAGCGTCGGGCGACGCCGGGACCGGCGCGGCCTATCCGGCGGCTTCGCCGGACGTGATTGGAGTCGGTGGAACGTCCTTCTATCTGAATGCCGGTGGGAACTATCAGAGCGAAACGGCGTGGAGCGGCAGCGGCGGCGGCTTGAGTTCCTACGAGCGCGAGCCTTCGTTCCAGTCGCAGTTTGGAATAGCGAATGATTCGCACGGCTACCGCGGCGCTCCCGACGTCTCCTACAACGGAAATCCAGGCACAGGCTACGCGGTTTACGATTCCATCGGGATCAGCGGCTACTCTGGATGGTTCCAGGTGGGCGGGACGAGCGCGGGCACGCCGCAATGGGCCGCGCTGATCGCCATCACCAACTCGATGCGAGTGGCCGCGCGCAAATCGAATCTGAGCAGCACGAACACCGTGCTCTACTCGCTCGCGAAGACGGCGATGAACTCCGACTTCCGAGCGGTCACCCAGGGAACCAACGGCACGTGCGGCACGATGTGCACCGCCTCCGCCGGATACGACTACGTCACCGGCCTCGGCACGCCGCAGGCCAGCGCGCTGATCAATGCTCTCGTGGCGCAGAAGTAAGCGGCCTTCGCTTCCCACGCAGTTCGGGCCCCGCCTGGCTCCCCTCCAGGCGAGGTTTGTTTTTCCCCAGGGTCGCCTAAGAAAATACAGGCCACAGATCAACACAGATGAACGCAGATAACTGCCAGAAAGCCTTGTGTCTTCATCTGTGTTAATCAGTGTTCATCTGTGGCTAAGCAGCCTGCCGGTTGTTTTCCGCTACACGTACGCCATCCGGCGTCGCGCAGATTCGCCCGCATAGTGTATAGTTTTTGAAGGCGCGGCCATCGTAAACGCCAGGTTGCTTTGGCATCAGGCCACTTCGAATCGCTTTGCGCCGCATCTTCCTAAGACATGAGTAAGCCATTGCGAGTGATGAAATTCGGCGGCACGTCTGTCGGCGACGCTTCGTGCATCGCGCGCGTCGCGCAGATCGTGAAGGAAGCATCAGCGGAAGGCCCGATCGTCGCCGTGGTATCGGCGATGGGCGGCGTGACCAACCGCCTGATCGAAGCCGCGAACCTTTCGGCGGCGGCCGAGGGCCTCCAGGTGGAAGCTATTTTTGCGTCGCTGCGCCAGCAGCACGAAACCGCCCTCGCTGCGCTGATCAAAGATGACGCCAAGCGCAAACAAGTCGCGGCATGCCTGGGAAAAATCTTCGATGAAGGCCAGCGCCTCTGCCGGGGCACGGCGCTCCTGCAGGAATTGACTCCTCGCACGCTCGACGCGATTTCGAGCCTCGGCGAGCGCCTTTCCGCGCCCATGGTGGCGGGCGCGCTCGCGGAATTGGGCGTTCGCAGCGAACCGGTGGAATCCACCGAATTGATTGTGACGGATACATGCCACGGCGGGGCCGATCCGCGCATGGATCGCACCCGCGAGCGCTCCGAAGCGCGCCTGCGCCCGCTGCTGGAGCAGGGCGTGGTGCCCGTGGTCACCGGATACATCGGCGCGACGGAAGAAGGCGTGCTGACGACGCTGGGGCGCGGCGGCTCGGACTACTCGGCCACGATTTTGGGCGCGGCGCTGGGCGCCGGCGAGGTGATCATCTGGACTGATGTGGATGGGGTGATGACCGCGGACCCGCGGCTGGTTCCCGATGCGCGCACGATTCCTGAAATCTCCTACCGCGAAGCTACCGAGCTCGCGTACTTCGGGGCCAAAGTGCTGCACCCGAAGACTCTGCATGCCGTCTCACGAGCGGGAATTCCCGTGTGGATCCGAAACAGCTTCGCGCCGGAGCGAACGGGCACGAAGATCACTCCCAAGGGGCGTACCAATGGCGGAGGCGTGAAAGCGCTCACCGCGATTCGCGACGTCGCGCTGATCACCATCGGCGGGCCGGGAATCGTCGGCCTGACGGACGTCGTGGGCCGGACGTTTTCGACGACGGCCGAGGTGCACGCCAGCATCCTGCTCATCTCACAATCCTCGTCGCAGAACGATATCTGCTTCATCGTCGCTGCTCCCGACGCCAAGCGCTCCGTCGAAGCCTTGCGCAAGGAATTCGCGCAGGACGTGGCGCACGAAAAAGTGGAACACATCACCGTGGATCCGACCATCGCCATCGTCGCCGTGGTGGGCGAGAACATGCGCGGCACCCCGGGTGTCGCCGGGCGGACGTTCAACGCCGTCGGACGCGAGAACGTGAACATCATCGCCATCGCGCAGGGATCGTCGGAGACAAACATCTCCTTCGTGGTCTTCGAACGGGAAATCAAAGCGGCGCTCGCGGCCTTGCACAGCGAGTTTGGCCTGGCGGGATCGAAAGCCAAGGGTTCCTGAAATGATGGGAAAAACTGCGCGGGCGGCGGACAAGTCGGCGGACAGGGGGGCCGAAAAAGGGGTGCAGCGATGCATCGACTCCGCGTGCGGCGCGACCTACGGACTTCGCGAACGTATCTATGTGTGCCCGCGATGCGGCGGGACGCTCGAAATCGACTGCCATCTCGTGGCCTCCGGCGGCGCGACGGCGCTGCGCAAGCGCTGGGCGGCGCGCGCGGCTTCGCGCGATCCGCGCGACGTGAGCGGCGTCTGGCGCTATCGCGAGATGCTTCCCTTCGATGAACCGATCCCCTTCGTGACCTTGTTCGAAGGCAATACGCCGCTCTATCACGGCCCGCGCTCGGCGCGCTATTGCGGCCTGGACGATTTGCGCCTGAAGCATCAGGGATGCAATCCCACGGGTTCGTTCAAGGACACGGGCATGAGCACGGCCATCACGCAGGCCGTGGTGGTGGGCGCGCGAACCGCGGTCTGCGCGAGCACGGGAAACACTTCGGCAAGTCTTGCAGCGTACGCCGGGCGAGCCGGATTGCAATCCGCCGTGCTGCTGCCGCGCGGTCAAACTACGGCGGGAAAGCTGGCGCAGAGCCTGGACTACGGCGCGTTGGTCTGCGAGATTGACGGAAATTTCGACGACTGCATGCGTTTAATTCAGGAGCTGGGCGACGATCCCTCGATTTACGTGGCGAACTCGATCAACCCATTTCGCATCGAGGGACAAAAGACCGTAGCCTTCGAGTTGATGGAGCAGTGCCTGTGGCAAGTTCCGGACCACGTGGTGGTGCCCGGCGGGAACATGGGCAACAGCACGGCGCTCGGCAAAGGCTTTCAGGAGCTGCTCGAGCTCCGAATGATCGACCGCCTGCCGAAACTGAGCGTGATTCAGGCCGAAGGCGCGGCCCCGCTCGCGCGACTTTTCGAGACACTCGATCTAAGGCAGACAGCCGGAGGAGAGCATCTGCCGGAGACGATGGCTCCGGTGAAAAATCCGCGCACGCTGGCCACGGCGATCAAGATTGGAGCGCCCGTTTCCTGGAAGAAAGCCCTGCGAGCGGTCCTGCGCTCGGGTGGAAAAATTATCGCGGTGAGCGAACAGGAAATCGCCGATGCGAAAGCCATGATCGGCCGCGACGGAATTGGTTGCGAGCCGGGCTCCGCCACCACGGTCGCGGGAATCAAGAAGCTGGTGGCCGCGGGCCACATTCGAGCTGATGAAAACGTGATCGCCGTGCTTACCGGCCATATGCTCAAGGACCCGGATTACGTGAGCCAGTACCATCGCGGAACGCTGGGTCTCGATTCCGGCCGGACAGATGGTTCCGTGCCATCGCGGCCCATTGATGGCGCATTTCAAAATTCTCCCGAGCGCGTGGCGGCAAATAAAGCCGCGATTCTGGCGACTCTGGAGCGACGACGATAGCGACGGGTGGCTTCCCCGGCGCGATACACGCGCGCGCCGCCAAAGCCGCTTCGCGACTCCGCCCAGTCCAATGACGACCCCACGGCAAAGTTCGTTTGAAGTCCGCGTCCCCGCCTCCACCGCGAATATGGGCGCGGGATTCGATTGCCTGGGCCTCGCTCTGGAAATGTATCTGAGCGTGCGCGCCACGGTGCTCGCCAAACCCGAAGGGCGCGCACTGGCACGAAGCCGCGGAGTGCGCGGCACCTCGGAGCTTCCCAGCGATCCCGATCAAAATCTAATTTTCCGGGCGATGCGCCATACCGCCGAGCGCGAAGGATTTACTTTGCCGCGCGTGCGGCTCGCCGTGCAGAACGAGATCCCCGTCGCGGGCGGGCTCGGCAGCAGCGCGGCGGCCACCGTGGCGGGAATAGCCCTCGGCTTTGCCGTCACCGGCCGCGCCATCTCGAAGGACGCGGCGCTGCGCTATGCAACCGAGATGGAGGGCCATCCCGACAATGTCGCCGCGGCGCTGCTGGGCGGATTGGTGGTCACGTTCAGCCGCCCCGACGGCACCGTGGCTGCCGTGCGCAAACACTGGCCGAAAGTGATTCGCTTGATCGTGGTCACGCCCAACTTGAAGCTCGAAACAAAGAAATCGCGCGCGGTGTTGTCGGCCAGCGTTCCGCGCGCCGACGCCGTGTTCAACTTGCAGAGGTCCGCGCTCTTCGTCGCAGCGCTCGAAGACCGCCGCTACGAGCTCCTCTGGGACGCGATGCAGGACCGATTGCATCAAACCGCGCGCCAGACGCTCATCCCGGGACTGGCCGAAGTGCTCGCGCTGCCGCGCATGCCGGGCCTGCTCGGAATCGCTCTGAGCGGCGCCGGGCCGAGCGCGGTCGCACTGGCTACCGGGCGCTATGACGAAATCGGAAAGGCGATTGCGCAGTGTTTCGAGAAACACGATCTGGCGCCAACGGTCCGGCAGCTCGAAGCCGCGCAAGAAGGTCTCACCTCCACGCAGAAGTACATCTCGCAGAAGTAGTCCTGCTCGGAAAGAATTTCAGGCGCGGCGTTTCTTGCGAATCCAGCCTAGGCAACCGACACCCAGCAAAGCCGCCAGCCCAACTGCAAGCAATGCCGCCGCTCCCGGCTCCGGCACATCGACAGGCGGAGGCGGAGGGGGCGGAGTGTTCGGGCCGCCACCAGTAGGCGGCCAGAAAATCGGAGGAATGATGCCCCCGGGCGGCGTCTCGGGCGGAGAAGCAGGAGTCCCCGGAGGGGTTAATGGCGGCCCCGCCGGTGGCGTATTGACGGCAACCAGGATCGGAGCTTCCGGCGTTTCAAAAACTTGCGGAGGCGGCTGCTCGGGCGATACCGGCTCGACCGGAATCGGGGACAATCGATTTCCGCAACGGGCGCGCGCTTCGTTCACGCCGTCGGTGATCACAGCTTCGCCCTTCGGAAGCTTCAGCGTCTTCGCGGTCCAGAAAACTCGATCGCCGAGCCGATAGGAAACGTACATCGCGCGGTCGCTTTGCAGGCGAATCATTCGCGCCTTCTCGAGATCGAAATCCCCATAGTGGCCCGCGACAACGGAATCGCGAAGCACCGCGTTTTTAAGCTCTTGCGCGCTCTCCACTCCGCCCGGAATCACCGAGTAGGGATACACGGGACGCCGAACCAGCTTTAGGCTCGATGAAACGTCGCCGGAGTTCGTGAATTCCGCTTGCTCGTGCGGCGCCGCACCCGCGATAGATGGAGTTGGAACTGTACGGGGCTTGCTGTTTCGCCCGCTAAAAACTAAGAAGCACGGCAACGGAGGCGCACACCAGCGCAACGAAATGAACCCAACCTAAGACACTAATTCTGCTGCGCAAAGCTCCCCCAATGGATTTACCCACAAATCCCTGCCCCTGGGCGAGGCAGAGTCCTACGTGTCCAGCCGTGAACGAGCAATTATCCTGCCAGCAATATTTGTGTTGATTCTGCTAGGCCAACGCCAACGAAAGCCGCGCGGTTCCAGGCTTGCTAGGAGTTCTATTACCTCAATTGTGCAAACATTTCTCCGCGTGTTCGTCAAAAATCGTGGAAAAGTTTGCAGCCGTGGTTTTGCCCGTGGTGCGCTCGCGCGCGAACTCCACCGCCAGTTTCTGGAGAGGAGACTCTCGGCAACTGACTATGCTTACTTCATTTGCGTCGATCTCGCGGCGCGCAGACGAGCGGATTCTTTCAATTCCTTGTGCCAGTGCCAGAACATGACGCCGAGAACGGTAAGCGGTCCGAAAATACACAGGATCGCGGCCGAAATCACCAGGCTCAGGAGAAGGAAGTTCGTCATGGTCCCCGCCATCAGATTCCTCCTTCGGACAGGTACCCGCACCCTTGAGAAAACATTCTGCGCGCTCATCCGTCAATTCGTCAATAGTTCGAATTCGCCACGCTTGTAGCGGAGGCTTTCAAAACCGCCGCCACTTCGCGCGCGGGTGCCACCGCCCACTCGATGACCGGAGGCCGCGCGTGCGATAATGCCCTTTGACGAAACCACGCGGAATCCGCGCGTGCGGGCCACGCGTCTCATAAAGGGACTTCTGGAGCGCTGAAGAGATGTGGATCGTTCGACTGGCATTACGCCGTCCCTATACTTTTGTCGTCGCCTCCATTCTGATACTGATCCTGGGCGTGGTTTCGATCGTTCGCTCGCCCGTGGACATCTTCCCCAATATCGACATCCCCGTCATCAGTATCGTTTGGCAGTACACGGGACTCTCGCCCGAGGAGATGTCCAATCGGGTCATCTACAGTTTCGAGCGGTCGCTGACCACTACCGTCAACGACATCGAGCACATCGAGTCGCAATCCCTCAACGGCGTGGGCGTCATCAAGGTTTTCTTCCATCCGAATACCAACATCGCCAGCGCCGTCGCCCAGGTGACCGCGATCAGCCAGAGCGCGGTGCGGAATTTGCCGCCGGGGATTACTCCGCCGTTCATCCTCACGTACAACGCTTCGTCCGTGCCGATCCTGCAGCTCGGGCTTTCCGCTCCCCAACTCAACGAGCAGCAACTTTCCGACATGGGCCAGAACTTCATTCGCAATCAGCTCATCACCGTTCCCGGCATCACCCTCCCGTATCCCTACGGCGGGAAACAACGGGCCATCATGGTGGACCTCAACACGGCCGCGATGCAGGCGAAGGGGCTTTCCCCGCTCGACGTGGTCAACGCGATCAACGCCCAGAATCTGATCCTCCCCTCCGGGACCGCGAAGATCGGCTCGTTTGAATACGAAGTGGAAATGAATGGCTCCCCAAGGACCCCGGCGGAACTGAACGACTTGCCGATCAAAACCGTGGGCGGCTCGACGATCTACATCCGTGATATCGGATTTGTCCGCGATGGCTTCTCGCCGCAGACCAACATCGTGCGCGTGAACGGATCGCGCTCCGCGCTGATGTCCATCCTGAAACTGGGCGATGCTTCCACACTCGACGTGATTGCCAACGTGCGGAATGCCCTGCCGGCGATTCAGGATTCCTTGCCGCTCCACGTGGACATCCGCGCCCTCTCCGACCAGTCCATCTTCGTGAAGGCTTCGATCAGCGGCGTGGTGCGCGAGGGAGCGATTGCCGCCTGCCTTACCGGCTTCATGATCCTCGTGTTTTTGGGGAGCTGGCGCAGCACTTCGATTATCGCCGTCTCCATTCCGCTCTCGATTCTGACTTCCCTGATTGCGCTAAGCGCGCTGGGCCAGACGATCAATATCATGACGCTTGGCGGACTCGCGCTGGCGGTCGGCATCCTGGTGGATGATGCGACGGTGACCATCGAGAATATCAATCGCAACGTGGATCAGGGCAAGGAGCTCGTGCAGGCCATTCTCGATGGCTCGGCGGAAATCGCCATGCCCGCCCTGGTTTCCACTCTTTCGATTTGCATCGTCTTTGTGCCCATGTTTTTTCTCGCCGGAGTTCCCAGGTTTCTGTTCGTGCCGCTCGCGGAGGCAGTGGTGTTCGCCATGCTTGCTTCCTACGTGCTGTCCCGCACGCTGGTGCCCACCATGGCCCGCTATCTGCTGATCGAACAAACCGACGAACAGCGCCGGGAGCTTACCGCCGGGTCTCGCAACGTCTTCGTGCGCATGCAGGCCGCATTCGAAATCGGGTTTGAACGCTTCCGGGAGGGCTATCGCGGGCTGCTCGAAGCCTCCATTCGCCACCGCAAGCTCTTCATTGTCTGCTTTCTGGGCTTCTGCGTGCTTTCCTTCGCGCTGCTGCCGCTGGTGGGTCAGGATTTCTTTCCCAGTGTGGACAGCGGTGAGTTCAAGTTCCACCTGCGCGCTCCGACCGGCACGCGGATCGAAGATACCGCCGCCCTCTGCGATCAAGTCGAGAACGACATACGGAGAGAAGTTCCTCCCGCCGAACTCGGCACTATCATCGACAACATCGGGCTTCCCTATAGCAATTTGAACCTCTCCTACAGCACTTCGGCTCCTATTGGACCGGGGGACGCCGATATTCAGGTTGAGCTGGCGCCCAAACACCACCCGACAGAGCAATATGTCCGCGCGCTTCGCGCCAAGCTGGGCCGGGATTTCCCCGGCATCACTTTCTACGAATTGCCGGTGGATATCGTGACGCAAATCTTAAACTTCGGACTGCCGGCCCCGATTGACGTCCAGATCGTCGGGCGCAATGTGCTGGCCAACCGGGAGGTTGCCCAACAGTTGATGAACCGGCTGAAATTCATTCCCGGGACGGTGGACCTGCGCATCCAGCAGCCCATGAACTATCCGCGGTTGCAGATTGACGTGGACCGCACCAAGGCGAATCAGGTGGGCTTCACGCAGCGCGAAG
>JARLGK010000174.1 GCA_031296075.1 Candidatus Acidiferrales bacterium
AAAGCCGAGTTGGCCGCGAAGATCATCGCTGAGATCCAGCGGCGACGACTCACGCAGATCCAGGCGGCAGAGATTCTCGGAATTGACCAACCCAAGGTCTCGGCGCTCAAGCAGGGGAAGCTGTCCGGCTTTTCGATTGAGCGGCTGATACGGCTTGTGTTGAGGCTGGGCCGCGACATCGAGATCACTGTCAAAGCAAGGACTAGGTCGGGATCGGGTGCCAGACTCCGCGTCGCGTGATGATCTGGGGGAGGAAGGCTCAGTTGTTCGGCCGGCCGGGTAGATTCCCGCCAGCGTCCAGCCCTGGGACGGGGCCGCCCAACGTCTGCTTGAGCCTTAGGCGGTCGCCAGACTTCCAAGCTTCGATGATCTGCTTGCCCTTCTCGCTGATATTGATTGCGTAACTGACGATCAGCCAATTGTTGTTGGCCTTCTGCTCTGCCGAGGCCAGACCCGCGGCTATCAACCGGGAGAAGCGAACGAGGCCGTCTCCCGACACAACAAGAAAATCCTTTTCATACTTCAGCAAGAACAGAAGCTTGTCGACCGCTTCGAGATCGAACCCTCGGCTGAGCGCGACCAGCATTGACTTGTAGGAGTATATCGCGTCGGCGGAAATAATCCCCCGATGATAAAGGTCGTGGCAGGTACCGCATAACGCTATCAGATTCTCCGGATCATTACCACCGCCCTCCGACACCTGATACATGTGATGAAGGTCCAAGGCAAGAATATTGCGGCACGTCGGCACTGCACAACGGTACCCGGCTTCCGTGAGTACGGCAGTGCGAGTTTTTAGGTTGATATTCTTGCGTTCGGCTGGAACAGTATTCTTTGGTTTGGCCGTAACCCGATCTCCATGTTTGTTACATCACTTGGGCGGCTCTAATATCTTCTTTAACGTCGTTTTCGGAAGGCGCCTGACCAAGGCACTCCACTCGAACGTTTGCTTCCGATTTTCGTCGAAATGTGGTCGGACGAGAGTGGCTTCTCGTAACGGATTGAGATGGTAATCCAACGCTGGGGCGCTAGCAAATCCAAACCTTGATATGAGGTATTCGCGCGTACGGGGCTCCTCACATTCCCTCAGAATCTGGCGCGCCTTGTCTGTCGAAAACTGTAGCAGCTACTGTAGCACTGGCGAAGACGAGGCGAAAATCACTACATACGATGGCTTGTAAGTGATTGAAAACGAATGGCGGGGACGACGGGGCTCGAACCCGCGACCTCCGACGTGACAGGCCGGCGTTCTAACCAACTGAACTACGTCCCCGCAATGTCACGCAGATATCTAGATCCTAACACGGCGAGCACGGCCCGGCCAAACCGCCGCAAATCGTCTGCTATGTTGAAAGCATGAAAACCCGCTCGATTGCCTGTCTCGTATTCTGTTCGGCCACGCTCGCCGCTGGGGCGGGCCCGGCGACGCCGCGGGAGGCGCGCAAGTTCATTGACGACGCGGAACAGAAGCTGCTCGTGCTGAGTGTGGACGCGAGCCGGGCCGACTGGATCAAATCGACCTACATCACGGACGATACGGAAGCGGTGGCCGCCAAGATCGACCAGCGCGCCATCGACGCCACGGTGAAATACGCCAAGCAGTCCACGCGCTTCGCGGGCCCGAAGCTCGATCCGGAGACCGCGCGCAAGATCAGCCTGCTGAAGCTCTCGCTCACGCTGGCCACGCCCTCCGACCCCAAGGAAAGCGAGGAGCTTACACGCATCGCGGCGGGCATGGA
Source organism: Candidatus Acidiferrales bacterium (assembly GCA_031296075.1). GTDB lineage: Bacteria > Acidobacteriota > Terriglobia > Acidiferrales > UBA7541 > Palsa-295. The sequence continues at coordinate 1,740 of JARLGK010000174.1, forward strand.
GGGCATGTACGGCAAAGGCAAGTACTGCCCCAGCGGACCGGAAAGCTGCAAGGACCTCGAAGAGCTGAGCAAGATCATCGCGGAAAGCCGCGACCCGAAACAACTTCTGGATGCCTGGACGGGCTGGCACGCCATCGCACGGCCCATGCGCAAGGATTTCGTGCGCTACGTCGAACTGGCCAACAAGGGCGCGCGGCAACTCGGTTTCGCCGACAACGGCGCCATGTGGCGTTCGAAGTACGACATGCCGCCCGAGGCCTTTTCCAAGGAACTGGATCGGCTCTGGGACCAGGTGCGGCCGCTCTACGTCGCTCTGCACGCCTACGTCCGCGCGCGGCTGCGCGAGAAGTACGGCGACGCGGTTCCCGCCAACGGTCCCATCCCCGCGGACTTGCTGGGCGATATGTGGGCGCAGGAGTGGGACAATATCTACCCGCTGGTAGCGCCGGCCAACGCCGACCCGGGCTACGACCTGACCGAGATTCTCAAGAAGCGCGACGCCGATTGGCGGCAAATGGTGAAGTATGGCGAGAGCTTCTTCGTCTCGCTGGGATTCGCCCCGCTTCCGCAAACCTTTTGGGAGCGCTCGCTGTTTCTGCGGCCGCGCGACCGCGACGTGGTATGCCACGCCAGCGCATGGGATGTGGATTCGCTCGACGACCTCCGTCTGAAGATGTGCATTCAGATCACCGGCGAGGATTTCCTGACGGTTCATCACGAACTGGGCCACAACTTCTATCAGCGCGCCTACAACAAGCTGGCGCCTTCGTTCCGCGACAGCGCCAACGACGGATTCCACGAGGCCATCGGCGACACCATCGCCCTTTCGGTGACGCCCGAATACCTGGTGAAGATTGGGCTGCTCGACAAAGCGCCGGACGCCTCCAAGGACATCGGCCTGTTGATGCACCGCGCTCTTCAAAAGATCGCCTTTCTGCCGTTCGGGCTGGTGATCGACCAGTGGCGTTGGAAGGTATTTTCGGGCGAAATCCCGCCGGAGAAGTACAACGAGACGTGGTGGCAGCTTCGCCAGAAATACCAGGGGGTCGCGCCTCCGGTGGGCCGAAGCGAGGACGATTTCGACCCCGGCGCGAAGTATCATGTGGCCGCCAACGTGCCCTACGCACGGTACTTTCTGGCCGACATTTTGCAGTTCCAGTTTCACCGCGCGCTTTCCCAGGCGGCCGGGTGCAAGGACCCGCTGAACCGCTGCTCCATTTACGGCAACAAGGATGCCGGCAGGCGCCTGAGCGCCATGCTGGAGATGGGCGAAAGCCGCCCGTGGCAGGAGGCGCTCGAAAAGATCGCCGGCACGCGCGAGATGGATGCCTCGGCGATTCGCGATTACTTCGCGCCGCTCGAGAAGTGGCTGGACGAACAAAACCGCGGCAAGCCGGTGGGATGGTAAACGGTTCCGCGCTTACGAATAGATCCCGTCCGTGCGATATCCCGGCCAGTCCCGCGCCGCCTGCGCCTGCAGGTCCACGCTCAGACGGTCTAGGGCTTCGGCCGCCTTCAAGAAGCTGAACGCCGCCTGGCTGTTGGGTCCGTAGACTTCGTTGACAACGCGCGAAAGCTCTTGGATTCGGGCTCGGGTTCCGCGCAACTCGGCGCCCAGTTCCCGATGCTCCTCCAGAGTCAGCGGGATCGATTCTGCCGGTCGCATTCTCAGCCTGCGATTTTAGCATGCTCCCATCGTCCGGCCCTTCCAATCAGCGATGCGCGGCGCGGCGGTAGAGCGCTTGAGTTGCTACAATCTCAATGATGCCCAACGAGATCTTCGCGTTATTCGAGACGACGGAAGGAGCCTTCAAGGTTAAGCTTTTCGCCGAGCAGGCGCCGCGCACAGTGGAGAACTTCATCGGTCTGGCGGACGGGACCAAAACCGGAAAGCCATTCTACGACGGAACGGTGTTCCACCGGGTCATTCCCAATTTCATGATTCAAGGCGGAGATCCGGAAGGAAC
>JARLGK010000175.1 GCA_031296075.1 Candidatus Acidiferrales bacterium
AGAACGGCAGCCTCCGCTTGCGCCGCGGCTTTATCTGGCGCGACGCCGGCGCGCCGCAGCGCACCTGCCAGGGCGGCTACCCAGCGGGCGAAATAGACACGTATGGCGGCAGCGAATTTATCGCGCGTCGCGTCGAGCGCGAAGGCGCCGACGAGGCAGATCCGGCGCCCCGAGCGGAAATAGGCGGCGACCTCATCCCACATTTTGGCGATCGCCGCGTGCGGCTCGCCGCTTTCGAGCGGTGCATAGACGTTTCGGACGAACCAATCATCGACCTCGGCGAGGATCGTCGCCGCCATCTCCTCCTTCCCGCCGGGGAAAAAGTGATAGAGGCTGCCCTTGCCGAGGCCGGTACGCTCGGTGATGCGGCTGAGCGTGGCGCCTTCATAGCCGAGTTCGCGGAAAACCTCCGCGAGCAACGGCACCACATCCGCCTTCTCGAAAACCGTTCGTGTCATCGCCAATTGCGCGTCTGTACCGATTGGTATATACCAGCCGAGGATCAGTCGCGCAATCGGGGGGTCAGCGCAGGCCGCCGGACGCCGTGATAATATCGCCGGTGATCCAGGCCGACTGTTCGGAGGCCAGGAAGACCGCCACCTTGGCAATGTCATCCGGTGTGGCGACGCGGCCGAGGGGCGTCTGCGACACGGCGTAGGCTTCGAAGCCCTTTGTGGCCTCGCCCATGGCCTCGAAACCTTCGGTCACCGTCACGCCCGGCGCAATCGCATTGACGCGGATTTTCTTCGGACCGAGCTCTGCGGCGAGGACGCGAGTGAGCGAGTTGATGGCTGCCTTTGTCGCCGAATAGACGACGGAATTGGGAAAAGCGCTTCTGCCGACAACCGAGGTTATGTTGATGACGCTTCCGCCCTCCGCGCCGAAATGCTTCACCGCTGCCTGCGTGGCCAGGAGCATTCCGAGGACGTTGATATCGAACTGGCGGTGAAATTCCTCTTCGGTGACATCTTCCAGCGGCGCGAAACGAAATACGCCAGCATTATTGACCAGAATGTCGAGCCGGCCGAAGCTGGCGAGCGTCGCATCGACAAGCTTCTGGACGTCAGCCTTTTTCGCGACATCGCCGTGGACGGCGATGGCCTTGCCGCCCTTGGCCGTAATCTCGGCGACGACCTTGTCCGCGCCTTCCCGGCTTGAGGCGTAATTTACCGCCACCGCCGCCCCGGCAGCCGCAAGATGTTTGGCAATCCCCGCGCCGATGCCTTTCGAGGCGCCCGTGACGATCGCGACTTTGCCTGTGAGTTCGCTCATTTACCCCATCTCCTGTTTTAAGGTGGGGCTGAACGTGGCTATTCGCTGCAACGGGGGTAGCGCGGCCCGACAACTAGGATATATTTGCTTTTCAAATGAGTGACCGACTTTTCGCCTTACGGCTTTTCACCCGGGTCGCGCGGAGCGGCAGCTTCTCCCGCGCCGGCCGGGAGTTCCAAATGTCGCAACCCTCCGCCTCCCGCATAGTCGCCAATCTCGAACGCGAGGTCGGCGCGGCACTGTTCATTCGCACGACGCGCGCCGTGACATTGACCGAGGCGGGCAGCGAATATCTGGCGCGGATCGAACCCCTCCTCGCCGAGTTGGAAGAAGCGGACCATGCGGCCCGCGGCACGGGCGAAATTCGCGGGGTTTTGCGCGTCGGTCTCTCGTCGAGCTTCGCGGTTCGCGCGGTGATTCCGCGGCTGCCGGCTTTTCTGGCCTCCCATAAAGCGCTGCGCGTCGATCTCCTGATGAACGACCAGCGTCAGGATTTACTCGGCGAAGGCGTCGATGTGGCGCTGCGCTTCGGTCCGCTCCCCGATACCAGCGCGACCGCGCGGAAGATCGGCACGGTAGAGCGGCTGCTCGCCGCCTCCCCCGCCTATCTCGAAAAAGCTGGCGCGCCGAAGCTGCCCACGGACCTTGCCGATCATGCAATCATCCTCGGGCCCGCCGGGCTCGATCCCAGTGCCTGGACGTTTCGCCGCGACAATCGTGTCGTGACCGCCCGCATCGAAGGAAAGCTGACAATTTCCGCCAACGAGGGCGCGATTGCCGCCGCTGTCGCCGGGCTCGGGATTGTTTCGACCGGCCGCTGGGGCTGCCTTGCGGAGATGCGCAGCGGCACCTTGGTGCAAGTTCTGTCCGACTGGCAAATGGAGACAGCGGAGGTCCACGCCGTTTTCCCCGCTGGCCGCGCCGCAAAGCCTGCGGCGCGCGCTTTCGCCGATTATCTTGGCCGCGAAATGGGCAAGTATCCCGCCGCGGAGATGGCCTGCAGCATGTAAAGCTGCGGGGCTTACCGGCTAATGAGCCGTCAGCGAAAGGTTGCGGACCGACACCCCAAATCGCTCCGCCGCCGCCTTCGCCTCCATGATGGCGATATCGATGGACGTTTTCAGCCTCATCTCCTTGATTTCCGTTGCGACGGCGCGCGCGTCCGCCAGCGAATAAAGAACATCAATAATCTTCTCGTTACTCCCGATTTCCGTCCGTCTCTGGTCCATTGCCCCTCACATTACTCAATACTTAGGTCATCGCCCAGATGACCGGCAGGACGGAACTTGCTAGGCTGCTACGTCAAAATCGGACGTGGCGAAGATGCGGTACGACAAGACGCGACAAATTCTCGAACTTGCCCGCGCGCTCGCCGGCAGCGCGGAAGGCCTGACTCTCGACGAGATGTGCGGGGTCAGCGGTCTCGAGCGCCGCACAGTCGAGCGCATGCGTGACACGATCCGCGACGTCTTTCCTCAGATGGAAGAAATTCCCGATCCTCCGAAGAAGCGCTTCCGGATTCCGAATGGGCTGGATGGATTCTTCCAGGAACCGACGACGGGCGAACTGAGCGATCTTGGCATTGCCGTCGCGGAATTGCGCGAGAGCGGCGCGACGGCGCGCGCGGAATCTCTGGCCTCGCT
>JARLGK010000176.1 GCA_031296075.1 Candidatus Acidiferrales bacterium
AGCGTGACCGCGTCGTGTTGCGGGTGCCAGCAATCGTAATCGGTGATCAAAGCGACGGTAGCGTAGCAGAGTTCCGCTTCGCGCGCGAGTTTGGCCTCCGTCACGCCGGTCATCCCAATCACGTCGAAACGCAGCTGCCGGTAGGTGTGCGATTCGGCCAGCGTCGAAAACGCCGGTCCCTCCATGCACACGTACGTGCCGCCGCGATGAACCTTGACATTCGTCCGCTCGCAGGCCGAAGCGAGATGTGCGGAAAGCGCGGCACAGGTCGGCTTATCGAATCCGATGTGAGCGACGATCCCGCCCGTGAAAAAAGTGGCGATCCGACCGCGGGTGCGATCGAAAAACTGGTCCGGGATCATGAAGTCCAGCGGAGGAAGGTCCTCTCGAAGCGACCCCACGGCGCTCACGGAAATAATCCGCTCGACTCCGAGCATTTTCAGCGCGCAGATATTCGCGCGGTAGTTGATCTCGCTCGGCGAGAAGCGGTGGCCACGCCCGTGGCGCGAAAGAAACGCGACGCATTGGCCCTCGAGCGTGCCTACGACGATCGCGTCCGAGGGATCGCCGAAGGGCGTCTTCACGCGGACCTCGCGCGTGTCCATGAGGCCGGCCATTTGATACAGCCCGCTGCCGCCGATGATGGCGGTCTTGATCGCTTCTTTCTTGCCTGCCGCCTTCGATTTCCTGGTCATGTTACTGGACTGCTCCTTGGTCTGAGCCATTCGCGCTCCCGGAGTATTCCGCCGCTAATCCAGCGTCACCGGCTCGGTTTCCCATTGGCCGTTGCGCTCGCGAAGATACGCCGCGGGAACGCGCGCGTCGTGCGCAAATAGCGCGAGCCAGCCCTCCTGGACAACCTCGGGAATCCATCGCTTCTTGTTCTCGAGCGTCATCATGGGGTAGAGATCGTAACCCATAATCCACGGAATCGGGAGATGCGCCGTCGTCGGCACCAAGTCCGCGAAAAGAAATGCGGTCTTTCCTCCGCCGGTCAGCTTGACGCCCTGCATGTCGGCATTGTGCCCGGGAAGCCGGATCACTTCCACGCCCGGCGCGATTTCGCGGTCGCCGTCGAGAAGGGAAAACATTCCGGCCGCCTCGAGCGGCGCGTAGTTCTCCGGAAAATAGCTGGCGCGGTCGCGCTCGTTTGGATTCATGGCGTGCTCGAATTCCCCGCGTTGCACGATATAGCGCGCGTTTGGAAACGCGGGCACGACTTTGTCCTTTTCGATCCGCGTATTGCCGCCGCAGTGGTCGAAGTGGAGATGCGTGTCGAGCACGATGTCGATGTCCTCGGGACGCAAGCCGTATCGCCGGAGGCCATCGTCGAGAAACGGTCCGTCCAGCCCATAGATGTCGCGGAATTTCGCGGTCATCTTCTCGCCCGCGCCCGTTTCGACCAGGATCCACTTCCCGCCCGCATGAATCAGGAAGCTATTCATCGAAAGCGTGATCCGGTTGCGCGCGTCCGGCTGCATTTTCTTTTCCCACATGGGGCGCGGGATCACGCCGAACATTGCGCCGCCGTCGAGCAGAAGCTTCCCGGTGGAAATAACGTGGAATTCGAAGTCGCCGAGCTTCACGCGCCGCCCCTCGATAGAATTTCGCTGACGGCGGCGTAGGGATCTTTCTTTCGCGCGGCCACCTCCGCGGCAAGTGTTTCAAATTCCGCCGCGCTCGCGCGATTGCCCAGCACTCGCTCAACCAGCCGCGTCTCAACCAGACGCAGCAGCCACTCTTTCCAGTACGCCAGCTCCCGCGCCGGCCGGTCGGCGGATTTATTCACATGCTCGCGAAATAGCGCGATTTGACGGGCGAGTTCACCGACGCCTTGATTCTCCGTAGCGATGGTGCGGACCACGGGCGGCTTCCAACCGTCGCGGTCCGGCACGATTTGCAAAATAGCGCCCAGCTGTTCCTGGAACCGGCCCGCACCTTCGCGATCGGACTTGTTGACCACGAAAATGTCCGCGATCTCCATCAGGCCGGCCTTCAGGCTCTGCACGTCGTCGCCCATGCCGGGCACCAAAACCACAATCGTGCAATCCGCGAGGCGCACGATTTCAATCTCGCCCTGACCCACGCCAACCGTCTCGACCAGAATCATGTCCTTGCCCGCCGCGTCGAGCAGCAGCGTGGCGTCGCCTGTGGATTGCGCCAGGCCCCCAAGATATCCGCGCGTGGCCATGGAGCGGATGAAAATCCCCTCGTCGCCCGCGTGGCCCTGCATGCGGACGCGGTCGCCCAAAATCGCGCCGCCCGTGAACGGGCTCGATGGATCCACCGCGATGATACCCACGCTCTTTTTCTCGCTGCGATAGTGCGCCGCGAGCCGATCCACCAACGTGCTCTTCCCCGTTCCAGGAGCGCCGGTGACGCCCACGCGCCACGCGCGGCCCGTGTGCGGGAAAAGCAGCCCCAGCAGCGCCTCGGCTTCGCTCGTCCGGTTCTCGATGGCGGAAACGGCGCGGGAAATCGCGCGCACGTCTCCGGCGCGGACTCGCGCGGCCCAGTTTTCAAGCTTCGTGGTCATGTACGAACCGGTTGCAATCGCAACTGCGCGCAAGTTGAAATTGGGATTTTACCCTGAGTGGCTATTCGCGGGATCGATTTTCGCCCGGCAGGATGGCGCCGGCGGCGCGCGCGGAGCGGCCCGAGTTCGATCCTCCCGGCTGGCTGGCGGTGTGTTCCTCGTACGCCTTGATGATGCGCTGCACCAGACTGTGGCGCACCACGTCCCGCTCGTCGAAATATATGAGCGAGATGCCCTCGATGTCGCCGACCACGTCAATCGCTTCCACGAGTCCCGACTTGCGCGAATCCGGCAGGTCAATCTGCGTGACGTCGCCGGTGATGACGGCCTTGGAATTGAATCCCAGACGCGTGAGGAACATCTTCATCTGCTCGCTGGTCGTATTCTGCGCTTCGTCGAGGATCACGAACGAATCGTTCAGCGTGCGGCCGCGCATGAAGGCCAGGGGAGCAACTTCAATGATGCCCTTCTCCAGAAAGCTTTCGAGCTTGTCCGCTTCGAGCAGGTCGTGCAGCGCGTCGTAAAGCGGGCGCATGTAGGGGTCAACCTTTTCCTGAAGCGTCCCGGGAAGAAAACCGAGGCGCTCGCCCGCTTCGACCGCCGGCCGCGCGAGGATGATCCGGTTTACCTGTTTCGACATCAGCGCGGAGACGGCGAGCGCGACGGCCAAATAGGTCTTTCCCGTCCCGCCCGGGCCGATGGCGAAAACCATGTCGTAAGTTTCCAGCGCCTCGATGTAGCGCTTCTGGTTCGCGCTTTTCGGCACCACGCTTTTCTTGCCGAGCGCGCGCTTATGGGACGGTGAGAATGCTCCGTGCAGCGTCGCGACGGGCTGGTCCGAGGCGGTGCGCAGCAGCGCTTTCACTTCCTGGCTCGTGGGAATGCGCCCCTCGAGGACTCGATCGTTGAACGCGCCCAGTATGCGGGCGGCGCGCTCGACCTGCGCCGGCTCGCCTTCGATTTCCATGTCGTGATCTTTCAGATGAGTGGTGACGCGCAGGGTGGACTCGAGAAATTTCAGGTTTTCATCGAGCGTGCCGAAGAGTTCGTTGATGCCTCCGGCGATTCGTACGGTTTGTTTCATCAAGTTTGGTGGCCGGGAAACAGCGTAACGCGGGCCGCCAACCGCGGTCAAGCTGGTGCAGCAGGAAGCAGCGGGGGCAGCGGATCAGTCGGTGAACCGCGCGGACGAAACGTCGCTCGGCCTCAGTGGCCGACGTCATAAAGCCTGCCCACCCAATCCTGCTGCAGGGCCCGTTACATACAACCAGGTGATGCAGGTCACAGCATCCCACAATCATCTATCGTATCTATGATGAGAGACAAGAGATCTGAGGACTCGTGACAGGCATGTCAAGACCGTTACCCGCATTAGGAAAGATCTGAGCTGCAGGATGCCACGCAAGGCTGCCCTCGTTGTTTCCCATCGAAGTGCTGCTCTGTTCGACCACTTCAAATCCTAATGCTCCCTTCCTCCAAT
>JARLGK010000177.1 GCA_031296075.1 Candidatus Acidiferrales bacterium
CGGTCATCAAGATCATGTTCGTGCTGAGCAACTACGGGCAAACCTTGCACACGATCGTGACCGAGGCCGTTCCTCCGGCATCTGTGGATCCGACGCAGACTCCTAAACCCGTTTCGATTCACAGCGACGCGGAAAGGCTTTCATTCTTTTAACTCCGCCGCGTGTTCGAGAATTTCCCCACCCCACGAAAGGGGGCTCCCGGTACCTGTGGAGCCCCCTTTCAGTTTTCGCAGCCCGAATATAGCGTAGCCGTCGAACCACACTAGGCGTAAGCGCCCTGGAACCATCGGCCGCCGTGATCATTTCGCGCCTCTCGCAGGTGTGGTTGATGTCGCAGGAAACCCTGCTATCCTGAGTTGGTCGTACAGACCTTGGGAGGCGTCGATGAACCGATTGGCCGGCCTGTTTCTCGTGCTTGCTTTCGGAGTTGCCGCGGCGGCGGGGCAAACCGTGTCTCCGCCGGCGCCGGCGGCAACGGCGCGGGCGACACCGCCAGTTCCATCTGCTCCGAATCCCGAATTTCTGAAGGCGGCGGACGAAGTGCTCGCGCAGATGAGCGTGATTCTTCATTTGCCCATCAAGCAGCCACTCAAGAAGAGCCTCCGCTCGAAGCAGGAAATCCGCGCCTACCTGATCCAGGCAGAGAAGGACGATAAGAATGACGCCCAGCGTTACGCGGATGACAAATCGCTCGAAGCTTTCGGCCTGATCCCCAAGAACTTTCCTCTCGATTCTTTCATGCTCGATGTTCTTACCGACCAGGTTGCCGGCCTGTACGATCCGAAGGCCAAGGAGTTTTATATCGCCGATTGGATTCCGGCCGACGAGCAGCGCGACGTCATGTCCCACGAGCTGACGCACGCGCTCGAGGATCAATCCTTCGACGTAGATCCATGGATCAAGGCCGCGCGCCCCGATGACGATGCCGAACTCGCGCGCGACGCTGTCAGCGAAGGCACGGCGCTCGCGGCCATGCTCGACTACTCGCTGCGCGACCAGCACCTCAGCGTCCGCGACATCGGCGACGTCACGGCGCTGATCCGTCCCGGCGCGGTGGAGGAGATGGACAAGGATTCGAATCTCGCCAAAGCCCCGATCGTGATCCGCGATGGCCTGCTCTTCCCGTATCTCGCGGGCACCTCTTTTTCGCAGGAGTTCCTGAAGGCGCATACCAGCTGGGCGGATCTCCATCTGCTCTTCGAACATCCGCCGGTGTCGACCCAGCAGATCATGCATCCCGATTTCTATCTGAAAGGCGTCGGACCCGCCAAAGTGACTCTTCCGAAATGGAAAGGCGTCGCCCCGGCGGATTGGAAACTGCTCGAAGAAAACGTGATGGGCGAATTTGGACTCGAAGAAATCCTGAAGCAGTTTCTCGATCCGGCGCGCGCCGCACAGCTTTCGCCCTCCTGGGACGGCGATCGTTATGCGCTCTTTGAAGACGCGAAAACGAAGGACACTCGGCTCGTGTTCCTGCTCGCGCTCGAAACCACGGAAGATGCCGCGCGCTTTTTCGGCCAATACAGTGAAGCGCTCGAAATGAAGTATTCGGATCGCACGCAGCTGTATCGCCGGCCGAATTTCTTTCAGTTTCAGACCGAGGAGGGCGGCGTCTTCCTGCGCTGCGTGGGATTGCAGTGCGTCACGGTCGAAGGCGCCACTCGTCAAACCTATGACGCGATCAATCGCGCCATCGGCTGGCCGCCCGCTCCCGGTCCAGTCGAGGCCGTGGTTCCTTCGATCGCCCAAATTCCGAGCGCGACAGTTCGCGTCGCGCGCTAGAATTCGCCCGATGACGCTCTTCGATTTGCCGCGTGTTCCCGAGCCCGAAGTGATGGACGATTCGGGCGAGGTGGAAGCTTACTCCTCGGCCACGGCGCAGGATTATCTCAACGCTCTGGACAACACTTTTGTCGAACACGCGTTGCGCCTGCTGAAAGGTTCCGAGCGCGGCCGGGCGCTGGACATTGGCACCGGGCCCGGGCAAATCGTGATCAAGCTGGCGCGGGGCCTGACGCGATGGAAATTCGTCGGCGTGGACCGGTCGCCGGGGATGATTGCGCAAGCGCAGGCGAATCTCGCGTCCGCGGGCAGCGAGCTCGCGGGGCGGGTCGAATTCCAGTTGGCGGACGGAAACCGCCTGCCATTTCCGGACAAGAGCTTCGATCTCGTCCTGTGCAATTCGGTGCTGCATCATCTCGCCGAGCCGCAGAAGCTTCTTTCGGAGATGGCGCGCCTGGTGAGTCGCGGTGGAGCGATCCTGCTCCGCGATCTTCGCCGGCCCGGCCGGCTCGCATTCCCGCTGCACGTTCGCTGGCACGGCCGGCACTACTCTGGCGTGATGTACCGGCTCTATCGCGATTCGGTGCGCTCGGCCTACACCGTTCCGGAACTCAAGCGGATGCTCGATTCCGCCGGGCTTTCGGGCGCGCGCGTGTTCGAGGACGGTTCCACGCACATCGGCCTCGAACGCCCGCTCAGTCTGTAGCCCTCAGTCTGGAGTCCACCGCGTCGAGAAGGCTGCGGCCGGCCTTGCGTTCGAGGCGCGCGAGGCGCTGCTCGAAGCGTAGGCGGCGCTCGCGATAGGCGCCCGGCGGCATCGTGCCGAGCCGGTTAACGTTGCGAAGCTCGAGAAGCGCTTTGCGCGCAAGTTCCGCGTCGCGATGTGGCTCGCGGACGCGGTGCTCGTAATAGATCGCGAGTTGCTCGTAGGCCTCGAAGCCCTCGCGCGAATTTCCGAGCATGCCTTCCCAGAGAGCGCGCGCCAGATCCAGATCCCCTTGGCGCTTGGCGAGCCGTGCGAGCGAACTCCGCGCCGCGCGGTCGGTTTCTCGCGGCAACTCGCGGGCGATGGATTGCTCGTACAGTTTTCGAGCGCGGACGGCTTCGCCGCGCCGCTCGCAGATGCGCGAGACGCCGAAAAGTTCTAGCCCGTCGTGCCCCTGCGCCTCAGGATTTCCGAGAAGAGAAAGGACGCGGGTCGCCAGCGCCGCGAGACCGCGGAGATCCATTTGATTGTGGTGAAAGATCGGCACCAGCGGTTCGGGCGGTCCGCCACGCAGATAGTCAAAATAGATCTGCGGAATCGTCTGGGATGACATGTCCGCGCCCCGATTCCATCCCAGGACCTTGAGTTCGAGTTCCGCCAGGCGCACCGATCCGATCCGCAGGCGCCAGAGATTTCGCGCGGGATGCAGAAAATCGAGATGCACGCGCGGGACAGGCGGGCGAATCGCCCGCGTCATGCGGTAGCGCGTTTCGAGCAGCGGCCAGTCGAAGGATTTGCCGTTGAACGTGACGAGCACGGGCCGCTCCGCCATGCGCTCGGCCAGAGCCACAAGAAGCGAATGTTCCTCGTTGTAATCGCGCATGAAGAACTGCTCGACTTCGAGCCCGCCCGCATCCCACCAGGCGATTCCGACGAGAAAGGGGTAGGTACCGGTGCCTCCCGCGAGGCCGGTGGTCTCGGTGTCGAGGAAGAGCCACTGCCGCGGGTCCGCGACTTCCGCGGTTTCGCCCGGAGCGATCAAGCGCAGCGCGTCCGGATTCAACTCGCCCTCGGGAGCGCCGAGGTCGGGCGCGGCGCCTACGGGCTCCGGAAACCACTTTCGCAGCGCGAGGTGCTCGCCGAACCGGTTGCTGCTGGGTGAGGCGCCGAGAATTTCGGCGAGCCTGGCTGCACCTTCGGGAATTTCGGGCGCGTATCCCCGCGGAGCGGCGGATTCGGCGTTTGCCACGGCAGCTCCATTGCGCACAGCGGGCGGTTGAAGCGCCTTGAGCCGGCCGAGGAGGCGAGAAATTGTCATCGGTGAGGCCCTCGGAACGCGAAAAACTCGGGCGGAGCGGACCCGAAGAAGTGTGACACTTTGTAAGGTATGCGATCCTTTGTTTTCATGGAGTTACGGGAAGAATTACTTTGCATGGTGTGACACTTAGTTGGCCCGGATTTGCGGCTCGCAACTCGTGGTTCGCAAGGCTGTGGCCGATGGCAGGGCGTCGCCAAGAAACTTTGACGGGCACGACCAGCCTGCAGTCGGCGCGGCGAGTATATCGTGCCCCTACGAAACGGGCGCACGTAGCCGAGAAGATCGCCAAGCATCGTCGCCGGGCGTAGCGGTGCTACGCCCCTACGAAAGCATCGGCTGGCGGCTTCTGAGTCGGACATTGCCGTCCTGCACGCCATTTCAGGTCGCTCCTTGTACGTCGTTCGCACTGTAACAATCGGCGAAGAAAAAAAGTCAACGTGCGCCTGTGGACTTTTTCGCGTCGTTGGACAGCTCGATCCGCCAGGGCTGAAGCCCATTTTCTCTTGGCGGCTGTTTCGTGGAGCTGAAGCCCCAAGCTTCCACGTTAGCCCCCCCACACTTCCACCGGTGCCAAGTCCAACCCGGAAGCAATGGCCGTTGCTCCGGCCCGCGCCAAGCGAAGAAAAATCCCCATCCTTCGCAGCGCGAAGGGCGGGGCACCCTCAATTCCTCCTCTCATGAACATAGGCGGTTGAGGATCGCGAGGGCGGCTTCCTTGGTGCGCTCGCTTTTCATCCCCGCAGGGCCGACGCAGGACGGGCATCCGCTGTCGCACGGGCATGAAAAGATCAATTCGCGCGTGCGTTCGAGCAATAATTCGTGAACGCGATAGAGCGGTTCGCTGAAGCCGATGCCGCCGGGATATGCGTCGTAGAGGTAGAGATTCGGTTCGAAGTATTCCTTCATTTCGGCTGGATCATTCATCGCGGTAGAAAATTCCTGCCATTCGGTTTCGACGCCGGGGCTTGCGGGGCGCTCGCCCATGGCGGTGCCGAGGTCGCGGCGATCGCACATCAGCAGGAGCGTAGCCATGGACTCGAGCGCGTGAAGCAGGCCGAACATTCCGCTCTGGCGATCGGAGAGCGCGAAGGGGAGGGAAGTGAGGAGCGCGCGATCGAGGGTGATCCAGAACGCGGTGGTGTGCATTTCGTTTTCGGGAAGCTCGAGTTTGCCGTCGCCGACGTTTTCGTTGGTGAAGAGTTTTATTTTCTTGAAGCCGATCACTTGCGAACGGACGAGGACGTCTCCGTGGGCGCGCGATGCACTTGGCTGAGCCGAAGAGAGATTCCTCGCTGCAGGTCCTGACCGGACTTCGTCCGGAGAGGCAGAAGCGTCAGGACCTTCCTCTCGGAATGACAGCGCGAGGTGCGGAGGCGACTGGAAAGCAGGGGCGCCGGCGAGGCGTTCTTCTTCGGCGATTTCGAGGATGCGGACCTGCGTGTAACGGATGGCGTCGGTGTAGTAGTCGATGTTGACGCGGCGGACGTAGGCTTTGCGCTGATCGAAATCGAGGCGGTCCACGTGGTATTGCTGGCCCTGGTGGAGGTAGATGGCTTTGGGATGCACGGTGGTGAGCGCGGAAGAAAAATCTACTTCACCGATCACTTCGGGCGCGCCCTTCTTGCCTCCGGTGGTATTGCCGTCGTCTTCCACGGACGCGTGAATGATCACAAAATTGTCGGACGTAACGGAGCGCAAGCTGACGGTGTCGGCCGGGTAGGCTTCCTGGACCCAGTGCCAGTTGGCGCCGCTGCGATGGAGGAAACCCACTTCGGCGAGACGCTCGCAGAGTCCTTGTACGTCTACCGCGCCGAATTTTTCGTCCGGCGCGATGGGCAATTCGAACGCGGCGCACTTCAGGTGATTCACAAGAATTTCCAGATTGTCCGGCTGAACGTAGGCGTGCTCGGGCGAGCGGCCAAAGAAATAGTCCGGATGCTGGACGATGAACTGATCGAGCGGCGCCGAAGACGCGACGAGCACGGCGCAGGAAGTGCCGCTGCGGCGTCCGGCGCGGCCCGCGCGCTGCCATGTGGAAGCGATCGAGCCGGCGTAGCCGTCCATCACACAGGCGTCGAGCGAGCCGATATCAATTCCCAACTCGAGGGCATTGGTGGCCACCACGCCGCGGACGCGGCCCTCGCGTAGGCCGCGCTCGATCTCGCGGCGTTCACCGGGCAGGTAGCCACCGCGGTAGCCGCGAATGGGCTCGGCGCCACCCGGCTGCGCGGGATTGGCCTGTTGTAGATAGGTGAGCAACACTTCGGTATGCAGGCGGCTATTGGCGAAGACGATGGTTTGCAGCTTTCGCGCGAGGAGTTCCTTGGCGACGCGCGTGGTTTCGGTGAGATAGCTGCGGCGGATGCCGAGGTTGCGGTTGACCATCGGCGGATTGTAGAAAACGAAGAGTTTTTCAGCAGCGGGCGCGCCGTTTTCTTCGATCGTTGCTACCTCGCGTTCGATTAGCTGACCGGCCAGTTCGTCCGGATTCGCAATTGTTGCCGAGCAGCAGATGAACTGCGGCCGGGAACCGTAAAATTCCGCGATGCGCGCGATGCGGCGCAGCACGTTGGCCAGATGGCTGCCGAACACGCCGCGATAGGTGTGGAGTTCGTCGAGCACGATGTAGCGCAGGTTTTCGAAGACGCGCGTCCACTTCGTGTGGTGCGGCAGGATGCCGGTGTGGAGCATGTCCGGGTTCGTCAAGATCACGTGGCCGCGTTCGCGAATGGCTTTGCGGGCGTCGCTGGGCGTGTCGCCGTCGTAGGTGAAGACGCCGAATTGATCGTCGAGGCGCGTGGCGAGGTCGTGCAGCTCGGCGAGCTGATCCTGCGCGAGCGCCTTGGTGGGAAAGAGGTAGAGGGCGCGCGTGTCGGCGTTTTCCAGAATGGCGTTGAGGACCGGGAGGTTGTAGCAGAGCGTTTTCCCGGAGGCGGTGGGAGTGACGACCACGAAGTCTTTTCCGCCGCGGGCGAGGTCGGCCGCGGCTGCTTGGTGCGAATAGAGCCGGTCGATCCCTTTGGCGCGATAGGCCGCGGCAAGCTCAGGACGCACCCAAGATGGCATTGCGGCGAACTGTGCCTCGCGGGCGGGGATGTGTTTGATCGAAGTGAGGACTTCGTCGCCACGATAGCGTGCCGCGAGCGCGGTGAGCGCCTCCTGCACGGTGTCGAGCGTCGAGTGAGGCCTGCGAGCCAAGCCCTGCGTGGATGCCGCCATGATGCCTCCCATGCGAATGCGGGCAAAATGCGCAGGCTTTCGCCCGATGTCCGCGCTTCGCCTTTTGTTCGCTTACGGTAACATGGGCCTGGTGGGAGATGCAACACCGGAGTAATCGGACTGGTGCCTCTATTGGAGTACTGGGCGCTGATTCAGCTTTGGTACTTGGGTAGGCCGCAGTGGACGCATCGCCTTGCGAAAAAACTCAGGTTGTACCACCAAATCGTTGAAAACCACTTTCCGCAACGGGGGCACAGGAAGGTGTTCACGCGAATTCCCGTAAGAAAGATTAGACCCATCCAGAAGATCGCGAAGGCGATGGCGGGAGTGGAGGTCTGAAACAGCTTCATCGAAACCCATGCGACGGTGAAGCAGACCGGCACATACCCCGCGGCCATCAGCCAAAATTGGTTCCTGTGTTGCTTGACCTTCTGCCATTCTCGCTGGTAGTCACTCATCGATGATATTCGTACGAAGTAACAATCTTACCAAACATGAAGCGCGAATATTCGGCACGACGCCAAGCATGTTCGCCGGGCACGGCATGCCGTGCCCCTACGAAGAAAAAGCCTATAGCCGCGCGGTTTTGGGGTCGTGGAGGCGGAAGTGGGCGACGCGGATGTGCTTGAATTTTTTGTTCTCGACCTTGTAGATGCACCAGTTGGTGGTGATGTGGATGTCGCCGGCTTTCATGGAGCGGCGGGAGAAATTTTCGTAGTCCTTGAAGAAGTGAAATTCGGTGTACATCTCGGCGGCGATCATGTCGCCTTGCTGGATGACGGTCTGGACTTCGAGGGCCTCGCGGCAGGATTTGTGGAGCTCGACGTATTGTTCGAGAAAGCCTTCGCGGCCGCGGCGCGTGACCGGAGGGGCCTTGGGGTCGGCGAGCATGGTTGGGTATTCGATCAGCACGTCGGGATGATAAAACTCCATGACCTGTTCGTAGCGTTTGTGATTGAAGTGATCGATGTATTGCAGAAGCTTTTGTTTGTCCACGGGCGCGCCTCCTGGAGGTGAGGTTGTAACACGCGATGTGCGCGGAGGGCAACGACGGAACGGACCTCAGGGGTTAAAACCCCTGGGAACAGTGACTGTTGCCGGCACGGCTGAAGCCGTGCCCTGACGAGGAAGCCGCTACTTGTGCGAGCGGTAGAGGATGACGCGGACTTTTTCGAGGGTTACGAGGCCGCCGCCGATCATTTCGTCGAGGCGCGGGAGGACCCGCTCGATGCGCTCGGACGATTCGACGACCTCGACGACGATCGGTAGGTCCTGCGAGAGGCGCAAAACTTTGTCGGTGTGATAGATGCTCGATCCACCGTAGCCGGCGACACCGCGGAGCACGGTGGCGCCGCTGAACTTTTCCTGACGGAGGAGCTGGACGATGGCTTCGTAGAGCGGCTTGCCGTGCCAGCGGTCGGATTCGCCGATGTGAATGCGCATCAGGGTGCGTTCGCCCTCGAATCGCTCATGCTTTGTGGCGTCGGTCATGTAGGTCCTCCATCCCGCTGCTAAATTTTGTCCGCGATGCGCATTCCGAAAATCACGCAGGCGAGGCCACCGATCAAGCTTGCCAGGACGTAGATGGCGCCGCGCCGCCATTCGCCATCCTGAAGCATCCGCGCCGTTTCCCAGCTGAACGATGAAAACGTGGTGAAGGCGCCGAAGAATCCTACGGTGATGCCGATGCGCCATTCCGGGGGAATCGTCAGGTGGGCGAGGGAATACTGCGCGATGCCGCCCAGCAGGAAACAGCCGATCAAATTCACGACGAGAGTGCCGGAAGGGAAGGCAGAGCCGGTGCGCTGCTGCACGACACCTTGCAAAGCGTAACGCGCGAGAGTGCCAAGAGAGCCGAAAACGATCAGCAAAGCAATGCGCACGGTGTCTCCTTTGGTATTGGGTTGCTGCGCGCCGCGCGGGCCAACAAAAAAACTCCTGGCGCCGGGCGGCGGCCAGGAGTCATCAGTCCGTTGCCGGACGGTTCAGGCGAACTCCATCGCCTTTCAATCTTCGGGAGGAATCTTAGCACAGGATTGGACGCGCATAATAAGCAGGATCAGCCACAGATGAACACAGATAAACACAGATATTACAGAAAAAAGGAAGATTCACCGCAGAGACGCCGAGACCACGAAGATGCGAGACGGCGCTCCGCGTCGTTCCGGTGCTTGACACGCCCGCCCGGTGCCCGTATAGAAGAAGCATGGCACAATCCATTTTGATATTTGATTTTGGCACAAACGAAGAAGCCGCACAGCAGGCCCGCCACAAGGTCGAAGGCTGGAAGCAGGGCTTCCGGCTCGGCAACAAGATGATGTTGAAGTTTGAACGGGAAGATATTGCGACAGAGGGCGACGACAAGGAAGAGGCGTCAGCGAAGCCGATGAAGAAAACGGCGGAGAAGAAGCCCACTGCCAAGGACGACAACACGGAGGGCGCCACGCGGGTACGGCTGCTGGTGCGGCTCGATTTCTCGGAGCACGAAAAGCTTTCCCATCAACGCTGGCTCGACCGGATTCCCACCGAAGAGCCGTTCAAATCGGCGAGGGCGGAGACGGTGCGGAGCGGTGATCCGGAGCACCCGAAGGTTGCGGAACGCTTCGATTCCCTCGATTGACGGCCCGGCGAATTGGCGTTATTTTCTCGCGCTGTAGGGTGCGGATCGGGTAGTACCGGTTCGTGGGGTTGACTGGTTGCGCGGATGGCAATTTGGCTATAATGGGCTGAAGGTGGTACAACCGGCTCGTGTTTTCGCCGGAGGCAAACCGGATGGCCTCTCAGGTCAAGGTCAAAACAGCTCGATTTGACGCTTCGAAATACCACGGCCTCGACCGCGATGCGCTGATCCGCATCTACCGCACGATGTTTCTCTCGCGGCGGCTCGACGACCGCGAAATCCAGCTCAAACAGCAGAACAAGATCTTCTTTCAGGTGAGCGGCGCGGGGCATGAGGCGATTCTCGTGGCCGTAGGGCTGCTGCTGAAGCCGGGCTATGACTGGTTTTTCCCCTACTATCGCGACCGCGCGCTGGCGTTGACGCTGGGCGTAACGCCGGACGACATGCTGCTGCAGGCGGTCGGTGCGGCGGACGACCCATCGTCCGGCGGGCGGCAAATGCCCTCCCACTGGGGCAGCCGGCGAGCGAATATCGTGCCGAGCGCTTCGTCGACCGGAATGCAGTGGTTGCACGCAGTGGGCGCGGCGGAAGCGTCGCTTTACTACGACATGTTCCCGAAGGCGCTGGACCGGGCGCGCAAAGCGCCGCTCGGCGAGACGCTGAGCCACCACCCGGATGAAATTGTTTTCGTTTCCGGAGGCGACGGCTCGACAAGCGAGGGCGAATTCTTCGAGGCGCTGAACGCAGCGTCCTTGCGCCGAGTCCCGGTGCTGTTCCTGATCGAGGACAATGGCTACGCGATTTCGGTGCCCGTCGAGGCGCAGACGGCCGGCGGCAATATCTCCAAGCTCGCCGCTAATTTCCCGCATTTCTTGATCGAAGAGTGCGACGGCACGGATCCGTTGGAAAGCTATGCGGCGCTGGGGCGCGCCGTGGCGCATTGTCGCGAGCGGCGGGGACCCGCCATGGTCCATGCGCACGTGATACGCCCGTACTCGCATTCGCTATCAGACGACGAGAAGCTCTATAAGACTCCGGAGGAGCGCGACGCCGAGGCCAGGCGCGACCCGGTGCCCAAGTTCGGGCTGTTCCTGGTGCGCGAAGGGATTCTCGACGAAAGCGAGATGGAGACGATCGAAGCGGACGTGGATCGCCAGGTTTTGGAGGCGACGGACCGCGCGCTCGCAGCCGAGCCGGCGTCAGTGGATTCCATTTACGTGAACGTCTATTCGCCGGACATCGATCCGGCGGGGGCGCAGTTTGAGGTCGCGCCGAAATTCGCGGGTCAAACCGGCGGGACGATCGCCAAGACCAGGACGATGGTCGAAATGGTGTCCGCGACGCTGGCGGACGAAATGGCCGGCGACGATCGCATTGTTGTCTTCGGCGAAGATGTGGCGGACTGCTCTCGCGAAGAGGATCTCCCGATTGTGAAAGGGAAGGGCGGTGTCTTCAAGGCGACGGCGGGACTGCAGCGGCGGTACGGTTCGATGCGCGTGTTCAATACGCCGATCGCCGAGGCGGGAATTGTCGGCCGGGCGTTGGGGATGGCGGTTCGCGGGCTGAAGCCCGTGGCGGAGATACAGTTTTTCGACTACATCTGGCCGGCGATGATGCAATTCCGCAACGAGCTGTCGAATCTGCGATGGCGCTCGGCGGGACATTTCAAGTGCCCGGCGGTGATCCGCGTGGCGATCGGCGGATATCTGACGGGCGGCGGGATATACCACAGCCAGTGCGGCGAAGTGATGTTCACGCACACTCCGGGATTGCGCGTGGTGATGCCGTCGACGGCGCTGGACCTTTGCGGCCTGCTGCGAACCGCGATACGGTCGGATGATCCGGTGATGTTCCTCGAACACAAGCACCTTTACAGGCAGCCGTACAACCGCTCGCCCTATCCGGGAGCGGATTACACGGTGCCGTTCGGCAAGGCGCGCGTGGCGCGAGAGGGTACGGACGTGAGCGTCATCACCTACGGCGCCGTGGTGCATCGCGCGGAGGTGGCGGCGTTGGAATTGCAGCGCGAGGGAGTTTCGACGGAGATCATCGATCTCCGGTCACTCAGCCCATACGATTGGGAAGCGATTGCGGCGAGCGTGACGAAGACGAACCGCGTAATCGTCGCGTATGAAGATATGCGCTCGTGGGGCTACGGCGCTGAAATCGCAGCGCGCATTGGGGACGAACTTTTCGGCGAATTAGACGCTCCGGTGCGGCGCGTTGCCGCGACGGACACGTTCTGCGCGTATCACCCGTCGCTGGAGGACGCGATTCTGCCGCAAACGGCGGATATTGTCCGGGCAGTTCGCGATCTCGCGGCGTATTGAGGTTTCCCAACGCTTCCGCGTTGGCCTAACGTCTGACGCGCCTACGGCGCTTAGAACGTCGTGCGTCCACTACGGAAGGGATCGCTAACTGTGCGTTTTTCGGCAAGCTGTAAAACCGTCCTGACTTCGCGGATATGATGTCGTAGCCAAAGCTACGACCCGCACGGATTACTGAGTCCGCGCGCGGACTCTATTAGGCCGGGTGGAAACTTTTTCGGGCCCTGGGTCGTATCTAACTAGGAGGGCGCGAGCTACCAGTCCCGCGCCTTGGAGGTACCCATCATGACTTGCGGAAATTGCCGGAGGGATATCGCCGATAATTCGAATTTCTGCTATTTGTGCGGGGCGCGGCAACATGCGTGGCCCCAGGGTTCAGCGCCGGCGGCCAAGCGGCTGATGCGGTCCGTCGTTGATTGCAAGATTGCAGGCGTATGCGGCGGCATCGCCGAATACCTGGAAATTGATTCCACACTCGTGCGGGTGATATGGGTGCTGCTGGTGCTGATGCCGGTGCCGGTCGTGCCTGCGTTTATCGGCTACTTCGTCGCGTGGCTGGTTATGCCGAAGGCACCGTATCCGATGCCGGCGGCGCCTCCTCCGGCGAGCGCGCCACATTCGGCGCAGCCTGCGTAGTGTGACCGCTTCGGAAGGCGAGAATCAGTCTCGACCTTTTGCCTTGCGGGGAGACGAGCGGCCTTCGCGGAAAAGCGCCTGATCGAATGAGATGAGCCCGGCGCCGACAGTCGCGAGGGTAAACGTGGAAACGGCGAGCATGAGCGGTAGCTCGTAGTTATGCACGGCCATCGGGTTCGAGATGATGTTGTGAACCCGCCACAGGCCTACGGCCATTTCGCCAGCCAGCAAGAGTCCCGCGATTCTCGTAAATAGTCCCGCGATCAGCATGCACCCGCAGAAAAACTCGATAACCCCGGCGATATAGACGAAATACCCTGGAAAACCCATATGCGCGAAGTTCTGCATGGCGTCCCGCGTGTGTCCGAATAATTTTGGATAGCCGTGGTAGACGAAGATTACGCCGATTGCCACGCGCAGGAGGAGCAGGGCGAGGGGCTTCAATTTGTCGAGGATCTGCATTCGAATTCTCCTTGGTGGTGAAGACGGAAAGACCGGAACGACAGTGCCGGATTGTAGCAGAACGCCGCGCACCCGCACCTCTTGCGACACATTGGCAGTTTATTTCTGCGCACCTCCCGCGGGCGGGAGTTGCCGTTGGTGTAGAATTGATATTCAGCGTGGAAATCAAGTGTGAGTGCCGCTCGTGATCCGAAAGCTGCAGGTGGGCTTCGTCGTGGTCCTGGTGATCTGCATCGCCGCCTACCTGCGATTTCACCATTCGAAGCCCGTTTTCGAAGTGGCCTACGCGGCGAATCGCCAGGTGATTCTCTGGGATACGAGCGCGGAAATCCGCGAGGCCATCGGCACGCTCAAATACGGCGACCGGCTGGACGTGCTGGATCACTTCCAGCAACAGGCGAAGGTACGCACCACGAAGGGTTTGACCGGATGGGTGGCGCAGAGCGATCTGCTCTCGGTGGACGTTTGGCAGAAGATGCAGGACCTGGAAGCCAGGGCCACGGCTTCGCCCGTGGAAGGGCACGGACATACACGCGTGCTGAGCAACCTGCACATCGTGCCCGGGCGCGAATCCCCGCGCCTGCGCCAGATCGGCAAAGGAATTCCGGTGGAACTGTTCGAGCGGCAGGCGGTGGAAGTGCCCGCAGCCGCGATGGCGCCGGCATCGCAGCCCACACACAGCGAAGACGGGGACAATGCCGACGCGCCGGCGGCCACCAGGAAGGAAGACTGGTGGCTTGTGCGTGCGCACCTGGCCGATCAGAGCACCGTGGCCGGATGGATTCTCGGCAGATTCTTGGACCTCGAAGTTCCCGCGCCGCTGCCGGACTACGCGAGCTCCGCCGGGATGCGCATCGCGGCGTGGTTTGAGCTGAATCGCGTGGTCGATTTATCCGGCGGTGCCCGGCCGCAATATCTTGTCGTTGGCACGCGAGGCTCGGAGGGCCAGCCGTGCGACTTCACGCAGATGCGCGTATTCACATGGGGCAAGCAGAGCCAGCGATATGAGACCGCGTTCGTCGCGAGCGACCTCTGCGGAAAACTGCCGGTGAAACTGACGCAGGCGCCGGGTGGCGACGCATCGTTTTCGTTTGAGGATTGGAGCACGGGAGCGTCGCAACAGCGGCGTTACCAAATGCACCAGACGGTCGTGCGGCGGGTGAGGGAACCGGGAGCGGCGCCAGAGAAGCGGAAGAAGACCCATGGATAGGTCGACCCAAATTCGGCACGGAATGTCGTGGCTGGCGACGATCGCGCTGCTGGCGAGTCTCTGCACGCTGGGAGGTTGTTCGCAGGGCGGCAGCCGCGCGCAGGCCGAAGCACTACCGGCGTTTTCGATTACATACATCGCCGCGTGGGGAGTGAAAGGCAGCGAGCCTGGCCAATTGGACGAGCCGACCGACATCGCGACGGACTCGCTCGGAAATATCTATTTTGCGGACGCGGGAACCCACTTCATCGACAAGTTCACCGGGGAAGGGCGTCCGCTGCTGGCGTTCGAGGAAACGCGGCTGAAGTATCCGGAGGAGATCACGGTTGACAGCGGCGGCGCGATTTACGTGACGGACGTTGGGCGCGGAAGCACATTTGTTTTTCTGCCGGGCGGCGACCGATATCGGGAACTGCGGCTGAAAAGCCGCCCGAACAAGGAAAATTTGCTGGGCGTCGCCGTAGGCGACGACGGCCTGATTCATATTCTGGATGCAGACGCGGGCCGGGTTTTCACCTACACTCCCCGTTTTCGGCTGCTGCGAAACTGGCAGCCGGCGGCGAACGTTCCGAATATCAGGGTTCGACCGCGGGCGATGGCCGTGGGCCCGGACGGTTACCTGTACCTGGTGGACGCCTCGGCAAACCACATCCTGCGCTTTTCGAACGAGGGACAGTTTGCGTCGCAAGTGGATGCCAGAGCAGACGGGGTCGATCGCCGGCTGAGCGATCAGTTCGCCGTTGGGCTCGGTTACATTTTCGTGATGGACGCCGATGGACGTATGCTGCACGTATGGAGCGTGGACGGCCGCCCGAAGCTGGATATTGATCTCGCGCCCGAACTCGGCCAGGGCAACCGCTCGGCACCGTCGCTTGCGGTGAGTCCGCGCAAGGAGCTGCTCGTCCTGGACCGGCCCGAGGCGCGCGTGCTTCGCTATCGGCTCAACTTCTGATATTTTCCCCGTGCATCCTGTTTTCCCGCTGAAGAGAGGTAGCTCCGATGCCGTTGTTGCTGACCGAAGCAGATGTGCAAGCCATTCTGACAATGAAGCTGGCGATTGAGTTGGTGGAGGAGTCTTTTCGCCGGTTGGCGGACGGGACGGCGGTTTCCCATCCGCGGCGAAGACTTCGGCTGACGGGGAAGGGCTTGTTGCACTATATGGCCGCGTCGGATTCGGCCGGCGGCTATCTTGGGCTGAAGATCTACACGGTTTCCCCGAGTGGCGCCCGATTTCTGGTGCCACTATTCAGCGGAGAGTCGGGTGAACTCCTAGCGCTGATCGAAGCGAACTATTTGGGGCAGATGCGGACGGGGGCGGCGAGCGGTGTGGCGACTCGCGTGATGGCGCGGGCTGACGCGAGGACTCTCGGGATCGTTGGCACGGGCCTGCAGGCGCGCACGCAATTGGAAGCCGTCGCGCTGGCGCGGAATCTGAATCAGGTCCGCGCGTTCGGCCGCAATCCCGAGCGGCGAGAGAAATTCGCGAAGGACATGACGGTGCGAATTGGCGTGCCGGTGACGGCTGTGGGATCCGCCGAGGAAGCGGTGCGAGGCGCCGACATTCTGGTCACGTCCACGACATCGACGAAACCTGTGGTTGAAGGACGCTGGCTCTCGCCTGGCGTGCATGTCAATGCGATCGGCGTGAATTTCGCCGAAAAATGCGAATTGGATGGAGAGGCCGTTCGGCGGGCGGACGTGATCGCCGCGGATTCGGTCGAGCAATCGAAGATGGAGGCCGGGGATCTGATCCAGGCTTTCGGCGAGGACGCGCAGCGTTGGGCGGCGGTCCGGGAACTTTCGGACATTGTTTCAGGAAAGGCCGCCGGCCGCTCGGGCCGCGATCAAATCACGCTTTTCAAATCGAACGGAATTGCGATTGAAGACATCGTGGTCGCGGGCCGGATTTACGAATTGGCGCGCGAGCGCGGCATGGGGCGGGACGTCCCCATGTTCCAGTAGGGAAATTGCCGGGCGGCTATGAGCGGCGCCTAAGCGCGGACGCGGCGAAGGCGTTTGGCAAGGGCTTCGTGGAGTCGCAAACGGGTTGTTTGAGGCAGGGGGGCGGGCTCGGAATCGCAGAAAATTTCAATCGTTTGCTTGCAGGTGTCCACGACGATCCGACAATCCTTGCACTTGCCAAGATGCTCTTCAATCGAGGCGCGCAGGATGGGGTCGAGGGCTTCGTCCAGATAATCCGCGAGCTCGCTGATAATCGTTTTGCACTTCACTGATTTTCTCCCAGCCGAAAGTATTGGTTCAGCGTTTGCCGCAACTTCAACCGCGCCCGCAACAGCCGTGATTTGACCGCAGGCACGGAAAGCCCAAGCGCGTCGGCGGTCTCCTCGGTGGACAATTCTTCGATGTCCCGCAACTGGAAAACGATTCGGAATGGCGGGTCAAGTTCTCCGATAACCTTGGTGAGAATCTCGGAAAGTTCGGTCTGCGCGTAGCGGTCCGCGGGAGACGGGCCCCAGTCTTCCACCTCACGGGGCACCAGGTCCTCGCCCGTGTCAATTTCTTCGTCAAGCGAAACGACATTGGGGCGGCGCTTGCGGAGCTTCATCAGCGCCTGGTTCACCGCGATGCGGACGAGCCAGGTGTAAAAGCGGGAGTTGCCCTCAAAGGACTGGAGGTGTTCAAACGCCTTGAGGAACGCCTCCTGCATGGCGTCCTCGGCGTCCTCGCGATTCTGGGTGATGTTTTGAGTGAGGCGGAAGATTTTGCGCTCGTAGCGGCCCACGAGCGTCTCAAACGCAGAGATATCCCCCGCCTTGGCCGCCGCGACCAAAGCGGATTCGTCGTCCTTCACCACCTGCGAGGGAAGCGGGCGTCGCGCGACCGGGTCGAGTTTCGGTGAGCCCATGGAAGATTTTTCCATGGGAAAATGTTAGCACAGCTTTGGCGGGGGTTCCATTCGGACCGGCTCGCTACGAGGAAGCTGTTCACGCGCCCTCGGTGCGCCCGGTGTTCTCTTGGAGTCCTCTGCGTTCAGCTTGGATTCTAACCTTCCGCCCGGTCAAACGACACCGCTGCCACAGCTTTCGGGTCCTTGTCGCCGGGAATGTATTATGATACCGAGCGAAGCGAAAGTGCTCCAACTCAGTCGCGGTGGCGGGTTTTCGGTGCCGCTGGCCCATCCAGCAAGGCAAGAGGACCGGGGACTGCACGCGATGTAGGACCGGCTCGGAGAACCCAAGAAACTCGATGAGGACGCTGCCCGATTATCTTCGCAAAGGCATGAAAATGATCCTGGTGGGCGCCAATCCGGGCGACCGCTCGGCGCGCGTGGGACACTACTACGCGGGGCGCAACAATCATTTTTGGCCGATCCTGTATGAGTCGGGCGTGATCCCGGAACCCATCGGCTACGAAGACGATCGACGGATGCTCGAGTTCGGCATCGGCATGACCGATCTGGTGAAGCGCCCGACGCGCGGGATCGAGGAACTTGAGCGGCGGGAGTTCGCCGAAGGTCGCGTGCTGCTGGCGCAAAAACTGGAAGAGCTGCGGCCGCGCGTGATCGCGTTCAACGGCAAGATGGTGTACGAGAAATTCACCGGACGGCCCTGCAAGCTTGGCTTGCAGAAGGAACTGCTCTACGGGGCGCGCGTGTTCGTGCTGCCGTCCACGAGCGGCCAGAATGCCGGAGCGAATCTCGCGGTGAAAAAACGATACTTCAAGAAACTGGCGGTGTTGTTGAAGGGTCTAAAGGATTAGGCTGCCGCAGGGCAGGCGTGCTGGAGATTGTCCGCGATGAGCGCAACTCAACAAGCCACGAGTCCGTTGGTCCTGGAAGAGCGCTCGGGCGCGGTTCTGACTTTACGGTTGAACCGGCCTGAGAAGCTGAACGCCTTGAATCCCGAATTGTGCCGGGGGCTCGTCCAAGGCCTGCTGCGGGCGGGAGAAGATAAAACCGTGCGGGCCGTTGTTCTGACCGGGGCCGGCCGCGGATTTTGCTCGGGCGGCGACATTAACTTCATGCGCGATGCGCGGACGCGCCGAGCCGTGCATGAGTTTGAAGCGATGCTGGAGATGGGCAAGGAAATCTGCCTGGCCATCGCGTCCATGCCGAAGGTGGTGATCGCGGCGGTGAACGGTCCGGCGGCAGGCGGAGGAATGAGCCTGGCGCTGGCGTGCGACCTGCGAATCGCTTCGGAGCCGGCAATCTTCACGCAGGCGTTCGGGCAATTGGGGCTGTATCCGGATTTCGGCGCCACGTTTTTTCTGCCTCGGCTCGTCGGCCTATCGCGCGCGTCGGAGTTGTTTTACACCGCGGAACGGCTTTCGGCGGAGGAGGCGCGCAGGATCGGAATTGTAGCCAGTGTGTTTCCGCAGGCGAAATTCGACGAGGAGACGCGAAAGCTTGCCGAACGCGTGGCGGCCGGCCCGCCGCTGGCATTCCGCGACGTGAAGCGCACCATGGTCGGCGACGCGCATGCAGAACTGGAGCAGGCGATCGAGGAAGAAAACCGCCTGCAGATGCATTGCTTCGTTTCGGACGATTGCGCCGAGGGCCTGAATGCATACTTCGAGAAGCGCGCGCCAATCTTCCGCGGGCACTAAGACTCGAATTACACGCGAGCAAAACGGAGCCGCGCGCATTTATGGCAGATGATTTGCCCGGGAACATCGAGGTAACGCCGCGCGAAGTGAGCGAGCGCCTGGAGCGCGGCGACAAATTCCTTTTTGTGGACGTGCGCGAGAAATGGGAACACGAGACTGCGCGCATCGAAGGCGCGGTGCTGATTCCGCTGCGCGAGATTCCCGCAAACCTGCCGCACCTGGCAGAGGCGCGCGAGATCGTCTTCTTCTGTCATCATGGAATGCGCAGCCTTGATGCCGCTGCGTGGCTGCGTTCGCAAGGAGTCGAAGGCGCGCGGTCCATGTCCGGCGGAATCGATCGCTGGACGACGGAAGTCGATCCGCTTGTGCCGCGATACTGAGGAGGCAAGAGATGGCTGTCACCCGAAGCAAGGCCGCCAAGCGGCCGGGAAAAACCGGAAAAAAGGCGCGGTTCCTGCACAAGCCGAATTGCACGACCTGCCGCAAGGCGCGGAGCTTCATGGAAAAGCGCGGGTTCCAGCTCTATTTCCGCGATCTGGCCAAAGAACGGCTGAGTTCGGCGGAGCTCGAAAAATTGATCGGCAATCGCGACTACACACAGTTCCTGAACAGCCGCAACGAGCTCTTCCGGCGGAAGAAGATGAAGCTCAATCCGCCTACGCGCCGCGAAGCGATTCGCATGATGGCCAAGGAGCCGAATTTGATCCGCCGTCCCGTGGTCGTTGCAGGCGGGAGAGTCGTGGTCGGATTCGACGAAGAGGGCATGGCCCGGCTTTAGGCGCCACGAACGTCCGCGGCACTTTTTTCCCCGCCATCAGGAGATGCCATCTCTAATGAAGCTCGGCGAGCGAATTGAAATCTGCCAGGGCGACATCACGGAAATGGATGTGGACGCCATCGTGAATGCCGCCAACAATGACCTTCAACTCGGCGGCGGCCTCGCCGGAGCAATCCGCCGCAAGGGCGGGCCGCGCATTCAAGCGGAGTGCGACAAAATCGGCACGATCCCCGTGGGCAGCGCAGCGATCACATCGGCGGGCAAACTGAAGGCGCGCCACGTGATTCATGCGGCGAGCATGCAACTCGGCGGGGGCACATCCGCGCAGTCGCTTCGCAGCTCGACGGCGCACGCCCTTCGGATCGCCGCGCAGAATGGACTTAGGACCATCGCGTTTCCAGCGGTGGGCGCGGGGATCGGCGGCTTTCCGATGCGTGAATGCGCCGAAATCATGTTGCGCGAGGCAGCGAAACACTTCGAAGGGCCGACTTCGATCGAAAGGATTGTCTTCGTATTGTTCGACGGGGAAGCCCTTGGCGCATTCGAAAAGGCATTTGCCGAGATGGAGACGCGGGATAAACCTTAATGTTCCTTCGTAGCGGTAATTGCCCAGAGACGCCCCGCCTGCTGGTTACGCTGCACCCGGAAGCCCGCCGCAGTCAGGTCGTCACAGACCCATTTCGGCGTCAGTCGAAGCTTGCGATAGCTGCTTTTGTGCAGGGCCCATTCCGATCCGTTGCGCACG
>JARLGK010000021.1 GCA_031296075.1 Candidatus Acidiferrales bacterium
GGCAGATCATCCAGCGACTCCATCCCCACTCTCCCCTCCAACTCTGCTTGCTTCCTCCCGTCATCCTCGACTACCACCTCAACCCACAGCGGGGATACGATGTGCCCAGGCTTCCCTAATCGGGCACGCGCGGGGGCGCGGCCGCGGGTTCCGCTGTACAATTACGCGAAGTACTCCGAGCGGGAAGGAAATCCGAAACGCGCCAGTGAATCTCGAACTCAGCGAAGAGCAAAAACTGCTGCAGCGCAGCGTGCGGGAATTTGCCGAGGCGGAGGTGAAGCCCGTCGCGAAGGAGCTGGACGAGACGGGCCGCTTCCCACTCGAGATTTTTCGCAAGGCAGGGGAGCTGGGGCTGACCGGCGTCTGCATCCCGGAAAAATACGGCGGCGCGGGAATGGATCACATCTGCTACTCGATCATGATCGAGGAAATCGCCCGCGTGTGCGCCTCGACCAGCGTCATTCTCTCGGTGCAGAACTCTCTTTTCTGCGCCACGATCGAGCACTACGGTACCGAAGATCAGAGACAGAAATTCCTTATTCCGTTCGCGCGGGGCGAAAGGATCGGCTGCTACGCTCTCACCGAGCCGCAAGCCGGTTCAAACGCTTCGGCGCTTTCGACGAAAGCCGTCCGCAAGGACGACCGGTACGTCGTCAACGGCGCGAAGGCGTGGATCACCAACGGCGGCGTCGCGGACGCCGGAATCATCTACGTGAACACGCAGCCCGAGAAGGGCGAGAAGGGAATCACGGCGCTGATCGTCGAGAAGGGAACTCCGGGATTCGCCGTCGGCAAAGAAGAAAAGAAGCTCGGCATTCATGCCACCGCGTGCGCGGGGCTTTCGTTCAGCGATTGCGAAGTTCCCGCATCGAACCGGATCGGAGAAGAAGGGCAGGGCTACAAGATCGCGCTCTCGATGCTCGACGGCGGCCGCATCGGCATTGCCTCGCAGGCCACCGGAATCGCCCAGGGAGCGTTCGAAGCGGCGCTGGCCTACGCTGGCGAGCGCCAGGCCTTCGGCCATCCGATCGCCGAATTTCAGGCGATCCAATTCATGCTCGCGGACATGGCCACCGAAATTGATGCGGCGCGATTGCTGGTGCGGCGCGCGGCGTGGAAGCAGGACTCGGGCGCGCGCTTCTCCATGGAGGCGGCCACCGCGAAACTCTTCGCCAGCGAAATGGCCACGCGCGTGGCGCACAAAGCGATCCAAATTCACGGCGGCAATGGCTACAGCCGCGAGTATCCCGTCGAGCGCGCCTACCGCGACGCGCGCATCACCGAAATTTACGAAGGCACAAGCGAGATTCAAAGGCTGGTCATCGCATCCTGGGTGCTGAAATCGATCGGGGCTTGAGCACCCCGGTTCGCGCGTGAGTCCGCGCCGTCGAGGGAATATTCGCCGTAATGGATACCTTCACCCACCTGGCGTTGCTTTTCATTCTCTGGTTTTACGGCATCCTCCTGGTCTTCGCGCCCATCGTGCTGCGCATTCAGTTTCGCTACCGGGCCAAGGTTGATCCGCGCGTGGTACCGCTCGAAGAGCTTCCCGCGGAAGTGCGCGAGTTCCTGGAGCCGCGCGTGGCGTCTCTCGCGCCCTGGAACTTCGACCTGGTGGCTTACCTGAGCGTCGGCAGCATCGCCTCGGGGGCGAAAGCCTTCATGGCGCTTCTCAGTAATCCTCATACCGGCGAATGGGCGGACGTGTCATTCGTCGTCTCCAAAGCGAAAAGCGCGGGTTACATGGAATTCATCACCCGCTGCTCGGAAAAAATGCAGATTGACACGAATACGAACTCCGCGGCGTCCGTGCTGTTTCCCTTGCCCCAGTACCACGTCTTTCGCTTTCCGCAAATGCACGATGTCTACACGTTGTATCGCGTCCACCGAATGCTGGTTACGCAGATAACTCACGGCGCGCTACCGGTGCTGCCGCCGCCGGGGCAGGAAGTGGCTGAACTGAAGCGGCGCCTCGAGCGTTATGGCCCCTGGCAGCAGAAACACGGTTACATGTATCTCGGCGCGGATGGCGAGAATTGCCGGCTGACGTGGAAGGGAGCCGTCCTCGCGGCTTGGCGCGCCATTTGGCCGGTGCCGTTGTTTCGCGGTTGGCGGATGCGGATGGAAAATCAGGCCGTCCTCAACAAGATCGGCGTCGCGACGTAAAACGCGCCCGGCCCAGGCGAGTCACCCCGGCGCGATTTTGATCTCAGTGTATGCTGGCACCATGCTGGAGTTCGATTGCAGCCGGGAATTCGATCTCGCGCGCGAGGAAGAATTCTTCGCGGCCGTGCCCGAGAGCGCGGGAATTCTGCTGCTTGAGATGCGCGAGCCGCACGCGCATCCGCACCTCGTGAGGACCGCCGACCTGCGGAGGGCGGCCGAGCGGCTGCTCCGCTCGCCGGAGCCCGGCTCGAAACGCCTGAACCTGCGGCAGGTGGCCGCGCGGATTCGCTACCGGCTCACCGGATCAAAATTCGAGCAGACTCTCACGCTGTACCATCATGCCCGGGCCAACTTTCCGGATCGCTATCGCGACTTGCTGCGCCTGCGTCCTGCAGCACTGCTGAAAGTGAATCTGCGGAATGAGTATCCGCGGTGTTACGTCACGCGACGGCTCGCCGCCGACGAGGGATTTTACTTTGGACCGTTCGCATCACGCCGGGCGGCAGACGCTTTTTCCGAAGGCTTCCTCGATCTTTTCAAGATCCGGCGCTGCCAGATCAAGATTCGCCGCGATCCGAGCTTTCCCGGCTGCATCTATTCGGAGATGAAAATGTGCCTCGCGCCGTGTT
Source organism: Candidatus Acidiferrales bacterium (assembly GCA_031296075.1). GTDB lineage: Bacteria > Acidobacteriota > Terriglobia > Acidiferrales > UBA7541 > Palsa-295. Next base: position 2,796 of record JARLGK010000021.1, read on the forward strand.
TCGCGGGATGCACCAAGCAGGAATACGACGCGGAAGTGGGCCGCGTGCTGGAAACTCTCGACACGACCGGCGCGGCTCTGACCGCGAAATTCGAGCGTGAAAGGGAAGCGGCTAGCGAAGCGCTCGATTTCGAACGCGCGGCCGCGCTGCACAAGCGCCTGGAAAAAGTCAGTGAAGCACTGCGTGGCCTGCCGGATCTCGCTCGACGGGTTGAAGATCTCGACGCCGTGATCCTCCAGCGCGCGACGCAGGAAAAGACCATCATCGTGTTTCCGCTCCGCGCCGGAATTCTCGGCGAGCCGTGTTTCCTGAACTTCGCGGAGCTATCGAGCCAGCCGCGCTCCGTCGAGGCGATTCTGAGGGAAAGGCTGGAGCCACAGATCAACACGGATAAACACAGATCAAACCGGGGCACGGAACCGGAAACAAGCACGGAAGCGGCTGCGGACCGTGAAGCGACGCCGGCAGGCTGGCGCGTCCGATACGGACTGCGCGCGGCGCCCCCGGAATTGGCCGAGCACTTGTCGCTTGTGGCGCGCTGGTTCTATTCCAAACCGCGCGAAGGAGAGATCCTGTTCCGGGAAGACGACTGGCCCTACCGTCGCATCCTCCGCGCTTGCGGAAGATTGCTCGCACCTGCCGCTCCGCCGTCCGGCGAAGCGCAGAAGCCGAGCGCCTGAAGTAATGCCTGCGGCAATCGCAGGCAGCGCCGCACGCGATTGCATCGTACAATTAAACTAGGATGGCAGAGGGACATACCGCGACAACCACGAAAGCCGCGGCCGTTCGAGCGCGTTCGCGATTCCAGGACACGATCCGATCGCTGAAGCACCGCAATTTTCAGCTTTTCTTCAGCGGCCAGCTAATCTCGCTTGTCGGAACCTGGATGCAGAACGTCGCGCAGGCCTGGCTCGTCTACCGGATGACGGGCTCTTCGCTTCTTCTGGGTGTCGTTTCGTTCGCGGGCCAGATTCCCGTGTTTCCGCTGGCGCCGCTGGCGGGAATGGTGGCGGACCGCATGAATCGCCGCAAGGTCGTGATCGCCACGCAGACCGCCTCGATGATTTTGGCGCTGGTCCTGGCGTTGCTGACGCTCACGAACCGCGTGACCGTCTGGGAAGTGGTCGTTCTCGCGTCTCTGATGGGAGTCGTGAACTCATTCGACATTCCCGCGCGCCAGTCGTTCCTGGTCGAGATGGTCGGCCGCGAGGATTTGATGAACGCGATCGCGCTCAACTCATCAATGTTCAACGGCGCCCGGATCATCGGTCCCGCGATTGCCGGAATTCTCGTCGCAACCATCGGCGAAGGCTGGTGTTTTTTCGCGAATGGCGTGAGCTTCATCGCCGTGATTGCCGGTCTGCTCATGATGTGCATCCCTCACCGGCATATGGAACGGCGAGTGGAGTCCGCTTTGGAACACATCGCCGAGGGATTCCGCTTCGTGCGTCACACGGCGCCGATTCGGGCGTTGCTCCTGCTCCTCGGCCTCGTCAGCCTCGTGGCGATGCCGTACACGGTTCTCATGCCGATCTTTGCCGCACAGGTTCTCCACGGCAATGCCCGCACGCTCGGAGTTTTGGGAGCGGCCACCGGAATCGGCGCTCTTGGCGGTGCGCTGACGCTGGCTTCGCGCACGAAGGTTCACGATCTGGGACGCTGGGTGGCGGTCGCCTGCGGCGCCTCGGGCGCGACGCTGATCGCCTTCGCGCTCTCGCGCTGGTACATCCTGTCGGTGATCATGCTCGTGCCGGTCGGCTTCGCGATGATGACGCAGATGGGCGCGTCAAACACTTTGGTGCAGGCGATGGTGCCCGACCGGCTGCGCGGTAGGACCATGGCCGTGTACGCCATGACGTTCATGGGCATGGCGCCGCTCGGAGCTTTGTTATCCGGCGCCGTCGCGGATCACATCGGCGCGCAGTGGACGGTCGCACTCGGCGGCGCACTCACCGTCGCCGGCGCAATCGCTTTTGCGCGACACCTGCCGAAGATCCACGTCGAAGTAGGAGAGCTGATCAGCGCGCAGGGGTTGGCCGCCGGCGATCCTGTCCAATAAATGGCCGCGCGCATCGTCTCCTGATCATCTGGTCGCAACCGATCAAGTTGTGCTGGTCTGGTATACTTCGCGGGCTTTGGAATTTTCGCCGCGAAGCGAGGCTCGATGTCTTCTCCCGCAAAATCCGACGACAAGCGCATTCCCGGCTGCGCCACTCCGCAGGGGACTCTGCGTTATGCAGCCCGGTTTCAGGGACGCGCGGCCGCGGGGCACTTTCGCGACGTCCAGGCCGGGCTGGTGCTCTCATCCATCGGCATCGGCACGTATCTTGGCGAAGCCGATGAGGAGACCGACAAGGGCTATGCGAGCGCGGTCGTCGCCGCGGTGGAAGGCGGCATCAACGTGGTGGATTCGGCGATCAACTATCGCTTGCAGCGCAGCGAGCGCTCCGTCGGCGCGGCTCTGAAACAACTCGCTGCCAAGGGCTTTCCCCGCGACGAAATCGTCCTCTGCACCAAGGCTGGCTTTCTGACTCCCGACGGCGAGATGCCGGACGACGCCAACGAGTATTTTGCGCGCGAGTTTATCGAGCCGGGAATTTTCCGCCCGGAAGATATCGCCGCGGGTTGCCACTGCATGACGCCGCGTTATCTGGCCGATCAGCTCGACCGCAGCCGCCGCAATCTGGGCGTCGAGTGCGTGGACGTCTTTTACCTGCACAACCCGGAAACGCAATTGAGCGAAATCCCGCGGGAGGAATTTCGCCGCCGAATCGGCGAGGCGTTCAAGTTCCTGGAATCCGCGGTCGCCGCCGGCAAGATTGGCGCGTATGGACTGGCCACGTGGAACGCCTTCCGCGACGATCCGAAGTCGCAGGGTTATCTGTCACTCGCTGCCATGGAGGAAATCGCGCGGGAGGAGGGCGGGCTCGAGCATCACTTCCGCTTTGTGCAGTTGCCGTTGAATCTCGCCATGCCCGAGGCGCTGCTGCGTCCCAACCAGGTGGTCGAAGGCAAGACGATGGCGATGGTCCAGGCGGCGCGCGCCCTGAAGATTACTCTAGTATCGAGCGCCGCGCTGCTGCAGGGTCAGCTCACGCGGAATTTGCCGCCTTATATCGCTGCTGCTCTGGGCACGAAGAAAGATTCGGTGAGCGCGCTGCAATTCGCCCGATCGGTTCCCGGCGTCACCACCGCGCTTGCCGGCATGAGCCGCGTCGAGCACGTCCGCGCCAATCTCGAAGTGATCGGCATCGAGCCCGCCCCCCGCGATCAGTTCCTCAAATTATTCGAACCGCGCAGTTAGAACCTCAAGCGTCAGCTCTCGGTTTTTCCAGCAGCAAGCCACGCATCAATGGCAGCAGCAACCTGATCGAGCTGCCCCGTGAAAAAATGGTCCGCGCCCTCGACGATGACGAGCCGCTTTGGCTCGGCGAGCGTGGCGACGAGCGCCTCGACACTGGCGCGCGCCCCGAACTGATCGTTCCCACCCTGGATGATGAGCTTCGGCTTCTCGCACGCTCGCAGAAAGCTCATGTCAATGTTATCCACCGGTAGTCCCAGGCCGATGAGTTGCGTCACGCGCGCGTCACCGCAGCCCACTCGTAAGCCCACCGATGAGCCGAAGCTGAATCCGGCCAGCAGAATCGGCCGCCCCGGGAATTCCGCTGCGAGGTAGTCAATCGCCGCGCGGACATCGTCCTGCTCGCCACGCCCACGGTCGTGCACGCCCTCGCTCTGTTCCACTCCTCGAAAATTGAATCGCAGCACCGTCGCGCCGCGCTGATGAAGTGCTTTCGCGGTTTGGAAGACTACCTTGTTGTGCATCGTGCCGCCGTGAAGCGGATGCGGGTGGCAGACCACGGCGACGAACTTGGGATCGGATTTCGGTGAGGTCCAAAGCAACGCTTCGAGACGGCCCGCGGGACCAACAAGGAAGAGACTGCGATGGAAAACGTCTGCCATCAAATTCTGCGTGAAGGTATGTTCCGCTAAGTCATCGCGCAAGCGCCTTCGTTCAAAATGAGCGCGCGAATCAGGATTTCCCCGTCCTCATCCATTCCACCGCGACGGACGTAATCATCGCGCCCTTGCCCGCGTCCGGGTTGGCGACGGGCGCTGGGCCTGGCGTATCCTCCATGGCCTCCACGCGCACGACCCGGCCCGCGATCTCTCCGGTTCTCGACCATTCGCCCCAGGGAATTTTCGCAAGCACTTTGTCGCCGGGGGCGTAGATGTGCGACGTCTCAAACCGCGTGCCATGCTGCGAAATATCCTGGGTCATGAATTCTTCGGGCCACGGAGTCCCGGCGGGGCGGACAAAAATCGGCAGCGCGAACGGAATGCGCTCCGAGTCTCGGCGCTCTCGGTCAGCGGGGAGCTTACCCGTCCGCGTCGCTGATTCGAAACGCAGCGCGACCCAGTAGCCTCCACTGGCATCGGGCTCTACTCGAACAATCCGCGCCGGAGTCTCCGGCTGCGTGGAACCGCCCGAAGCGGGATCGAACGGGAAGGCGACCCAGACTCGCGCCAGCCTTTCGCAGGGCTCGTTTCGACGAAACAGCATCCCGTCGCGCGATACATCCACCGTTTGCGTCACTTCGAGCCGCATGCCGAGCGGCCCCTGCCAGCGGATGCGCGCCGGCAGCTGGAGTTGCGCGCGCGGGTGTTTCCGCAGGTCTACGAACGTGGCAGGCTCGGACATAGCCCCCATCCTAGCGGCAGCGCCCGCGCAGGTCAAACACACTCGTGATACGTCCTCGTGCGGCGGGAGGCCGCGGGGCCGATCGACGTCCACCAGCAGCCTAGAAGCCGGCTTCGCTCGGCTGTCCGAGCAGTCCCTGAAATTCCGTTGCGTGGTCCGGGGAGCGATGGTAGCTTTGCTCAGGTCCGAGGTACGGAGGGCTCATGGAGAACGGTGTGGAGCGTCGCGCCGCCCGGCGTTTTTCGATGATGCTTCCCGTGAGGGTCCGGTTCTCGGCTGGAGACTCAGTTACGGAGAAGCCTGGCGAAACCCGCGACGTCAGCTTCCGCGGCCTCTATTTCCTGATCGAAGCGAACCTCGAATCCGGCACCTCGATCGAATTTGTCCTCACGCTCCCGCAGCAGATCACGCTTGCCGGCGACGTACACATCCGCTGCTACGCTCGGGTCCTGCGCGTGGATTCGCACAACGGCCGCCGCGGCGTGGCCGCCCAAATCGAGCGCTACGAATTCCTTCCCGCCCCGGCCTGAACGACGGCGCCCACAAGCGTCACCTCGCTCAGAATTCACTTCTCTTATTTTTTCCGCTGACGCAAGATTTAGGTGCGGGAAACCAGCATGGCACGCCATACCCTCCTCATCGACGCGGACGACACGCTTTGGGAAAACAACATCTTCTTTGAGAAGACCATCGACGATTTCGTCACGCGGCTCGAGCATCTCGGCTACACGCGCGAATACATTCGCCACATCCTCAACGAGACCGAACGCCGCAACATCCGGCAGCACGGTTACGGCGTGCGCAGCTTTCGGCGATCGCTCGAGGAAACGTACATGAAGCTGGCGGGGAATTCCGCGCGCCGCGAAATGGTAAAGGATATCGAGCAGATGGCCCACGAGCTCGAAGGCACGCCTCCGCATATTCTCGACGGCGTTCCCGAAACGCTGGCCTACCTCGCCAAGCACCACCGCCTCATTTTGCTGACCAAAGGCGAGCCCGCCGAGCAGGCCGCCAAGGTCGAACGCTCCGGCCTGCAGCCCCATTTCGACGCCATCGAAATCGTGCTAGAGAAGGACTCCGGAACCTACGGCCGGATGATCGAGCAATTCAAAATCGTGAAATCGCACGGCTGGATGGTGGGCAATAGCCCGCGGAGCGACATCAACCCGGCACTGCAGTCCGGCCTGAACGCCGTCTTCATCCCGCATTCGGCCACCTGGGAGCTCGAAAAGTCCGAACTCGAAAGCGGATCGGGAAGATTGCTGATCCTTTCCACGTTTCGCGAACTTCGCTCGCATTTTTGACCATCCGCATTCTTCCGCGTCGCCCGATCCACCGTCCAAATTGTCCGCGCCGCACGAATCCGTGCGCCTTCTCGCCATTCTCAATCGCGGCTAAACTCGTTCTGTAAATGGAGGTTCGTACATTGGCGACCGACTATCGCAATGAATTCGCGGATTTCGAGGGCGTGGCGTATTTGAATGCATCGCTGCAGGGGCCGCTGCCATTGGCCGCCGTGCGCGAGGCGCAGGCGGCTCTCGAGTGGAAGAAGCGTCCCGACCGGATGGCCGATAGTGTCTATTTTGATCTCCCCGATCGAATTCGAGAAAAAATTTCCCGCGTTATCGGCGCCCGTTCGGACGAAGTCGCCGTGACGTGCGGCGCGAGCGCGGGCCTCGCGTCCGTCGCTGCGGGAATCGACTGGAAGCCCGGAGACGAGGTTCTGGTCGGGCGCGGCGAATTCCCGGCGCATTTCTCCACCTGGTTGCGCTACGAGAAAGCAGGGAAGCTGCGGGTGCGCGTGGTCGAGCCGCAGAGCCGCTTCATCACCGCCGACGACTACATCGCGCAAATCGGGCCGCGCACGCGGGTCGTCTCCGCCAGCCTGGTCCGATTCGATAACGGCTCACGGCTGGACGCGCCGCGCGTGGCCGAGGCCTGCCGCAAAGTCGGCGCGGCGCTTCTCCTCGACATCACCCAGTGCGCGGGTTCCATGCGCATGGACATCCGCGAATTGGGCGCCGACATGGCCGTCTGCAGCGGATATAAGTGGCTGCTCGGGCCTTATGGAACAGGTTTCTTCTGGATCGCCAGCGAATGGATCGAGCGGCTGTCCTTGGGAGCGGTTTACTTCATGGCGCTCGAAGGCGCGCGGGACTTTCACTCCATGCCGTTCGGGAATCTACGCCCCGTACCCGGAGCGCGCCGGTGGGATTCGCCCGAGACCGCCAACTTCACGAATCTGGCGGCGTTCGATTCCTCGCTCGATCTGCTTCAGCGCATCGGCGTCGATTCGATCGCGCGGCACGTGGATTTGCTCGTCGGCGAGATCATCGAGCGTCTTCCGCGCAACCGCTGCGTGCTCGCTTCGCCCGAGGAACGGGCGAAGCGCGGCCCCTACGTTTGCGTTTCCGCGCGAGAACCCGCAGAGACCACGGCGCTCTATGAAAAAGTGCGCGCGGCACAAATACACGTCAGCCTGCGCCAAAATGCGATTCGCATCGCGCCGTATCTTTACAACACGCCGGAAGAAATTTCCCGTCTGATTGAGGTCTTGTCGGCTTGACGGATTTGCCGGTCTGATCGAAGCGGCGGCTTATTGCGGACCGTAGTCCCTCGGATCCTGGTAGCTGAACGGGACGTAGATGACGCCCTCGAAATCCGCAGGCACGCCCGCGCGCGTCCCCGGCTGAAACTTCCACTTCCGCAGCGCATCGATGGCGTTGCGGTCGAGTTGCGGATCGAGTCCCCGCACGATCTGAATGCTGTCCACCGATCCGTCCTTGCGGATGATCGCGTAGAGCACCACTTCGCCCTTCACGTGCGCTTTGATCAGCTCCGGCGGATACTTGGGATCCGCCTTGGCCACCGGAACGGGGCACGCCACCAGTTCGTTGTGCTTGTACGGAGGGCCAACCTCCTCATCCAGCTCGGCAAAATTCATGATCCAGCTTCCGCTCGCGCTCGTCAGGTTCGGCAGATTCACGTGCAGCGTGTATATCTCTTTGCCCGAGAGAATTTTTTCGGGCGGCAGGCTCGGATCGAAGCGGCTCACGTCCGCCGGTCCCCGGTGCGTGTCGCTCGAGGGCTCGTAAGGCGTCAACGGTTTCAGGATCAGCCCGCCGGCGCGCCTACCCGACGGCGTAATTCCTCCACCTCCGTTGCCCGGGCGCGGCGTTGCCCCGCTGACGCTAACAGCTGCGGGTAAGGAACTTCCGCCGGTTCCGAGTGTTGCCCTCAGGACTCCTGCCGTCGCAGACCCGCCGCCCCTTTCGCCCGCAGCCGAACCTCCGTGCTCCGCACCGCCCGGTGCGCCTGGTTTTCCTCCCTCGGGCGAAATCGAAATGCGTGCCGCGAGATTTCCCTCCGGCACGCTCACTTCGGGCGCGGGCGGAGCGGGCGTCGCCGAGAGCGCAATCAATTGCCGCAAGCCGGCATCGCC
>JARLGK010000178.1 GCA_031296075.1 Candidatus Acidiferrales bacterium
CTTGACGCCATGCGCGCGATCAAGCAGGCGTTCGATCCGGATAACCGCATGAACCCAGGGAAAATGGTCGATCCGCAGGCGCTATTCGGCGGTTCAGACGGAGCTTGATTGCGCGCAGCCTGTTCCGCTTCGAATTCACTCCACGTCCGCGAGTGCTCCAGCCGGGCGGCATCAGGAACCGAGCGTCGCCCAGCTTGCGGGAATATCCACGTACGATCGATTCAGCTCAGCAACCGATTCGCAGCCTAACAGCGCCAGCGTGCGTTGCAAATCCGCGCGCAGGATCTCGATGGCTCTGGTCACGCCGGCCTCACCCGCGGCGCCCAGCCCGTAGGCGTACGCGCGGCCGATCATGACGGCTCGCGCGCCCAAGCAAAGTGCTTTCGCAATGTCGCCCCCGCGGCGGATGCCTCCATCCATCAGGATTTCGGCGCGTCCGCCGACGGCCTTCACGATCTCCGGCAATGCGCGCAGCGACGCAGCCACTCCATCGAGCTGCCTGCCGCCGTGATTCGACACGATGACTCCCGCCGCGCCCTCGTCCAAAGCACGTCGCGCATCCTCGCCGATCATCACGCCCTTGACCACGATCGGTCCGGGCCATGCTTTGCGGATCCATTTCAAGTCTTCCCAGGTGACTACCGACCGCGCCAGGCTCGCCTGCGTTTCAGCGAGAGGCATGGGGCCGCGTCCTGGCACGATCACGTTCGGCAGTTCCAGCATTCCCCTGTCTCGCAGGAAACCAGCAAGCCATCCGGGATGCGCAAGAAGGTCCGGCAGGAACCGAATCTTCGCAAATTGACTGCGTCCCATCAGCACGCCGGCGCCGTTTCGAACGTCTCTCTCGCGCATTCCGAACGTGCCGGTGTCGATCGTGATCGCCAGCACCGTGAAGCCGGCCTTCTTGGCTCGCTCCAGCGCCGCCTCGGCGCATTCGCGCCCGCCCACGAGATAGAGCTGATACCAGCGCGGACCCGAAGTCGCCACCGCAACTTCCTCCAGCGGACTTCCTGAAATCGTCGTCAGCGTGAACCCGATATCCGCTTTACCGGCGGCGCGCGCGGCGGTGATCTCGCCTCGCGGGCATAACATGCGCGTGAATCCGACCGGCGCGAGCAGCATGGGCATCGAGAGCTCGGACCCGAGTACTTTCGTGCGCAAATCGCAGCCGCTTACGGCCACGGCGTTGCGCGGGCGAAAAACGACTTCATCGAAAGCTCGACAATTTTCGCGCAGCGTCACTTCGCCCTCGGCGCCGCCGTCCACGTAGTCGAAGACCACGCGCGGCAGGCGGCGCTCGGCTGCGCGCCGCAGGTCGCCGACGTTGATGACACGCGGCGAGGAAACTCTGCGCTCCTGTCGAGTCATCGCCTGAAATCCGTGAATTGGGCGTGGGCCGCGCAAATATGGGAACGAAAGGACAACGAATTGGCTTCCGCCGCGGGCATTCTACCGGGTATCCTCACACACTTGTTGGCAAGCTGCTACGCCGTTCGACACGCGACGGGATTATACGCGCTGCGTCCATCAAGTATATAGTTTCCCCGGGAGATGATAATGAAGGTTGGCGAAGCGATCGCCGAAATACTTAAGCGCGAGGGCGTGGAGATTATTTTTGGCTATCCGGTGAACCACGTCCTCGAAGCGGCCGCGATCGCGGGCATACGCCCGGTGATTGTCCGCCAGGAGCGCGTTGGGCTGCACATGGCCGACGCGATGTCGCGCGTCTCAAGCGGGCGCAGGATCGGCGTATTCGCGATGCAGCACGGACCCGGGTCCGAAAATTCCATGGGCGGTGTGGCACAAGCCTACAGCGAATCGGTGCCCATTCTGGTGCTGCCCATGGGTTACGCGCGGCGGCTCGCGCACATCGATCCGAATTTCAACTCCGTCGCCAGCATGCGCACGTTTACAAAATCGGCCGAGCCGATCACTTCGCCAGCCGAGATTGCGAACATTTTCAGGCGAGCCTTTTCGCGCCTGCGCAATGGGCGCGGCGGACCTGCGCTGGTCGAAATACCGGTTGACCTGTTCGCGGAAGAAATACCGGGGCCGCTCGTGTACGAGCCCGCGATCTCTGCGCGCTACGGGCCCGATATTGCCGATGTGCGCAAGGCTGCCGCCGCACTGGTCGAAGCGAAACATCCCGTCATCTACGCGGGGCAGGGAGTTCATTACGCACGCGCGTGGGAGCCGCTCTAAAGGCTCGCCGAATTGCTGGGCGCGCCGGTCGCCACCAGCCTGCAGGGCAAGAGCGCGTTTCCGGAAGATCATCCTCTGTCGCTGGGATCGGGAGGCCTCGCGTTTCCGCCCACGATTCCGCATTTTCTCGAGAAGGCCGATTGGGTTTTCGGTGCGGGATGTAGCTTTACCGAGACGGCGTTCGGGATCGCGATGCCGAAGGGCAAGAAGTTCATTCACGCCACGCTCGACCCGAATCACCTGAATAAGGACGTACGCGCGGACATCGGCCTGATCGGCGACGCGCAGTTGACGCTCGACGCGCTCTGCGCCGAAGTCGAGCGGCTGATCAAACAGCCGCGGGCATCTTCGGCAGCCGCGGAAATCTCGGCCATCCGCAAGAAATGGCTCGACGATTGGATGCCCAAGCTCACCTCGCGAGAAACGCCGCTTTCTCCGTACCGCGTGCTCTGGGATTTGCAGCACACGGTCGACGTCGCGAATACGATCATCACGCACGATGCAGGCAGCCCGCGCGATCAGCTCGCCCCGTTCTGGGTGACCAAGGAGCCGCTCAGCTATCTCGGCTGGGGCAAGACGACGCAGCTCGGATACGGGCTTGGCCTCGCCATGGGCGCGAAACTCGCGCGACCCGAAAAGCTCTGCATCAACGTGTGGGGTGACGCTGCGATCGGATTCACCGGCATGGATTTTGAGACCGCCGTGCGCGAGCGAATTCCCATCCTCTCAATCCTGCTCAACAATTTCAGCATGGCGATGGAATTGCCAATCATGCCGGTATCCACCGAAAAATACCGCTCGACCGACATTTCCGGGGACTATGCCGCGATGGCCCGCGCCTTCGGCGGGTACGGCGAGCGCGTCACGGACCCGGGCGAAATCGTTCCCGCGATCCGCCGCGGCATCGAGCAAACTAAGAAGGGCATTCCCGCGCTGCTGGAATTCATCACGTCCAAGGAGCTGACCGTCTCGAAGCAACATTACGGAAAGAAATAGACGCGCAATCCTCCACGCATGCCTCCGACCACCGTTGTTGAAAATCAGTCGCATGCTCGGACGACAGCACTACAAAGAGCGCGCCGAATGCACTATGATCTGCCGCGAGCATCGACGTTGACGTCACCGGGGGGCTCCAGCCTATGAAACGAATTGTCTGTGTTGGCGCGCTTTCGTTTGCCTGCGGGACCTTCCTGCTTTCCACGATGCCGCTGCTGACCACCGCGCAAAGCAAGTCACCGCTTCCAATCTCCCCCGGCCAGACGCTGTTCGACCAGCACTGCGCGTCATGCCACGCCGGCCCCAATCGAGTGGATCGCGCCCCCGACCTGAAAACGCTGATGCAGTTCGCGCCCGAATCCGAACTCGCGGCCATGACCACGGGGACGATGGCGCTGCCCGCTCAAAAACTCACCGACGATGAAAAGCGCTTCATCGCCGAATATCTCGGCGGGCGCCCGCTCGATTCGAAACATTCGGGCAGCGCCGACTCGATGTCCAATCGCTGCCCTACCAACCCACCGCTTCTGGACCCGTCGTCCGGACCCTCGTGGAACGGATGGAGCGCCGAGCCCGGTAACACGCGTTTCTCCTCAACAAAGAACGCGGGCCTAACCGCAGCCGACATTCCTCAGCTTAAACTGAAATGGGCCTTCGGATTTCCGAATGGCGACACAGCCTTTGGCCAGCCGACCGTCGCAGGCGGGCGCATCTACGTGGGGAGCGACATCGGCTACGTCTATTCGCTCGACGCGGCTACGGGCTGCGTCTATTGGTCCTTCCATGCGAAGTCCGGAGTGCGCACGGCGCCGAGCGTAGCCGCCGTGAACGGCGCGGGCGCCACTAGCTACGCCGTCTATTTCGGAGACATGCGTGCGAATGCGTACGCAGTTGACGCGGCGACGGGCGATCAACTGTGGACCCAAAATCTGTCCGACCACTACACCGCGCGCATCACTGGAGCGCCCTCCGTCTATGAGGGGCGCGTGTACGTTCCCATCTCGGCCACGGAAGAGGCGTTCAGCGCGGCTCCCTCCTATCCTTGCTGCACATTTCGAGGCAGCGTCGTGGCGCTCGATGCCAAAACCGGCCAGCAAGTCTGGAAGACCTACGTAATTCCGGAAATACCTAAGCCGACGCGCAAGAATTCGGCCGGCGTTCAGTTGATGGGCCCCGCCGGGGCCGCGGTGTGGAACTCTCCGACGATCGATCCCAAGGCGCACGCGCTGTATGTCGGAACCGGAGACGCGTTCACCGAACCGGCCGCGAAAACTTCGGACGCCGTCGTCGCGCTCGATCTGACAACGGGGAATATCCTATGGTCCTTTCAGGCGGTGGAAAATGACGCGTGGATGGTCGGCTGCGTGCCGGTCTCAAGCGATAACTGCCCGAAAGATCTGGGAGTGGATTGGGATTTCGGATCCTCGCCCGTCCTGGTCAGAACTGCGAACGGCAAGCGGATCCTGCTTGCGACGCCGAAAAGCGGAACCGTCTTCGCGCTCGATCCGGATCGCAAGGGAGGCGTGATCTGGCGGTTGAATCTCTCCGAGTCGCCAGCGCCGAACAACGGCGAGATCGCGTTCGGCGGGAGCACGGATTCGAAGAGGGCATATCTGGCCCTCGAGAACGGCAACTTCGTTGCCGTCGACCTCGCGCTGGGCAGCCGTGCATGGACCACGCGTCTTGAGTCGCTCGACAATCTCGGCCAGCCGACTATCAACGGTGAGAACCGCACGAAAACGGGACTGCGCTTCGGTCAATCCGCGGCCGTGACGGGGATTCCGGGCGCCGTCTTCACCGGCGGCTGGGACGGCATTCTGCGCGCCCTTTCAACCGACGACGGCAAAGTTCTCTGGCAATTTAATACCGCGCGCGAATTCACGACCGTCAACGGCGTCGCCGCGAAGGGCGGCTCGATGGGCGGGCCGGGTCCGGTGGTTGCCAACGGAATGCTCTACGTCGGATCGGGATACGCAAACGTAGGCGGCGGCATGCCGGGCAACGTGCTGCTGGCGTTTGCGGCGAAGTGAACTTCATGGGGGGATCGTAAATGAAGCGAACTCTGTTGTTCCTGTTCCTTGCGGTGTGCTCGTCGCTGCTGCTCGGATCGCGCGCCACCTCGCAAGCCGCTGCCCAGGCCGACGCGCAGGGCGAAGCACAGAAACCGCCGCAATCCTCGCCGGCCGCTGCTCCGAACGCAATCGCATCGCCCAGCGGCACCGAAATCGGAAACGGCATCGTCGAGCAGAAATGCGTCTCCTGCCACGAGCACCCCGCCACCGGATCGCGCGCCCCGTCCTTCGCCACCATGAAGCTGATGACGCCCGAAAAGATCTATTCGACGCTCATCACCGGCCCGATGGCGGTCGTTGTGGGGAACACGCTGACCGACATGGAAAAGCGCCGCGTCGCGGAGACCGTCAGCGGCCGCCTGATCGGCAGCACTGGCGCGGGTGATGCGAAATCGATGCCGAATCATTGCGCGAGCAATCCGCCGATGGCCGACCCTCTTGCCGGTCCGGCGTGGAATGGCTGGGGTGCCGATGCCGGAAACACGAGATTCCAATCCGCGAAGGCTGCGGGGATCTCCGCGAATCAAGTGTCTCGCTTGAAATTGAAATGGGCTTTCGGTTTTCCCACGGGCCTTTCGGCCTATGGCCAGCCGACCATCGCGTCGGGCCGCATCTTTGTCGCCAGCGACAACGGGTATGTCTACTCGCTTGACGCCCAAACCGGCTGCGTCTACTGGTCCTTTCAGGCGAAGGCCGCGATGCGGACAGCCATCAGCGTCGGTCCCGTCACAGGCCACGGCGAAACAAAGTTCGCGGCGTACGTCGGTGATCAGAAGGCCAACGTCTACGCGATTGACGCGCAGACGGGAAAGCTGCTCTGGACGCAATTGGTTGAGGATCACATCACCGCGCGCGTCCCGGGCGCTCCAAAACTCGCAGACGGCCGGTTGTACGTGCCGGTTTCGACCTTCGAGGAATTCTCGGCGTCGGATCCGCTCTATCCTTGCTGCACGTTTCAAGGAAGCGTCGTGGCGCTCGACGCAAGCACCGGGAAGCGGCTCTGGAAAACTTATACGATCGCCGAAGCGCCCAAGCCCGTTAGAAAGAATTCCAAAGGAACGCAGCTTTGGGCGCCCTCGGGCGGTTCAGTCTGGAATTCACCCACGGTGGACCGCAAGCGCCAGGCCGTTTATTTCGGCACCGGCGATGGACAAACGGACCCGGCTCCGGAAACGACCGATGCCGTGATGGCCCTCGACATCAAAACGGGTAAAAGGATTTGGTTTTACCAGGCAACCCCCAACGACGCGTTCCTGGGGGCGTGCGATGAAGACCTTCCCAACCGCTCCGAAAATTGCCCCCCGCATCAAGGGCCGGATTGGGATTTCGGTTCTTCCGCGATGCTGCGGACCCTGCCGAGCGGCCATAGGCTGCTTGTGGCTGGACAGAAGAGCGGCACAGTGTTCGCATTCGATCCGGATCGCAATGGCGCCTTGGTCTGGAGCACCAACGTCCTGCTGCCGGGCCAAAAGCCGCCAAATTCCTTCGGCGAGATCGTCTACGGCGGCGCGCTGGACGAGCGCAATGCGTATTTCGCGCTTCGCAGCGGCCGCGTGATTGCGCTCGCGCTGGAGACAGGCAAGCCGGTCTGGTCGGTGCCGTTAGGCGCGGGTGGTGCCGTTACGCTGTCTGCCGCAATCACCGGAATTCCCGGCGCGGTCTTCGTCGGAGGTTGGGACGGAAAACTGCAAGCGTTATCGACCGCGGATGGACGAGTCCTCTGGCAATTCAATACCGCCAAGGATTTCAAAACCGTCAACGGCGTGAAGGCAAAAGGCGGCGCGATGGGGTCGGCCGGGCCGACGGTCGCCGGCGGAATGGTGTTCGTCGGTTCCGGATACGCAGTCTTCAGCGGAGATCAGGCGGGCAACGTGCTCCTGGCATTTTCAGCTGAATAGCCAAAGACGCCAGGAGTCCCCGCGCCGGCGAATTCTGCTTACTGAGTTTTCGCCGGAGCTTTCTTGGTAATCAGAATGTTCTTCAGAGCGTCGGGATCGTTTTTCAGTTCTTCTTTTCCCGCCGGGAATTTATTCGACTGAAGAATATAGGAAATCACGTCCAGAGCAGCGTCGGGCTCTAGGCTTCCCGGCTTGTCCTGCGGCATGGTTCCCTGAATCAGCCCAAGCAGATCGGCCATGGTCTGCCCCTCCCAAATATCGGCGAAGGCATCTCCCGCCAGAGGCAAAGCTTGGCCACTGCCGCTCAGATCTTCCATGTGGCAACTGCTGCAGCTCGTGTTGTACTGTGCCTTGCCGCGCGCAGCCTCATCGTCCGTATAGACGCCGTCCCAAGTCGTTTTGGCCGGTGCAGGGTTGGCCGCCCGCGCGGATCGAATCTCTCCGCCCAGGCAAGCGCACATCGCAACAATCAGCCCCGCTATTAGCCACGAGCGCCCATGCGCGACGGCACTGCGCAGTCCCGAAAAATCCTCATTTCCGATCGAGTTCATGTGATCAACATCCCCTTGGTTTAGATGCAGCGAACATGCTTCGCGCATTCAATGATAACAAACGTCTGCACGGATTGGACGTGCGCTCGGTCGTATAGGTTGCGGATTGCGGCCGGTTTAGGGCGTGGGCAGGGCCCAGGCGTACACCATGCCGTCCGAAGGAATGATGATGTATTGCTTGCCATCCACTTCGTAGCTCATGGGCGCCGTTGTTGACCCGCCCCCGCCGTAGGTGTGCCACAAAGTCTTGCCGGTGGCGGGGTCAAGAGCCATCAGCATTCCCGAATCGTTCGCCGTGAACACCAGATGCCCGGCCGTCGCAAGCGATCCCGCGAATCCTCCCCGGCCGCCGGTCATGTCTTTCGTCCAGCGAACTTTTCCGGTTTGATAGTCGATCGCATACAACACGGATTTCGAATGCAGAATAAAATCCCGCCCGCCCCAACCTTCCGCATTCTTGCCGGGCATGGTGACGTAGTACACGCCGATGCTGTCCCGGGCGTTGGCAAAAAATAGCCCCGTGGTCGGATCGAAGCTCGATGGATTCCAGTTCGTCCCGCCCGCCGCGCCGGGCTTCGCCAGCGCGCCATCGAGTTGCGGTTCCGTTTCCCTCTTCGGAATCGGCTGGCCGCGTTCATCGAGGCCTTGCATCCAGTTGATGTCGAGATAGGGCTTGGTGAGCAGCGATTTTCCGGTGGCGCGATCGAGCACGGCAAAGATGCCGTTGCGACTCACCTGGGCGAGCAGCTTGCGCGGTTTCCCCTGAAAATTAGCGTCGAACAAAATCGGCGTTTGAATCGCGTCCCAGTCGTGAGTATCATGCGGCGAAATCTGGTAATACCAGGCCATCTTTCCCGTGTCCGCATTCAGCGCCACAATTGTGCACGTGTAAAGATTGGCCCCAGGCCGCGCATCTCCGGCTTCCACGGGGTGCGGGTTGCCGGTGCCCCAGTAAGTAAGATTCAGTTCCGGATCGTACGTCCCGGTCAGCCACGTCATTCCGCCGCCACGCGTGATCACGTCGGTATCGTGCGGCCATGTCTCCCATCCGGGTTCGCCGGCTTTCGGCTCGCTGTCCCAATGCCACTGCAGCTTCCCGGTGTCCGGGTCGCGGGATTCAATCCATCCGGGAAGGTCCGCGATATCGCCGGAGATTCCCAGTATCAGGTGATTGCCCACGACCAGCGGCGGCGAGCTTCCGAATGCCTTCAGCGCCGGATCGGCCATCTGGATTTGCCACAGAATTTTGCCGTTGCGCGCATCCAGGCAAATCAACTGCGCGTCCGGGGATGCGAAGTAGAGCTTGTCCTTGTACATCGCAAATCCGCGGTGACCGGCTCCGGGCAGACCGCCCTGCGCGGGACGATTGACGTGCCAGATCTGCCGGCCGGTGCGCGCGTCGATGGCGAACAGGTCGCTGGGCAGCGTGAAATAAAGAATTCCGTTCACTTCGAGCGGCGTGGAATAAACGGCACCCTGCGCGCGCGTCTGAAAGGCCCACGCAAGCGTCAGCGATTTCACATTAGTTTGGTTGATCTGTGCGAGCGGACTATAGCGCCGGCCCGAGTAGTCGCCGTTGTACATCGGCCACGTATCCGTCGGCTGCTTCAATAGCTTTGATTGATCGAGTTCCTGCGCGGACAAACCTGTCGCGAATGCGAGAAGGATTACGAGTTTCTTCACTTGCTTCCCTCCGGTACGGTCGCCGCAGGTGCGATTCGGCAGCGATGTGACTCTGCAACAGCTGCGCGCGTCTCTTCCATTGCAAGGTTCTCTGCGGCGACGAATCATACCACGAAGGTTTCGCGCCGGGCCTTTGGCTGCGCCAAATTGCGATGTACTATTGCAAGTCTGCGCGCGGACGACTCTTGACAAGCTGCGGAGGCGAACCTAATGTAGTCGGGCTTTCATTACGCCACGGACGGCGGGGAATTGGTGGCGTTCGATCCCAAGCTGATTTGACGCGGAATCCACAGGAATCAGTGGCTAACCGAATCTGAGTTTAGAGAGGATTTTTCATCGTGATGTATCTTTATGAGTTTTGCAAATGGCTGCAACACACGTCTGTCGGGGTTGAAGTGTCGGAGTCGTTGTGGCTATTTCCTTTGATCGAGACCGTACACATCTGGGGCATCATCTTGCTCGTGGGAACCACTGGCGTGCTCGACCTGCGGCTGCTCGGACTCATTCTGACCAACCAGCGCGTTTCGGAGTTGCACCATAAGCTGATTAAGTGGACCTGGACCGGCTTCGCGGTAATGTTTACGAGCGGAAGTTTCATGTTCGCTTCCGAAGCCTCGAAGATGTACGAAA
>JARLGK010000179.1 GCA_031296075.1 Candidatus Acidiferrales bacterium
CATGAAGACCTGTGGGAACTCCGTCTATTGCTCTGTGTCATCTCTTCGCCTCCGGGCAGCCTCTTCTTCATGGTCGTCCACGGGCCCTCCGGGAAGTTCCACAGGCCATACTTTTTCGGGCCCCATCTTCCAGGCGGCGATCTCCCAGCAACCTTTCGATTCCAGCACGCGTACGACCTGGAACATCACCGGTGCAGTGCTCGACTTTCCCCCCGCTTCGTTACTCAGCGCCTGCAATGTCACAATCGAATCGGCCTCCAGGCTGATCGACATGTTGAATCTGCAACCCCACTCGCTGACGTCTAAGGTCGCCGTGCGCACCCGGAACGGTTGCATGTCCTTTCCGATTCCGCATACTTCGATCTCAAACCTCAACGGATACCGCGGCTCTCGGCGCGACTGCATATGCTCGCTAGCCATGGTTGCGGCGGGCAAGCCACGTTTAATTGGCTTCGACGTCATTATCCAGAGGGGGTAGTGCAATCTCTTGGCCACTTTGCTTGTACTTAGAGAGTAGAAACAAGAGCGCTTTTGGGTATCTCGCAGGAAGTCCTGTATCAGGTCGGAACAATCTTACGAACACCTCCCCACTCCCAGAAGCTCAAACGCCTGATTCCACGCCCTCTTCTCTTGGCGCATCCCTCTGGCCTTTCCCGTTCTGGGACTGATTCGCAATCTATTTCGGCAAGGCGCGCCAACTCGACACCGAAACAGAGTGTTACGACGCTTCCGTGCGCTCCCTCGCAACCGCCCCTCAGGGCGCATTCACGTGCACCGAGGCCAACAGCGCGCTGGCGCCGCTCCATAGAATCTGTACTCCGATGCAGACGAGCACAAACGACGCCAGTTGCACGATCACGGTCATCGCCGTCGCTCCCAGAATTCTTGCCAGGCGGTCAGCGAACCCATAACAAACGAAAATACTGAACGCGATCAGCGCCGATCCGACAAGCGCCACAACAATCGCCAGGAAGTTGAGCCCGTGGTGGTGCACCGCGTTCGCCCCCAGCGTAATCGCCACCGAAATTGACCCTGGGCCCACTGTGAGCTGCATCGTTAAGGGGTAAAACGCTCGGAGTAACGGGTCTTGTTGTTGCACGCTTCTGCGCGTCACCTTGTATTCCTCGTCGTTGCGTTGTTTCAGCATCGCCCATCCCGTCGAGATGACGATTAATCCGCCGCCAACCTGCACCACCGGCAACGAAATCCCGAAGAAGTTGAGGATGTAGGTCCCGATGAGATACTAGCCGACCAGCAGGAAGAAACTGTTCAGCGCGATCCGCCGCGACAGCGCCTGCCGTGCTTCGGGCGTGTATTCCTTGGTTAGCGCAAGGAAGATCGGGCTTCCTCCCAGCGGGTCCACGATTGGAAAGAGGGCGCTGATGATGAGGAATAAATTCTTCGCAGCTTCGACCATGACGTGCCTCCAAGCCTCGTAGTATAAGCGCCGCTGGCTACGTCGCGGCTTGACCTGCAGGGGTTTGGGGGCCTCGATAGAAGTCCGGGGTGCCGGATTCGAATCCCGGCGGCCATTGGCTACATCCAATCCGTTTATCGCGTGAGTTGCTTCGTTGAGGTGCAGTTCGGTGATGGATTTGTTATTCTGGTAGCCTAAAACGTCCATGAAAGTCTCCAACACGCAGTGGAAGGAAAAACTCTCGGGGAAGATGCCGGAAAATCTGGCCCGGGAGCTGGATATCTACGAAACGGAAATCGCACTGCGCAAGCAGGGCAAGATCGACGAGCGCCTATTCGCCGAAACGCGGCTCCGCAGGGGAACCTACGGGCAGCGCTACGACAACGGCCAGAGGTACGATGGCACGAAGTTTCAGGAGATCACGTATCCCTCCGGCGACCTAACTAAGGGTCCGAACACGATGTGGGATGCTCCGGGCATGCAGCGGATCAAGATTCCCGGTGGAGGGCTCAACGCGGATCAGCTTGAGACCATGGCGGAGCTGGCGGAGGAGTACTCCGACAACATCGCGCACGTGACCACGCGGCAGGATTTTCAGCTCCACTACATTCACATCGACGACACTCCGAGCTTGATGCGCCGTCTTGCGGCTGCCGGTATTACGACCCGCGAGGCCTGCGGAAATTCGGTCCGCAACGTGACGGCGTGCCCGTATGCGGGAACCTGCCAGGACGAAGTTTTTGACGTTACGCCGTATTCTCACGCGCTGGCAAAGTTTCTTCTGGGCCACCCTGACTGCCAGAACTTCGGCCGGAAGTTCAAGCCGGCGTTCAGCGGATGCGCGCAACACGCTTGCGGCCTGACGAACATGCACGACGTCGGCTTCATCGCCAGCACCCGGAATGAGAACGGAGCGCAAAAGCGGGGATTTCAAATGTTCGTCGGTGGCGGACTTGGCACCGTCCCCTACATGGCGAAACTTTTTGACTCGTTTGTTCCGGTGGAGGAGATTTTGCCGCTCACGCAGGCCATAGCCAGAGTCTTCGCCAGGCTCGGCGAGAAAAAAAATCGCAACCGCGCGCGGATCAAGTTCCTCGTTCACGACCTGGGCATCGAGAAATTCAAGGAATTGGTTCTGGAAGAGCGCAAGACGCTGGCTCCCGATCTGCGATGGACGGACTTCGTGAAGGACGCGGAGCAATTCGTGGAGGCTCCGCTCAGGCAGGCAGGCGAATGGCCCTCGGCTGCATCCGAGGGTTTTCAACGCTGGCTCAAGACCAACACACGCGCCCAAAAACAGCCGGGTTACGTGGTCGTCACCGTCGCGCTGCCTCTCGGCGACATCACCGCCAATCAGCTGCGCGCGCTTGCGGACATCGTTCGCCGCTTCACCAAAGAGACGATCCGCACGACGATCGAACAGAATTTCGTGATTCGCTGGGTGAGCCAGAACGATTTGCCGGAAGTCTACAAGGCGCTGGAAGCCGTGGGTCTGGGCGATCCGGGAGCGGGCGCGATCGTGGATATCGTCACCTGCCCGGGAACGGACACTTGCAAGCTGGGAATCTCGTCGTCCCGCGGGCTGGCAGGCGAACTGCACAAGCGACTTGCGGAGAAGAGTTATCAGCTGGATGAGTCCGTTCAGCATCTGCATATCAAGATCAGCGGCTGCTTCAATAGTTGCGGCCAGCATCATGTGGCCGATCTGGGTTTTTATGGAGTCAGCAGAAAAGTCGGCGGGTTCGCCGTGCCCCATTTCCAGGTTGTGCTCGGCGGCGAGTGGGAACACAACGCCGGCTCTTACGGCCTGCCCGTGGCAGCAATACCGTCGAAGAATATTCCGCAAGTGGTCACCCGCCTCACGGAGCGCTACGTCGCCGACCGTACGCACGGGGAGACCTTCAAGGATTTCGTCAAGCGAGTCGGCAAGGTGGAACTGAAAAAGGCGCTGGAGGATTTGGCGAAGCCGCCCGCGGATCCCTCGGACCGCTCGTTCTTCAGCGATTGGGGCGATCCTCGCGAATATACGCTCGGAGACATGGGAGTGGGAGAGTGCGCCGGGGAAGTGGTCTCTTCGATCGAGTTTGATCTGGCGGCTGCCGAAAGGGAAGTATTCGAGGCGCAAGTGGCGTTGGAGAGCGGACAAATCGAGAAGGCAGGCAAGACGGCGTATCAATCCATGGTGCACGCCGCCAAAGCGCTGGTGAAGATCAACCACCAAAACATCTCGGACGATCCCGGGGAGATTGTCGCCGAATTCCGTACGCGGTTCTACGACACGCAGAAATTCTGGGACCCTTATGCGGGAGGGAAGTTCGCGAACTACCTCTTCGACGCGCACCAGAAAGCGAGCCAGCCGCACACGGGCGATTCCAGCCGCTACCTGATTGACGAAGCCCAGCTTTTCATCGATGCCGCGCACAGTTGCTACAATAAAATGGGGACGGCGGTCGGCGTCTAAGCCCAGGAATGTCCTCTCCGATCAATCTACAGCACGTCAACGTGAAGCTCCTTGTGAAGGATCCCGAGAGCGTTGATCTTGAGCCGCTGATTCCTGTGTTTCACAGCTGGATTCGGGACCACGTGTTCGACGAGCTGCTGCTGGATGTGGCCGATTACCGGCACGTGCATGAAGGCCCGGGAGTGGTTTTGATAGGGCATCAAGCGAACTACAGCGTGGACAACACCGATAACCGCCTTGGTGTTCGTTACAATCGCAAAGCTCCGCTGGACGGCACGAATCAAGACCGTTTGACCCAGGCGACGCGCGCCGCGCTGACAGCCTTCCAGCGCCTGGAAGCCGAGTCTGGACTAAAGGGCAAGTTACGATTCGGTGGACGGGAAGTCGAGGTGTTTATCAACGATCGTCTGCTAGCGCCGAATCTCGCCGCGACCCTCGAAGCGGTAAAGCCTGAGCTCCAAGCTTTTCTCAAGAAGTTGTTTCGGGATAGCGAGTACTCGCTGTCGCATGGAGCCGACCCGCGAGGCCTGTTTGCGGTGGCTGTAAAAACCAGTCTAGAGTTTGCTCTGGCCGATCTGCTGGCCAATCTTGCGTCTTGAGTTCTGGGGGCACGTGTAAACAAGTCAACCTGCCATTGTTGCCGGCAAACGCGAGCGACCAAACCAAGATATAATTAAAAACCTTGCTCTCTCTCAACAACATCACGATGCGCTTCGGTCCCCGAATCTTGTTCGAGGACGTCAGCTGTACGTTCTTTGCCGGACGCCGGTATGCCATTAGCGGGCCGAACGGCGCCGGAAAGACGACGTTGATGAAGATCCTGACGGGGGACATCGAGCCTACCAAAGGCGATGTTACGCGCCCCAAGAAGTTCGGCATCTTGCGCCAGGATCAGTTTGCGTTCGATGAATTTCGCGTGGTGGACACCGTGATCATGGGCAACGCGCGGCTGTGGAAGACCCTCGAGGAGCGGGACACGCTGTACGCAAAACCGCACGATGCGCTTACGGACAAGGACGGCATGCGTCTTGCGGAGCTCGAAGGGATCGTCGGGGAAGAGAATGGCTACACGGCGGAATCCGATGCCGCGGTACTGCTCGACGGCCTGGGACTAGAGGAGCCGCTGCACGAGCGCAAGATGCGCGAACTTCAGGGCGGCCAGAAAGTGCGCGTCCTGCTGGCGCAGGCGCTCTTCGGCAGTCCTCCAGCGCTGTTACTAGACGAGCCGACGAACCACCTCGACCTCGACTCGGTCCACTGGCTGCAGGACTATCTGATCGAATACGAAGGCGTTCTGATTGTTATCTCGCATGACCGGCACTTCTTGAACAGCGTCTGCACGCACACGGCGGACATCGACTACCAAACTGTGATCATGTACAACGGCGGGTATGACGACATGGTCCTCGCCAAGACGTCCATTCGCTCCCGCATCGAATCCGAGAATGCCCAGCGCGAGCGGAAAATCGCGCAGCTGAATGAATTCATTGCGCGCTTTTCCGCCGGCACGCGTTCAGCGCAGGCAACCTCGCGCAAGAAAGAAGTCGAGCGCCTGCAGTCGGCCGAGCTGGCCCGGTCCAATATCGCCCGTCCGTTTATCCGGTTTCAGATGGATCAACACTCCGGACGCCATCCGCTGGAAATCAAGAGCATCACAAAATCCTACGATGGCGTGAAGGTGATCCAACCATTCACCGCGAACGTTGACCGCGGAGAGAAGATCGCGCTGATGGGCCGCAACGGTTCGGGCAAAACGACGCTGCTGAAGTCGCTCATACGCAACGCCACCGGATTCGTCGAGGATTCCGACAGGCAATTCCCGGTGGATGGCGGCACCGTCGTCTGGGGGCCCAATGTGGCCGTGGGATACTTTGCGCAGGACCATTCTGATTCGATCGCCAAGGGGACGACCGTACTCGAGTGGTTGCACCAGTTCAAACCGCAAGCGGCGCAGGAAGAGCTGCGTGGTCTGCTGGGCCAGATGCTTTTCAGCGGGGAAGACGCGTTGAAGCAGACCGGCGCGCTTTCCGGTGGCGAGTCAGCCAGGCTGATTTTCTGCCGGCTGATGTTGCAGAAGCCGAATGTGTTGGTTCTCGACGAGCCGACGAACCACCTGGATCTCGAGTCGATCAACGCTCTGAATATTTCGCTGCAGAAATACCTGGGAACGGTGCTGCTGGTTACTCACGACCACGACGTAATCGACGAAGTCGCCACGCGCATCTGGCATTTCGAAGGCGGCCGCGTCGAGGACTTCAAAGGTCCGTACTCGGACTATCTGGTCGCCGCGCAAGAAAAGGCTTCGTAACCTTTCCGCATGCCGCCCGTCAAAATCGGGCAGAACCTTCCATCCCTTCGAGTCTTCGCTTGTCGTTGCCGGGAATCACCATCTGGAAGATGGACTCCACGCTGGTGTAATCGTGATAGCCGAGCCGCGCAATAGGGCGGATCTTCAGCACGTCAATGCGTCCATCGGGTCCGATCACGTCGTCCTTAATGTGAATTCCAATCACCCTGCCGAACACGATATCCACCGTGCCCATCGTGCCGTTGCCCGGCAGCCGGATCGTCTGATGGTAGGCGCACTCGAAGTGCACGGGCGATTCCGCCACGCGGCACGGTGTCACAATATGAGAAGGTGCCTTGGTTACGCCGGCCAGCTCAAATTCGTCTACGTCCGGAGCGACTTCCTCCGCCGATTTATTCACCGCTTCCCGCAGCTCATAAGTCGCCATGTTCCAGACGAACTCGCCCGTTTGCTCGGTGTTCACGACCGTGTCCTTCTTGCGCCCTGTGGTTGTTTGATTCGAAGCAAACATCACATACGGAGGATCGAACGTCAGATTTTGAAACTGGCTGAACGGCGCCAGGTTATGCACGCCGTCCCGGCTTATCGTGGATATCCACCCGATGGGTCGCGGGATCACGCACGATTTGAACGGATCTCGCGGGAGTCCGTGATTGGTTTTGCCGGGCTGGTAGTACATGAGTGAATCCTCCTGAATGGCCGGAAACCACCGGACGTTTGGCCAGCGACGCGTTCGCCCAGCATTCGATAGGTGATCCGTCGCGATTATAGATGCTCGCCGCGGACGCGCCTAGCTCGCCGGGCTGCGATGGCGTCTCGCAGGAGCGCTCGCTGCCGGCAGCGCCGTATCGGCTGCGGCGCGCAAGATGGCGAGCAGGTCGAGCGCTTCTTTGGCCAGCGGCCTCCGGCTTGGGTGGATCACGTCGAGATTGCGTCGCAATGGTTCAGCATCCACGATCTCGATGGAAACCAGTTTGCCTTGCCGAAGTTCCTGCGTAAGCGCGATCTGCGGAAGAAAACTGAAACCCAGCTTGCGCTCAACCATGCGTTTAGCCGCTTCGATCGTTTCCACCTCGAGCGCTACGTTGGGGAGCAAGCCTGCGCGCCGAAACAGGCCCTGCGTCAGCGTCCAATCGCTCGAGCCGCGGTCGTAGAAAATAAGCGGCCACGATTCGACTTCCTCGAGGCGGACCTGCTGTTTGGTGGCTGCCCGGTGTGCACGGTGTCCCACCAGAACCAGCGGATCGTCGCGCAGCGTCATGGTTTCCACTTCGGGATGGTTCAGCGAGCGCGCTACGCCTATGTCGGCATCGCCCTCCAGCACCATCTTTAGCACCTGCACGGAGTTCCCGGATCGAAGATGGACCATCACCTTCGGGTTTGCGGCTTTGTATTCCTGCATCACATCCGGCATCAGGTACGTGCACACGGACAGCGACGCGGCGATGCGGAGCGCCCCTCCGGTCTGGGGCTGCAGTTCATGGATTGCCTGGCGCGCCATCGCCACGGTGCGCAGGAGTTGTTCCGCGTGCGGCCTGAGCGCCTTACCGGCTGGCGATAGCAACGGATGCGCTCGCCCGCGCGTGAACAATTCCGCCCCCAGCGACGTCTCGAGCGCGCGGACGCGCCCGCTTACGGCAGGCTGGCTCACGCGCAGGGCCTCGGCCGCCTTGTGAAATCCGCCGTAGGTCACGATAGCGAGAAAGGTCTCGATTTGATCGATTTCCATACGGTCCTCCGGAGCGAGGAGCTAGCGATTCTTCGACGGCGGGACGATAGCACATTCTTATCGGAGTGATAAGGACAATCAGTTGGACTTACTGGCGAGCCCCTGCTAACGTTTCGTGAATATCCGATACCGGAATGTGAACTTCTGTACAATTTGATCGAAATCCTTATGCCAAGGGGCCTGCCCATCGCCTGAATGTGGCATCGGCCCGAAAGCGAAGACGTCCCTCTTCGCTGCTTCCCAGGTTGGTTTTTTGATGGTTTGTAAAACACGGCTGGACGTGTGGCCTATTCGCGGATTCGGTTTGTAAACTTACTGTTGGCAAGGAGACTCAGATCGTGGCGAGCAACTACGGCAGAACGATGAATTTGGATGCAGAGTGGAAGACAGATCCGCGCTGGGCGGGAATCAAGCGCCCCTATAGTCAACAGGACGTCGAACAATTGCGCGGATCGGTCGTTATTGAGCACACTCTCGCGCGCCTGGGCGCCGAGCGTCTCTGGAGTCTCCTGCATTCGGAATCCTATACCGCCGCTTTGGGCGCGATGACGGGGAATCAAGCCGTTCAACAGGTGAGCGCCGGATTGAAAGCGATTTACGTCAGCGGCTGGCAGGTCGCCGCGGATGCCAATGACGCCGCGCAGACCTATCCGGATCAAAGTCTCTATCCCGCCGATAGCGTTCCGAATCTCGTGCGTCGCTTGAACCACTCTCTGGTACGCGCAGACCAGATTCACCATGCGGAAGGCAGCAGCGAAACGTATTGGCTCGCTCCCCTGGTGGCCGATGCCGAGGCTGGATTCGGCGGCAATCTGAATGCGTTCGAGCTGATGAAGGGCATGATCGAGGCAGGAGCCGCCGGCGTCCATTTCGAGGATCAGCTGTCCTCAGCGAAGAAGTGCGGCCATCTCGGGGGGAAAGTCCTTGTGCCGACTGTCGAAGCGATTCAAAAACTGGTTGCGGCGCGGCTGGCGGCAGACGTGATGGGAGTGCCCACCGTGTTGATCGCGCGCACCGATGCCGAGGCTGCCGCTCTTTTGACAAACGACGTGGACCCGCGCGATCAGGAATTCATCACCGGCGAGCGCACCTCCGAAGGGTTTTACAAAGTTCGTTGCGGAACCAGGGCGGCCATCGCCCGTGCCATTTCGTATGCGCCGTACGCCGATATGATTTGGTGCGAGACTTCCACGCCCGACATAAATGAGGCGCGCGCGTTTGCGGACGGCGTGCATGCGAAGTTTCCGGGAAAGTTGCTCGCCTACAACTGCTCGCCGTCGTTCAACTGGCGGAAAAACCTGGACGAAGCCACCATCGCGAGTTTTCAGCGCGACTTGGCGCGCCTCGGCTACAAGTTCCAGTTCATCACCCTCGCCGGTTTCCACGCCCTGAATCATTCCATGTTCGAGCTCGCGCGTGGGTACAAGAATTCGGGAATGACCGCTTATTGCCGCTTGCAGGATGAAGAGTTCCAGAGCGAAGACGCGCATGGATACGAGGCCGTGAAGCACCAGCAGTTTGTCGGCACCGGATACTTCGACGCGATCCAGGAAATCGTCACTAGCGGCACTTCGTCCACGATGGCCCTGGGGGGCTCGACCGAGGCCGCGCAGTTCGCTGTTCGCGAAGCTGCAGTTGGTCGTGAATCAGGTAAGACCGGCCGTTAGCTTCTCCGCACTGCTACAATTTTCGCCGTCGTCACCGCCTGGCCCACGTGGCGTTGCGTGTGGTCGGCCACATGAACGAGCAGGCCGCCGACCGTTGTGGGCAATTTCCGTTTGCCAACCTTCCTCGGCTCGTCCAACCCGGCCGGATCAAGCGCCCGAATCCTCGTGGCGCCGTCATTGAGAGCCAGTGTAAATTCCGAAAATAGTTGGCTGGCCGTCGCGCCTGCTTCGAGTTCGGAAGCGAGTGCCGTGATCTGTTCGCCGCTAAGCTGCTTGCCTTCCGCGTAGGTTAGCAGCCGATCCAGACTCCGCGCGATATGCCGCAAGTGAAATGCGACGGGCGCAATTCCCGCGGGGCGCGCATTGAGCTGCTCATCGGTCAAATCCGCGCACCACCGCACCATGTCTTCCTTTGCTAGCTCAAGAGAATGCAGCACGGCTCGAGGCACGGCTGGCACTTCGGTCAGCGTGCCCCTCAGCCAGGGTTCTGGAGCATCGCGTTCGGTCATCGCTAAGCACCTCCACAATTGCTCAGCTTATCGGTTCTCGTTCACAATGCGAAACAGTCGCATGCGCCATGCGTGGCGGTCAAGTTTCGCCTCGCGTTGTTGCTTGACAACTCTGCAAACCTCCGTATACGGTACTCGCTCGGGTCACGGACTTCACGACTACCGTGTTTTCGCGCTGCCCTTCGACTTCCGCGAATCCCTGGATTTCGCATTTAATTGTTTTGCCGCCTGGAGGAAAAACGGATGCCGCACAAATTGCAGAACATGCTCGCGCGCGTGCCGAGCGATATTGATATTGCTCAGGCCGCCAAACCTATCTCGATCGAGAAGATCGCCGCGGAAGCGGGCATTCACCCGGATGAGCTCGAACTGTACGGCAAGAGCAAGGCAAAGGTCCATCTCACGATTCGCGACCGCCTGAAAAACAGTCCCAACGGAAAATATATCGTCGTCACCGCAATCACTCCCACGCCGCTCGGCGAAGGCAAGACCACCACGACGGTAGGGCTGAGTCAGGCGCTTGGCGCGCATCTGGGCAAGAAGGTTTTCACCTGCGTGCGCCAGCCTAGCCAGGGCCCCACGTTCGGCATTAAGGGCGGCGCGGCCGGCGGCGGCTACAGCCAGATCATCCCCATGGAGGAGTTCAATCTCCATCTCACGGGCGACATTCACGCCATCACCGCCGCCAATAATCTTCTGGCCGCTGCCATTGATACCCGCATGATGCATGAGAATCAGCAAAAAGACGAAGCCCTGTTCGAGCGCCTCTGTCCGCCCGCCAAGGACGGCACCCGTCGCTTTTCTCCCGTCATGCTGCGCAGGCTGCGGAAGCTGGGCATCGCGAAGACGGATCCCAACACGCTGACGCCGGCGGAGCGCAGCCGCTTTTCGCGCTTGGACATTGATCCTGACAGCATCACTTGGCGCCGCGTGACGGACACAAACGACCGCATGCTCCGCCAGATCACCATCGGCCAGGGCCCCGAAGAGAAGGGCATGACGCGCGTCACCGGTTACGATATCGCCGTGGCAAGTGAGATTATGGCGATCTTGGCGCTGACCACCAGCCTCGCGGACATGCGCGAACGCCTGGGCGCCATGGTGATTGGCACGAGCAAAGCGGGTGAGGCGATTACAGCGGACGATCTTGGGACGGGCGGCGCGCTGACCGTGCTGATGAAGGACGCGATCCTCCCCAACCTGATGCAAACGCTCGAAGGCACGCCCGCCTTTGTCCACGCTGGTCCATTTGCGAATATCGCCCACGGCAACTCTTCCATTGTGGCGGATCAAATCGCGCTCAAGCTCGTGGGAGCGGATGGCTACGTCTTGACCGAGGCAGGCTTCGGTGCGGACATCGGTATGGAAAAGTTCTGCAATATCAAGTGCCGGTATAGTGGACTCGCTCCCAACTGCGTCGTTCTGGTGGCCACCATCCGCGCGCTCAAGATGCATGGAGGTGGCCCCAAAGTCACCGCGGGCCAGCCTTTGCATCACGATTACATCGAAGAGAATTTGCCGCTGCTCGAGAAGGGCTGCGCCAATCTGATCAAGATGATTCAAAATGCGCGCCTGTTCGGCATTGCCGTCGTGGTTGCGGTGAATCGCTTCAAGACGGATACCCCAGCGGAGATTGATCTGGTTCGCAAGATCGCCGTAAAGGCGGGAGCTCACGACGCAGTCATGGCCAATCACTGGGCCGAGGGCGGTCTCGGCGCCGTGGAGCTTGGAAAGGCGGTTATTTCTGCGTGCGAGCAACCTGGGAAATTCAAGTTTCTCTACCCGCTGGAGATGAGCATTAAGGACAAGATCGAGACAATCGTGCGGGAGATATACGGCGGAGCCGGCGTCGAGTATTCGCCCGAGGCCGAAAAGAAAATCGCTCTTTACAATCGCCTGGGCTTCGACAAGCTGCCGATGTGCATGGCCAAGACGCATTTGAGCCTGAGCCACGACCCGAACCTCAAGGGCGCGCCCACTGGTTTTATTGTCCCAGTTCGCGACATCCGCGCCAGCATTGGGGCCGGGTTCCTGTATCCGCTGCTTGGTGCCATGAGCACCATGCCCGGTCTCTCCACGCGGCCCGGATACTACGAAATTGATATTGATTTGGAGACCGGCCGCGTCATCGGGCTTTCCTAAAGCGTGCGTCGGGGAAGGTTGAATTTCGCTGGGATAGAGTAGCTCTCTTCACCGCGAGGTGCGAAAGCCATGCCATCCGCTCGAGGAGATGGACTGAAAGTCCGGATTCGTCGCGCTGCGATCGAACGGCGCGTCCGCTCCGTGGCTGGCCGCATAACGCGCGACTTCAAGGGCGAGCGGGTTCATCTGATCGGTGTCCTCAAGGGTGCCTGCTTTTTTCTCGCCGATCTCGCCCGCGAAATCAATCTCGAAACCTCGATCGACTTCATCGCCGTGGCGAGCTACGGCAAGAAGAAGGACTCTTCCGGCCAGGTACGCATGC
Organism: Candidatus Acidiferrales bacterium; assembly: GCA_031296075.1. Lineage (GTDB taxonomy): Bacteria > Acidobacteriota > Terriglobia > Acidiferrales > UBA7541 > Palsa-295. The sequence continues at coordinate 12,556 of JARLGK010000179.1, forward strand.
TCAAGGACTTGGACAACAACGTCGCGGGATTGAATGTGATTCTTGTCGAGGACATCCTCGATACGGGCCTCACGGCCAACTATCTCCTGCGCATTCTTCGCCAGCGCCGCCCGAAAACGCTCAGCCTGGCCGCGCTGCTCGACAAACCTTCGCGCCGGCTGAAGCCGGTGAAGGGCGACTACATCGGCTTTACCATTCCCGACGAATTCGTGGTCGGTTACGGACTCGATTACGCGGAACGGTACCGCAATCTGAAGGACGTCTGCGTCCTTCAGCCCCCTCCTCGATAAAACTAGCTCCGGACGCTACACTATGCCCCAACCTCTCAACGCCCGGCTGCTATAATAAATCGGCTCGCCCCAAACGCTGAGCGGATTCGGGATTCCGCTCACGCACCCGGCGCGTACTGCACCGCATCGGAACCGAGGGCGCGCTTATCATTTACAAATGGACGCAAAACCCCTCAATTCGGCGTCGGAAATCCCTGCGGAGACACTCGCCGTCCTCGCCGAGATCAGCCATGAAATTAACTCGTCGCTGAATCTCGACCAGGTGTTGGCCAGCGCGGCGCAGCAGATCAAGCGGCTCATGGATTTTGAAATCTTTGCCGTTCTCCTGCCCGAGGAGAGCTCCAACGATTTGTACGTCCGATTTGCCATCGGCCATCGTCCGGAAGTGATTGAGCACTGGCGAATCCCCATGGGAGACGGGATTATCGGCGCCGCTGTTACCACCGGCCAGGCGGTTCGCGTCGGAGATGTTCTGAAAGACCCGCGCTATCTTCCTGCAGTCGAAAACGTCCGCTCGGAGTTGGCTGTGCCGTTGATCGTTCGCGGTCGCGTCATCGGCGTCATGGATATCGAGAGTCGCCAGCCGGACTATTTCACCCCGTCCCAGCAGACGATTCTCACTCTCGTCGCTAGCCGGATCGGCACGGCCGTTGAAAACGCGCGGCTCTTTGAGAGCGCGCAGAAGCAGGCTGAAACGCTTTTGCTCCTGAACGAGATCGGCCGCGAAGCGAACGCCACGCTGCAGGTTGAGGAAGTTCTGCGCCGCGCCGCTGAACTCACCAAACGCCTCATTGATTACCAGATTTTCAGCATTCTCCTCTACGACGAGACGGCCGCCGTCTTTCGTCACCGCGTCACCGTAAAATTCGGCCAGCGCGTGCAGGAAAAGTCGGTCGTTCCCGCGCACGAAGGAATCGTAGGCGCTGCGGCGAAACTTCGCCGGCCCGTAGCGGTCCCCGACGTGGCTCTCGATCCCCGCTACCGCATGGTCAATCCCGAGACCCGCTCGGAGCTGGCCGTGCCCATGATCTACAAGGCGCGCGTTGTGGGCGTCATGGATCTCGAAAGCCCGCAGTTGAATTACTTCACGCCGGATCACGTGCAGGTGCTTTCGATTCTCGCCGCGCATCTCGCCGTCTCGATTGAAAACGCGCGTCTCTATGAACAGGTCGCGCGCGACGAAAGCCGCATGGAGCGCGATCTCAACGCCGCGCGCCGGATTCAGGGCGCGCTGCTCCCTCGCTTGCCTGGTCCGGAGTTCGGCCTGGATATCGCCGCGCGCGTCGTTTCTTCGCGCGAGCTCAGCGGCGACCTGTACGACTTCATGCGCTATGGCCCCAGCGACTTGGGCGTTGCGCTGGGGGATGTGAGCGGGAAGGGTAGCGCGGCGGCGCTTTACGGCGCGGTCGCGGTCGGCACTCTGCGCAGCCTTGGCTCCCAGAAGCCGCGGCCCGCGAACATGCTCCGGGCCCTCAACGGGTTTCTAGGCGAGCGATTGATCGAAGGTCGATTCATGACCCTCTGCTTTGCCACGTGGAATCGCCAGCGCCGCCGCCTGCGCATCGCCAACGCCGGCCAGGAACAGCCGCTTCTGTACCACGCTGGCCGCTGCGAAAAGATTGCTCTGGTAGGATTTCCGCTGGGGATTTTCGAAGAGGCTACTTACGATGAGCGGACGTTAATTCTTGATCGAGGAGACATTATCGTTTTCTATTCCGACGGCATCGGCGACGCGCAGAATCGCCGCGGGGAGTTTTTTGGGTGGAGTCGCGTCGCGAAGATGGTCAACGAGAATCCTGGATTGCCGGCCGACGGGCTTGCCGACCGGATTCTGGAGGAAGCCGACTCGTTTTCCGGCGGCCAGCATCCATCCGACGATCGCACCCTCGTCGTTCTCAAGGTAAATTAGAAATCCGCCTACCGTTCGCCCCACTTGAGTTTGCTTCGCAACACTTCGAAGTAAGTCTTGGAGGGAGGGCGGACCAGCGCCACGCGGCTTTTCGACTTCGTGATCGTCACGCGGTCCGTGGGCTTGAGCTGAAATCCGATTTGCCCGTCGAGCGTTATGTACACGGGTTCTTCCGCTGCCGCGAAATCCAGATCAATCCGCGCCGTGTCGGGAACTACGAGGGGCCGGTTCGTCAGCATGTGCGGGCAGATTGGCGTAATCACGAACGCGTCGAGGTCCGGGTCTATGATCGGTCCTCCGGCCGCAAGCGAATATGCCGTCGAGCCGGTCGGCGTCGCGACAACCAACCCATCGGCGCGATAGCGTCCAACGTGGTTTCCGTCCACATGCACGTCAAAGTCGAGCATGCGCGACAGCGCAGCCTTATTCACCACTGCGTCGTTCAGCGCACACTGCCTCTCGGCCGGTTGGCCGCCGCGCAAGATTTGTGCATCCAGCATCATGCGGTCGCTCGTGCGATGCTTTCCGGCGAGGACCTGTTCCAGCAGCGGATAAAGTTCGTCCAGCGTCACGCTGGTGAGAAATCCCAGCCCCCCAAGATTTACGGCCAGGATCGGCACCTTGTGGCTTCCCGGCGCCCGCGCTGCCGAAAGCAGCGTGCCGTCTCCCCCAAGCACGATCAGGAGATCGACTTGTGACGCGAGGACATCTCGCGCGAGCGCTTGTGCGCCGCAATCGACGCACTCGTGCGTCTCCCGATCAACGAAGACCTCGACCTTGCGTTCGTGCAGCCACTGGACCAGCGGTGGCACCACAGAGGAGAGAAGGTCCCGGTTCGGCTTCGAAATAATACCAGCGGCTCGAATCATCGGTTTGGATGCTGCATTCTATTCTACTCGCGCCGGCGCGCGTGCAGAAAAAACTCCTGATTTCCTTCTGCGCCGGTCAGCCGGCTGGGCCGCACCCCGATAATCTCAAGTCCCACCTCTTCCGCTGCGGTCACTACCCGCTCGATCGCTTTCTGGTGGAGCGTGGCGTCGCGGACAATTCCGCCCTTGCCCACATCGCGCTTGTCCAGTTCGAATTGCGGCTTGACCAAAATCAGGAAATCGGCGCCGCGCGAAGCAACCGGCACAAGCGCCTCCAAAATCTTGCTCACGGATATGAACGACACATCCACGGTCACGAAATCTACCTCCTCGCCGATATCCTCCGGTTTCAGATATCGAGCGTTTCGTTTCACGGTCGCCACGCGCGCATCTCGCTGCAGTTTCCAGTCGAGTTGGTCAATCGTCACGTCCACGGCAAAGACCTTGCGCGCGCCATTTTGTAGCAGGCAATCCGTGAACCCTCCGGTTGAACTCCCTACATCCATGCAAACGCGATCCTGCGGGCTGACTCCGAAGTCCTCGAGGGCGCCTTCCAGCTTCAGCCCCCCGCGGCTCGCATAACGCAGCGCTTCGCCCACAATTTCGACGCTGGCGTCGGTGGCCACTTGCGTTCCGGCTTTATCGATCTTCGCTCCGCCGACCCGGACTTGCCCGGCGAGCACCAGCGCCTGTGCGCGCTCTCGCGAAGGCGCGAGGCCACGCTCCACGAGTAGCAGGTCGAGCCTCGCTTTTCCTGGCTTTGTTTTTCGTGCTTGCGATGTGCTTCTAGGTAGGTGTCGCGACATCTTCATCCTGAAATCACGACCGGCGCGCCACCAGGAATTCCCCGACCTGGCGCAGCCGCGCGGCGCGTCCGCCGTACACGTCGAGTTCCGCGAGGGCTTTTGTTTCTAGCTCTGCCGCAATCGCGCGCGATTTATCGAGCCCATACAGCGCCGGGTACGTCGCTTTCTGCTGCGCCTGATCTTTTCCTGCCGTTTTTCCGAGCGCTGCCGAAGATTCCTCCACATCGAGCAGATCGTCCACGACTTGAAACGCCCATCCGATGTTCTCGCCGAAGCCAATGAGTCGCGTAATGTCCGGCTGCTCCGCCCCGCCCGCGAGCGCTCCCGCCACCACCGACGCGCGTATCAGCGCCGCTGTCTTCGAGCGATGGATATATTCAAGCCCCGCGCCATCCACGCGCTTGCGCTCGGCCTCGATATCGGCAACCTGCCCGCCGATCATCCCCCGGTCGGTTCCTGCCGCCCGCGCGATCGCACCGATAATCTTCAGGCGTCGCTCCGGCTCGACCGGCGCGGCGGCCAGCGTCTGGAACGCCAGCGTCAGCAGCCCATCGCCGGCCAGAATGGCGATCGCCTCGCCAAACACCTTGTGGTTCGTGGGTTTGCCGCGCCGCAGATCGTCGTTGTCGAGCGCTGGCAGATCGTCGTGGATCAGCGAGTAGGTATGGATGAACTCCAGCGCGCAGCCGACTTGAACCGCGCTGCCCGAATTGTCCGTAAACATCCGCGCCGCCTCCACGCACAGCACGGGCCGAATCCTCTTGCCCCCTGCAAACACGCTGTAACGCATCGCGCGATGGATGGACGACGGAGCCGTGTCTTCCGGCGGGAGCAGCCGCTCGAGAGCGGCCTCGATTGCATCGAGATCTGCCTGGTAGAAATCGGGGAGTTTCATGCTTGCAGCTTTGCCGGATTGAATTGCCTGAGAGACTGGCGCAACGGGAAGGCGCCTTTACGAGGATTCATCTTCGGGCTCGAATGGCTCCGCGGCAATCTTGCCGTCCGCCTTCTTCAGCAGAATTTCCACGCGCCCCTCGGCCTCTTCGAGCTGCTTTTGGCATTCTCGCGACAGTTTCACGCCCTCTTCGAACAGCTTCATCGCCTCGTCGAGCGAAAGGTCCGTGCTCTCGAGCCGCTTCACGACCTCTTCGAGACGCACCAGCGATTTCTCGAAGTCGCCCTTGCGCTGCGGTTCGGCTGCTTTGTTTGTCGCTGAGCTCATTTCGCTCCTGCTTCTAAGGCCCCAGTGCCTTCACCGACGATACGAGAGCATTCTAGCGCACGTCGGAGAACCCCAACAATGCCCTTATGCAAGCGGCGCTCTCGCAAGAATGTTCCGTCGCGAAGAGCTCAGGCCTCCGGAAGGGAAGTGAATTCCCAGTCCGGCAGGTTACGGTACATCGCGTCCCACGTCGAGTGCGTGCGAAGCGCGTTCACGACCACAGGCAACGGATCGGCAAGAATCTGCGGAAAGAGCTGCTCCTCCGGAAAAACGATGCGAAACGCCAATTGCTCGATGGGCGGCGAAAATTGTGCGTCCACCCCCGGCTTGTTTCCCCGCGGATCGATCCGATACCAGCCATACTCGGGCAGGTGCACGGCATTCAGCCCGTGAAGCGAATACGGCGGCCCGGTTTCATCAATGCTCAGCCTCTGGTAACAGAATCCTGCGGAGATTCCGTTCGCGCGAATCAGCGCCGCCAGCAGGTGGCTCTTCGCGTAGCAATAGCCCGTGCCCTCGCGGAGCACGTCGGAAGCATTGCAGGTAACCGGATTGCGCCGGAAATCAGAGCTATGTTGGATGTTGTCCCGGACCCATTCGAAGCAGCGTCGCGCGATCTCCTGCGCGTCGCGACTACCCGTGGACAATTCCTGAGCCTTCGCACGCACGGAGGCGTGAGTCTAATCGATCACGTCGGTCGTTCGAAGAAACTTGTCCATCGCGTGAATTCTTCGGTCCCGTGCGCTCAAAAACCATCATAGAAGCACTGGCCCGAATTCCAAGTAGAAAAGTGAGTCTCATATGTTGAGTTTCCCCGGCTCTTGCGCCCAAAGTTCTGCGGATGCACAATCGGCCCATGGCGCTCGAATTCACCACTTCCTACCTGGAAGACTCCATCTCCCTCTTGCGCTACTACAAGAGCCTCGGCGAACAGGCCATGGCGCAAGTCTCAGACGATGCTCTAACGGCGAAGCTCGATGCCGAGTCCAATTCGATTGCCATCATCGTAAAGCATCTCACCGGCAACATGCGCTCGCGTTGGACGGATTTCCTCACTTCCGACGGTGAAAAGCCCGGTCGCGATCGTGACGCGGAGTTCAAAGATGCCCCGCAGACTCGTGCCGAAATTATCGCCATGTGGGAGGCGGCTTGGAACCTTGTTTTCAAGGAACTGGCGCCACTGAGCGACGCCGACATGGGCCGCACCATTCGCATTCGCGGCGAGCGTCATTCCGTGATGCAGGCGATCAACCGACAAGTCGCGCACTATGCCTATCACATCGGCCAGATCGTCTTTATTTCGAAACATCTCGTGTCCGATCGCTGGACGGCGCTGACCATACCGCGCGGCAAGTCCTCCGATTACAACGATCGCGTGGCGTCCGGGAAAACCTCGCAGCGCTAGCGGCGACTGCAACGCCTTCCCTGGATTTCTCCCGTTGCCGGGCGCCTCTTGTTAGAATCGCCTTGCACGGCGAATCCTGTGCTGTGAGGCTATTCAAGCGATGAGCGCGCTCCACGTCTTCGGCATCGTTTTCCTGATCGGCATGAACGCCTTTTTCGCGGCCGCGGAATTCTCGCTGGTGGCCGTCAGGCTTTCGCGCGTTCGCCAGCTCGTCGAAAAGGGCGACCCGCGCGCCAAAATCGTCGAGCAGCTCATCGGCGATCTCAGCCGCGTCGTTTCCGGCGTGCAGGTCGGGATCACGATCGCGAGTCTTTCCCTCGGCTATCTCGGCGAGATCACCCTGGCGGCGATTGTCCGGCCGTTTGTCGAGCAGGTGGCGCGGCCGTGGGCCCCGATCGTCGCGCACAGTGTGGCGCTCGTCGTCGTATTCGGCCTCTTAACGGTCCTGCAGGTTGTGTTCGGCGAACTCGTCCCCAAGAGTTTGAGCCTGGCGCGCGCCGAGCGCGTCGCGCTGCTGATTGCGCGGCCGTTTCACTGGTTCCTCAACACATTCCGCTGGGCCATTGATCTTCTCGACGGCGTTGCCGAAAGAATCGTCGGCGCCCTCGGCGTGGTCGCTCCACACAGTCATACTCTCGTGCGTTCCACCGAGGAATTGCAGGTGATGATCCAGCAGGCGCGCGATCGCGGACTCCTGCCCGCGAACGAAGCTCGATTCATTCAGAACGCGATGGAATTGAGCCAGGTGCAGGTCCACGAACTCATGGTGCCGCGCCCCGATATGCACGCGCTGCCTGCGTCGGCGAGCCTCGAGGACACCATGCGCATGTTTGCCACTACGCAGCGCTCCCGGCTTCCGGTGTATGACGGCTCGCTCGACCACATCCTCGGCTTTGTGCACATTAAGGACGTCGTCTGGATTCTCATCGATCGCGCCCAGCGTGCTGCCGAGCAACCGTCTGGTCCGGAGTTTCACTTGAGGAATGTTCTTCGCGACGTCCTCATCGTCCCGGAGACAAAGCCTGCGAGCGAGCTCCTCGTCGAATTTCGCGCGCGCCGCACGGGCCTCGCCATGGTCGTGGACGAATTTGGCAGCATTCTCGGCCTCGTCACTCTCGAAGACATCCTCGAGCAAATGGTCGGCGAGATTCACGACGAATTCGACGTGGTCGAACGCCCGCTGGTCCTCCCCGACGGCGGAATGATCTTTGACGCGGGCATCAAAGTCCGTGACCTGGCAGCGCAGTACAACATCACGCTGGCCGATGATTCCTCTTACGAGACGGTCGGAGGCTTCGTTCTAAGCCGGCTCGGTTTTATACCCCGCGGCGGCGAAAGTTTCGAATCCGATGGATACCGTTTTACGGTGATGGAAATGGAGCGTCGCCGCGTTTCGCGCGTGAAGATCAAGGCACTCCAGCCGGCGGCGGCCGAAAATGTCGCGCCTCCCCCTGAATCCGCCGCGCCTGCCGCTCCCGACGGCGGTGAAAGTCTCGCCCCGGCCGGCGCTGCCAAGGGACGCCGCAGAAAATGATTCGCTACATCTCGCTGCGCCTCTTGTTCGCCATCCCCGCGCTCTGGCTCATCGTTACCATGGTGTTCCTGCTAGCGCACATCGTCCCAGGCGATCCCGTGCAGCAGATGCTTGGTGAAGGCGCGCGCGCGGAGGATTTGCAGCAGCTCCGCCATTCTCTTGGATTGGACGTGCCGATACTCGCGCAGTACTGGCACTATCTAGCGGGCGTTGTTCGCGGCGATCTCGGCGAATCATTTCGCTTCCAGGAACCTGTCGCGCGCGTCGTGGTCTCGCACTATCCCGCGACGCTGGAGCTCGCCATCGTCGCACTGCTCGTTTGCGCCGCGATCGGCATTCCCGCCGGTCTGCTCGCCGCCGAGCGGCGGGGTACCTCAACCGACCGCGCCGTCGGTCTCTTTACGCTCCTTGGCCTCTCGATCCCGAATTTTGCGTTGGGACCAATATTGATTCTCGTGTTCTCCGTGATGTTCGGCTGGCTCCCCGTTTCTGGCCGCGGTGGCGCGGCACATTTAATCTTGCCGGCAATTACTCTCGGCGCCTCGCTCGCCGCGATCCTCACTCGAATGGTGCGCACCGCGGCCATCGAGGAGCTTTCCAGCGACTACGTCCGCACCGCCCGCGCCAAGGGTCTCTCGCCATCCGCGGTTCTCTTCCGTCACGCGTTTCGCAATGCCCTAATCCCGATCCTCACCATCCTCGGCCTGCAGTTCGGGACGCTTCTCGCCGGTGCGATCGTTACGGAAACCATCTTCTCCTGGCCCGGTATCGGCCGCCTCGCCGTGCAGGCCATCGGCTCGCGCGACTATCCGCTGTTGCAGGGCTGCATTCTCCTGATCGCCGTGTCGTACGTCCTCGTGAATCTTCTGACGGACGCCGTGTACGCGCTAGTTGACCCGCGGGTGCGCTTCGAATGAAAGCCCTTCGCGAATTTCTTCGACGGAGTGGTACCGGTCGCATCGGCCTTGCTCTCACGCTCCTCCTCGTAATCCTCGCCATCGCCGCCCCGTGGCTCGCCCCCGCCAATCCGGCCGCGCAGGATCTTCCGACGCGTCTCGCCGGACCGACCGCCGCGCACTGGATGGGCACGGACGAGCTTGGCCGCGACATTCTCTCGCGCACTCTGTTCGGCGCGCGCGTTTCGATGCTGGTTGGCATCAGCGTCGTTTTCGGCGCGGGAATTGTGGGTTTGGCGATCGGTTCTCTGGCGGGTTACTGCGGGGGCTGGTTCGATGGCCTCGTGAATATCGTCCTCATCAACGCGTTCCTCTCGTTTCCCGGCATACTTCTCGCCATCGCCTTTGCGGCGTTTCTCGGTCCGGGCATCGGCAAAGTGATTCTCGCGTTGATCGTCACCGGCTGGGCTGGCTACGCGCGTCTCGCCCGCGCTCAAATTCTGCAGGCCAAGGAAATGGAGTACGTGCTCGCGGCGCGCTCGCTCGGAGCCTCCCCCGCGCGCATTCTCCTCCGGCACCTGCTGCCCAATATTCTTCAGCCCGTGCTCGTGCAGGCGACCATCGGTATGGCCGGCGCGATCCTCGCCGAGTCCACGCTCAGTTTTCTGGGCGTCGGCGTCCTCGCGCCGATGGCCAGCTGGGGCGCGATGCTCAACGATGCCCGCAGCCATCTTTTCGACGCCCCGCACATGGTGATTTTTCCCGCGCTCGCGATCATGGTCGCCGTCCTCGCCTTCAATCTTCTCGGCGACGCCCTCCGCGATTGGATGGACCCCCGCATGCGCTCCTACCTGATCGTTACTTCCTTGGCTCGCCAGAGGATTGTGTTTCGGTAGGGAAGGGACCTGCTTGAAATGAAGCGCGCTCTCTCTGCGGAAGGGTTTCTCTGCGTCTCTGCGGTGGGGTTTCTCTGTGAACTCTGTGCCGACTCAGTGTTCTCTGTGTTAAATCTTCTTCCTGTCCTTAGCTCACCTCAACCGTAATTTCCGCCCCCCGCCCGATCGCCAGCGTCCGCGATGCGTTCGCCTTGTTAACGGAAATCTCCAGGTATCCGCTTGATCCGATCAATCCAATGGCCTCGCCGTTCGCTCCGCTCGAAAATGTCGGGACGAGCTTCGTCACCGTCGCGTTCCCGGCGCGAATCGTGAATTTTCCGTCCGCCGCCGCAAACGCCGGCACGTCTTCCGCGCGCAGGTTGGTAATCAGGTTCCCGAACTGATCCACGCGCAGCACCACACCCTTGATCGTGTTGCCTGCCGTTTTCGGTTTGGGCATGGCAAACCGCGCATAATCCGTAATCGCCTCTCCGAATGCCGACGATTGCCACGATTTGGTCAGCCACGCCGCAACCGGTGCGAAAACATCGCGGCCGTGGAACGTCTTGCTCACCGGCTGCCGGAAATAGTGCTCTGAAATAATATTCCAGACATACAGCGCCTCCGTCTGGTCGTACACGGACGAAAGCACGCCGTTATCGGGCGCCACGAAGTAATGCGTATCCCCGGCGACCAGAATCGGCCGGCGCGCGCTTCCGACGCCCGGATCCACCACGACGAGATGAACCGTCTTCGGCGGAAAATATTTGTACGCCTGGCCGATCGTCAGCGCTCCATCGAGCAGATCGTGCGGCAGCACGCTGTGCGTGATGTCCACAATATTGACTTCGGGATTGATGCTGAGGATTACGCCCTTCATGACTCCGACCAGATGGTCGTTCGTGCCGAAATCCGTCGTCAGCGTAATGATGGGCCGCGCCAAGGTTGGCTCCTGTAATCGTCGGGGCGCGCGGATCGACCTGCCACGCCTCTCCCTTCGACGCTAGCGGACGCCTGCGCGTCTGTCAAAGCCATCCGTGGCATCTGGCGCGATTGAGTAACGCGTGATTTAGCCTACCGGTGGGTAGTTTCTTCTTGTTTCTGATTTCTCTGTGTACTCTGTGCCTTCTCAGTGCTCTCTGTGGTAAGCCGTTTCCGAGCTTTTCGTCCCTCACCCCTCGCCCTCGACCCTATTCCTACTCCTCGATCAATCGAATCTCTCCCACCCCTCCGTGAATGGTCAATTCAATCGTCGTCGGCGATTTCCCGTAGGCTTCGTTCACGTACGCGCTTCCATCTCGCGTCAAACCGCGCGCATCCACCGAGCCGATTCCGCCCGACGCCTCCACGTGCACTCCCACATCTTTCGGCAGACGCACCGTCGCTTGCCCCACTCCGCCCTCGATCGTTCCGTTCACGCTCGTCTTACGCTCGCCGGTCAGATCCAAATCCAGCTGGCCAGCGCCCATGTGAACTTCGAGGTCTTTTACGTTCACGCTGTTCAGCCGCAGGTTGCTTTGTCCCGCGCCCATTTGCACCCGCAGATCAATCGGCACCGCGTTCGCGACCCGCATATTCCATTCGTTATCTTCATTGCCGAAGCGCGTGTGCCAGCGATTTTCGTCTTGCGTCACGCGTAGCTGTCCCCGCTCGCCGGATACGGAATAGTCTACGGTCGGCTTGCCCTGTTCTGCGTAATACCGGAAATCCGCGTCCATCAGATGGGTCGAGCCCCCGCTCACCGTCAGTTGCCCCGCGGGAATGTCGAGATTCATGTCCACCGACTTCGCTCCCTGCAATTCCACTGCTTGCGTGTCATGAGCCAAGTCACCCCACGTTCGTCCGTGCCAGCCCCAGGGATCGTTCCACCCTCCGTGCCAGCCTCTGTCGTCCCATCGGTCTCTGCCGTGCCACGCCGCGAAAACAAAGAAAACCAGAAGCAGAATCCACGCGATTCCCGTGCCCGTTATCCAGGGTGTGACTCCTTGATCGGGGTGCTGGCGGAAGTAGTAACTGTCCCAAATTTTTCCCAAGCCAATCAAAATCAGTATGAGCGGCCAGTAGCGAAAAAGAACCGGCCACGGATTCAAGTCCGGATAGAGTCTCCAAGTCAGCAACAAGCTGCCCAGCACGATCAATATAATGGGCCCGACAAACGACCCGTGGCGCCGTCCCGGTTGGTCCATTGCTCACCTCTCTTGCATCAAGATACGCTGTCCGCCCCTAAAATGTTTCATCCGCCGAGTTATTGCTCGCCTCCGACCGTCGTTTGTGGAGTGCGGCGTCTTGCCCCCGCTGTTTGGGGGCGCGGCGCCCCGCGCCCACTCCTCGTTCACCCTCCGCGCGATGGTTTTGTCTTTGTGGGGCACGGTCTGCCGCAGGCGGATGCCCGGCGCAGATCCTTGACCCGCCGCCCATTCAGCAAAACGTGTCATCCCGAGCGTAGTCCTGCGCGCTTTTGCCTTTCCCGCGCATCTTGCGGGCGCGGGACGCAGCCGAGGGATCTCTCTTGGGCGTCCGCGTCCAATGCTTCTCCGCGCGTCGTTGGTAAAGGAGCCGCCCCACTTTGCTCCCGCCGCCGATTGCGTTAGAATCCACGCCAGTCCGATGCTCGACCCCGCCAAGAACAAGCTCCTCACCAGCGTCGGCCGCGGCACGCCTATGGGCGATCTGCTGCGCCGCTACTGGATGCCCATCGCCGCTCTCAGCGAATTCGACTCCCAATCTATAAAGCCCGTGCGCCTGATGGGCGAGGATCTCACTCTATACAAGGACATGAGCGGCACCTTCGGCCTGGTGGACCGCCATTGCCCGCATCGCTGTGCGGACATGTCGTACGGATTCGTCGAGCAGTGCGGCCTGCGCTGCAATTATCACGGCTGGCTGTTCGATCGCGACGGCCGCTGCCTCGAGCAGCCCTACGAAGACGTCGCGCAGCCCAAGGCCGGGTTCCGCGACAAAATCCGTATCAAGGCGTATCCGGTTGAATCGACGGGTGGGCTGATCTGGGCGTACTTGGGACCTCAACCCGCGCCGCTGGTGCCCAACTGGGAGCCGTTCACTTGGAAGAACGGCTTCGTGCAGATCGTTTTCGCCGACGTACCTTGCAACTGGTTGCAGTGCCAGGAAAATTCTGTGGACCCGCTTCATTTCGAGTGGATGCACATGAACTGGAGCGTGCGGCTGAAGGACAAAGGCGGCCCGTATTCTCCCCGGCACCTGAAACTGGCGTTCGAAGAATTTGACTACGGCATCGTCTACCGCCGCATTCGCGAAGGGATGAGCGAACAAGACCCCATGTGGAAGGTCGGGCGCGTCTGCCTCTGGCCTAATGCGCTCTTCACTGGCGATCACTTCGAATGGCGCGTCCCGATCGACGACGAAAACACGCTCAGCGTGACTTGGTGTTTCAGCCGCGTCCCGAAGGACCGCGAGCCCTACGTGCAGGAGCAAATCCCAGCTTGGCGCGGTCCGGTGCGCGAAGCCGATACCGGCCGTCTGATTTCGAGCCATGTGATGAATCAGGATTTTGTCGCCTGGGTGGGGCAGGGAACCATTCCCGATCGCACGCACGAGCATCTGGGGACCAGCGACGCCGGCATCATCATGATGCGTCAGCGCTTCCTAAAAGATATCGAAGCTATCGCACGCGGCGAAGATCCGAAAGCGACGATCCGCGATCCCGAAGTCAACCGCTGCATCAGTCTGCCCATCGCCGACCGCAAGAATCTCACCGAAGGCCAGACGCTTGAGGAAATCGCCAAACATCCCCTCGGCGGCGGCCAATTGTCCGATTACGTCTTCCAAGCCGGCCAACCTCGCGAAGTCCGCGAAGCCTACGCCAAAGCCATGGGCCTCCCCGAGTGATTACGGCAGCTGCCTCCGTAGGGGCACGATATATCGTGCCCGGCACAAGATCTTGGCATAGCTCTTACCATTCGGCGCCTCGCTGACAAATCTACCGACGTGACTTCCACCAACCTCAAATCGCGCGCCAAGAAAAAACCACCCTACCTCCGCATCGCCACCGAAGAAGCGTTCGCTCCGCCCGAACTACTCCAACGATGGAAGGCCATGCTCCAGCAGGGAGGAAACCTCGACCCGGGATTCGTCGGCCAATGGGGATACTTCCTCGGCCAAAGTCCACGCTCAATCGGAATCTCGTCGCGCCTCCAGGATCTCGGCGAACAGCGTATTCGCGACATGGACGCGACCGGCATCGCCCGCCAGATACTCTCCTTGACGAACCCCGGCGTGCAGCTCTTCAATCCGGCGGAAGGCGCTGCGCTGGCCATCTCCTTCAATGACCAGTTGGCGGAGGCGATTCGCAAGCATCCCGACCGCTTCTCCGGTCTCGCGGCCATCGCGCCTCAGAATCCCGCGGCTGCGGCGAAGGAACTTGAACGCGGCGTCCGAAAGCTGGGCCTGAAGGGCGCGATCATCAATTCCCACACGCAGGGCGAATATCTCGACGACCCGAAATTCTGGGATATTTTCGCGGCGGCGGAATCTCTGAATGTTCCGATTTACTTGCACCCGAGCACGCCTTCCGCGCGGATGTACGCCCCGTTTGCGGAATGGGGACTTGAAGGCGCGATCTACGGTTTCGCCGTCGAAACCAGCCTGCATCTGCTGCGAATTATTCTCAGTGGAGTGTTCGACCGGTTCCCGAAGCTTAGGATGGTCGTCGGGCATCTCGGCGAAGGCCTGCCATACTGGTTCTTCAGAATTGATTTCTTCCATCGAGCCAATGTCGCCTCCAGCCGCTATCCGAACGTCAAGAAGCTGAAGAAGAAACCAAGCGACTACCTCCGCGAAAATGTCTGGGTCACCACCAGCGGCATGGCCTGGGAACCACCGATCTTGTACTGCCAGAAAGTCCTCGGCGTGGATCGCGTGCTCTACGCGATGGACTACCCCTACCAGTTTGTTCCCGAAGAAGTGAAAGTCACCGACAATCTTCCCATCAGCGCCGCCGACAAAAAGAAGCTCTATCAATCCAACGCCGAAAAAGTCTTCGACCTCCGATCGTAGACTCTCCGCGCCAGACGCTGTTGGTTTGGTAGGGGCACGGCATGCCGTGCCCGGCGCACAACCTTGGCACGATGCCAGCGACGGGCGACGGTTTCGTAGGGGCGTAGCGTCGCTACGCCCGGCGCACATGCTCGGCGTTCTCGCGCCACTCGTTGCTGACTTCGGTTTGCATGTTGCGCCGCAAACGTTAGCGCGGCACATCCGTTGCTTGGCAATGCCGCGGCATTTGTTGCTCTTCATAGGGGCACGGCATGCCGTGC
>JARLGK010000180.1 GCA_031296075.1 Candidatus Acidiferrales bacterium
AAAACACCGGCTGCGGAATTCACCACGAACGCCGTTGGGCAAGAGCTGTCATTCCGAGCGGAGCGTCCCGATGCCTTTTCTCACCCGCCGAAGGCGGGTCGGGACGCGAAGTCGAGGAACCTCTCTTCGGCGGCACCAACAGGCATTACGTAGATCCCGCCAAGCCGGCGCCGACCCTTGCCGCGACACCGTCCATTCGCCTCAAAAGGCGTTAGGAAACCGAAGCCTTTCGCTCCGTCCTGGAACAAATCATTGACCGAAAGGACATGGCCGGCTTGCGGGCTGCACTGCCCGGTGATAGCGTGGATGGTCGGAGTCCCATTTGGCTTTGGTGCGGATTCGCCTCAGATTCGATCCGCGTTGGGATCGGGAGCACATCCGGGTCGAGTACGGCCCGCCGCTCAGGAGTTTCGTTGCCACCGTGGAACGTTAACGATCAAAGGATTCCGCAGGGCCGATTGGCTCTGTTTTCCTACCTGTCCGCGACTTTCATCGTTTTGCTCCTGGTAGGGTTCTGGCATTTGCAAGTCATGCAGGCGGAGCATTTCTCCGATCTGGCCGAAAAGAACGGCATTCGTTCCCTTCCCATCATCGCCCCGCGCGGCGCCATGCTCGATCGCGAGGGACGCGTCCTCGTTGATAGCTATCCTTCATTCAGCATACTTTTGCTCCGCGACAATCCGAAGCTTCTCGAGAAAAGCTTGCCGGAAATCGAAGAAGGTTTGGGCATCTCCAAGGAAGATCTCGAACAGCAGCTCGACGCCGCCAAGGGCGAGCCCAAGTTTCTCCCGGTCATCATCAAACCGGCGGCTACGGAAGCTGATCGAGCGTTCGTCGATTCGCACCGCGCGGATATTCCCGTCCTCGATCTGATGATGGTCCAGCGGCGCCGCTACCCGCACGGCGACATGCTCGCGAACACGATCGGCTACGTGGGTGAAGTTTCCGTCCAGGACATGGAGAAGAATCCTGACCGCTACCGCCCCGGCGACATCGTCGGGAAGGCCGGCCTCGAAAAGCAATACAACGAACAGATCGAGGGCACTGACGGCATGCGCCGCGTCGTCGTCAACAGCGTCGGCAAAGTCATGCGCACGCTGGACAATGTCGAGGCGATTCCCGGCAAGCCCATCCAGCTCACCATTGACGAAGACCTGCAGCAGATCGCAGAAACCGATTTCGCCAACAAAGAAGGCGCCCTCATCGCCATGGACGCTCGCACCGGTGAAGTACTGGCGATGGTCAGCCGGCCCACCTTCGATCCCAACGATTTCGCCGTCCGTATTCCCAACCAGGAATGGGCGCAGCTCAACACGGATCCCCATACGCCTCTGCTCAATCGCGCCATTCAGGCCCAGCTCGCTCCCGGTTCCGTTTTCAAAGTCGTGATGGCCACGGCCATGCTCGAATCCAAGGCCATACCCGCGACGTACACCGTCAACTGCCCCGGCTCCGCGGTCTTTTACGGCCGGGTCTTCCATTGCGATCACGCTCATGGCCAGGTCAATCTTCACAAGGGAATCGTCGCTTCCTGCGACGTCTTCTTTTACAACGTCGGCAAGCAGCTCGGAATTGACCGGATTTCCTATTACGCCAGCGGCTTGGGACTTGGCCAACGCACCGGAATCGACTTGCCCAGCGAACAAGCTGGCTTGGTCCCATCGGAAGAATGGTCGCAGCGCGTCAATCATCACAAGTGGTATCCCGGTTCGACGATCTCCGTGGCCATTGGGCAGGGCGCTGTCACAGTGACTCCAATCCAACTCGCGCGGATGATCGCAGCGGTCGCCAATGGCGGCACTTTGATCCAGCCCCATCTTTTGAAAGGCGCCACCGGTTTGAAGTTCGGATCCTTTCCTCTTTCGGATGACACTGTTCAACAGGTGACCGACGGCATGTGGGGTGTCGTCAACGAGCCGGATGGCACCACCTCCGGCCAAGTGAAGCTGCAGAACGTTGACTTTTCCGGCAAGACCGGCACGGCGCAAACCGAAGGCTTTGAACTGCAGAACAAGCTCGGCAAGAAATTGAAGGAAAACGGCTGGTTCGTCGGTTACGCGCCGCGACGAAATCCCGAAATCGTCGTCGCCGCACTGGTCCAGGCCGGAGGTTGGGGCAGCACCTCGGCGGCGCCGATCGTGCGCGATGTTGTAAAAGCTTACTACGACAAGAAGGGCGGCCACCTGCCGCAGCCTTCCACCGCCGAAAATATTCCGCCGTCCGCTGCAGTGCATCCGGCCGGCGTGGACGCCGGAGTGCAACGGCAATGAAAGATCGTCCGCGCGTTCAGGACTTCGATTGGACCTTGCTCGCCATCGCCGGCACCATCAGCGCCCTCGGCGTGCTCGAAATCTATTCCTCTACTCACGCCAGCGCCATGGCCGGCATGCAGTGGAAACAACTCATGTGGATTGGGATCGGCATCGCCGGTATGTTCGTGATCTCGCGCATTGACTACCACACCTTGATGGACCAGGCTCCCGCTCTTTATCTTGTCGGAGTAGTGGGTCTCCTCGTGGTTCTATTGCTCGGATTTTCCCGGCTGGGAGCCAGGCGCTGGATCTCGCTCGGCGGACTCATGAATTTACAAGTGTCGGAATTAATGAAGTTGATTATAATCATCGTGCTCGCGCGCTACTTCGCGGAAGTGCGCACGGACCGCTTGACGCTCGCCGATCTTCTCAAGATTGGCGTTTTGACGGTGATTCCCGTAGGCTTGATCTTGAAACAGCCGGATCTGGGAACCGCGATGGTTTTGGTTCCCGTTGCGGTAGTCGGAGCGTTCTTCGCCGGCATCCAATGGAAGCACGCGGCGATCGGCCTGGTTATAATTGCATTGCTCGTGCCGCTCGGCTGGAACATGCGGCGTCATTTGAAGCCGTATCAGCAGCAGCGGATTCAGACGTTTCTGCATCCGGAGGAAGACCAGCGCGGCGCGGGCTACCAGATTCTGCAGTCCGAGATCGCTGTCGGCTCCGGTGGTTTCTGGGGAAAAGGTTTCGGTAAGGGCAGCCAGAACCAATTGGGCTTTGTGCCCGTCCGTTATTCGGACTTCATTTTGGCGGCGCTGGCTGAGGAACAAGGTTTCATTGGCGTTTGTGTCGTTTTGCTGTTGTACTTAGGCCTGATTCTGCGGCTGGTGGACAACGCGCAGAAAGCGAAAGATCGTGCCGGGATGTACGTCGTGATGGGAGTCACCGCGATCCTGGGTTTCCACGTTCTGGTCAACGCTTCGATGGTGATCGGTTATATGCCGGTCACCGGCATTCCACTGCCGCTGATGAGCTACGGAGGGTCGGCAACGGCCTTCGTGTTTTTGGCTCTGGGACTCGTGATGAACGTCCGCATGCGGCGCTTCGTCAACTGAACCCCGGCTGTGAGAGCCCGCAACAGAATTCAGCAGTGCCCGCGCCCTTTTTTCGGGACGCGAATTTCAATTTTGATTTAAGGAACGCATCGGGTGAGGAAAGCCAATCCATACAATTTGAGCTATTTCCCAAGCGGCCCGTCGTGGCAAATTCTTGCCACCCTTCGCCGTTCCGCCGGCCGAAGTGCGCGCGATGTTCTTGCGCGCCGCGCCGGTCCCATGCGCCATGAGGAGTTTTCAAATGTCGAAGGAAATGGTTATTTCGGCGAACCCGCACGAGACGCGGGTCGCCATTATGGAAGAAGGCCTGCTCTGTGAGTACTACGTCGAGAGGGAAAAAGAGTTTGCGCTAGTCGGAAGCATTTACAAAGGGCGTGTGACACGCGTGCTGCCAGGCATGCAGTCGTCCTTTGTGGACATCGGCCTCGATAGCGACGCCTTCCTCTACGTCACCGACTTCCTCGAGGGTATCGAGGAGCTCGATGAACACATCGCAACCGAGGGCAAGAGCCCGAAAGCGCCGGATCACGTCGCTGCATCGTTTTCCCCGTCCAGCGCGGCTCCGGCGCCGTTTGAACCGGCTGGCACTGAGTCTTTCCCGGACGCTTCGGGCACGGGATACGAAACGCCGGCCATCGAACCTGGGAACGCCGCCGTAGTTCCCGCGGCGCCTTCGTCCATGAGTCCGCCGCCAGCAAGCCCTTCGGCTCCGCATGATCGCGGCCGCTTCGACAATCGCAATCGGCCGGGCCGCGACTTCGGCCGGCGCGGTGGTAGTGGTGGTGGGCGAGGACGCTTCGGCCGGCGCGGTGGTAGCGGCGGCGGTAGTGGCGGGCGCGGAGGCGACCGTCGGTTTGGGCGCGAGCTTCCTTCGTCAAAATACGCTTCGCCTCGCCCGTTTGAAGATGCGTCGAGCGAGCCGGGCGCGCCGGAAGGGCACGTCTCGGTTATTCTCCCGGGGGAATCTCTCGCAAGGTATCGGGATAAACCTGCCGCTGATACAGCTCCGACTGCGCTTGACGACGCGACCAGGATCGCCACTCCGGGCGAATTCGCCGCGGCGAGCGAGCCGGCCGATTTCACCGCGAGCGCGCCGCCAGTGGCTCCCGTCGAACAGCCCGAGCGAATTCAGGAATCGCCGGCGCCACGCGCGTTTGAACCGCGCCACGAACCTCGGCGCGACTTCCGCGCCGAGCCTCGCACCGAAGCCCCTCAATCGTTTTCAACGGGACTCGAACCTTTGCCCGGCGAATCGCTTTCAAAGTGGAAGCATCGCGAGCCTGTGGTTGAACAGCACGTGGAGGCATCGCCTCCCGCCGTGCCGTATCAAGAGCCCGAGCCCCCGATCGAACACGAAGAACCTGAAATTCACGCCGCAGAGATGGCGCACGATGAACACGCCGCGACGGAGCTGAGCGCAGAAGAAGCCGCGTCGTTAGCCGAACACGTCGCCGAAGCGCAGGAAGAAGAAGCAGAGAGAGACGCTGAAGAGCGAAGTTTCGCTGCTGCCGATGACGCCGCGGGCGCGGTGCACGACGCCGTCGAAGGAGAAGAGCAGCGCGAAATGCGGGAAGCTGCCGCCGAAGCGGAAGAGCAGGAACTCGAGGAAGAAGAGGCCGAAGCCGAAACGGAAGGAATTGTTTCGCTGCCCCCCGAACTCGAGCACGACCTGCAACAGCAGCGCGAACTCGAGCAGGAAACCGAAGCCATCTCAGCCGAGGGCGAGTCCCCGATTCCAGGAGAAAACGCTCCACCACAGGAACAACAACCGTGGAAGGCGCAGGTCCGCGACGATTTCCGGGCGCGCATGCAGACTCCCGCGCGGCGCGGAGGACGCGATCGCGGCCGTCGCGACGACCGCGGACGCCGCCCGCAACACGGACGCAGCGGCAACCACGGTCATCAGCATTCAGCGCCGCGCCGCCCGCAACTGATCGCCGATATGCTGAAGCAGGGCCAGGAGATCATCGTCCAGATCGCCAAGGAACCGCTCGGCAAGAAGGGTGCGCGCATCACCAGCCACGTCGCACTTCCGGGTCGCTTCCTGGTCTACATGCCCACGCTCGACCATACCGGAGTGTCGCGCAAGATCGCTTCAGCCGAAGATCGTGCCCGCCTGCGCCATCTGGTGAACGATGCGAAGGGCAGCGCGGGAGGAGGCTTCATCGTTCGCACGGCTGCCGGAGCCGCGGCGCCAGAAGAAGTTCGCGCCGACGTGGAATTCCTCACCCACACCTGGTCCGAGATCAAGGCGCGCTCGGAGCAGAAAAAGGCCCCGTCCCTCCTGCACCACGATCTCAGCCTAGTCCAGCGCCTGCTGCGCGACCACATGAGTTCCGATTACACGGCCATCTGGGTGGACTCGGAGGACGAGTACACGAAAGTCGTGGAGTTCATGAGCCGGTTCCAGCCGACGCTCGTGAATCGCGTGAAGCTCTACACCAAGGAAAACCCGGTATTCGAGGAATTCGGCATCCAGCAGGAAATCGACAAGGGGCTGCGGCCGAAGGTCTGGCTGAAATCGGGCGGCTACATCGTCATCAACCACACCGAGGCGCTCGTCGCGATTGACGTCAATACCGGCAAGTTCGTCGGCAAAGGCTCCAATCGCCTCGAAGACACGATCGTGCGCACGAACGCCGAAGCCGCAAAGGAAATTGTCCGCCAGATGCGCCTGCGCGATCTCGGCGGAATCATCATCATCGACTTCATTGACATGGAGGAGCGGCGCAACCGCGACAAGGTCATGGCGGCGCTCGAAGACTCTCTCCGTGCTGATCGCGCCCCGTCGAAGGTGCTCCGCTTCAATGAATTCGGGCTGGTGGCCATCACCCGCAAGCGCACCAAGCAGGCGCTCGAGCGGATGCTTTCGCAGCCCTGCCCCTATTGCACCGGTTCGGGCATGGTGAAATCCATCCCCACGCTGTGTTACGAAATTCAAACCGAGGCGCACAAGATGGCTCCGGAGTTGAGTTCCGGCAGCATCACCCTGCGCGTCCATCCGGAAATCGGCAAGGCGCTCAAGACGCGCGAATCTTCGCTCATCGACGAACTCGAGCAATGGACGAAGAAGACCGTGATCATCCAGGCCGATCCGACCTTGCATTGGGAGCAGTACGACATCTATTGAGATTCGCTAGATGATACGAAGGGAACTCAATCGAGACCGAAATGTGTTCTCAGAAATTCGCGGGCCAGTGGCACCTTGATCCCGAGCGGCATGAATGCGTTTACACCATATCGGGTGGTTCCGCCATACTGATCTACGCGCCCCTGGATTTCGCGGGAAAGCGTCTTGGAATAAACATAGCGGTCAGAAACGCTGATTAGAACATCGTTCAGGTTGTCCGCAGCCGCTTTGTCCAACGACGCGGGAACATTCCAGGCACTACCCATGAGCAGACAGGCGTCAGGCGCGAGAGGGAATGCGGCGTCCGCATCTGGTTTGCGGAAGCCATAACCGGGATGAAGCACGCCATGTCTAAGCGGCACAAAAGTCACGAGAGGATTGTCTGATGTAACGAACTCCACCCCGTCTGGTGGCCGTAGTATCCGCCAAGGTCTTTTCTTTAGTAGCAGTGCCGCTCCCTGCTCCGCGTGCCCCAAAAGGTCCGAGATAAAGCTGTTGCGAGCAGACTTCGGCTCGGTCGCCTCTTCGACCCAAGTGGTGATGCTGTCTCGCAGAATATCCTCGGTGATCGGAATCCCGCGCTTTGACCTAATATCCGCAGCGGTCTGCCTCACGTACTCAGGATCTGCGGCTGCTTGCCGTATGTCGTCGATAATCTTTCGCCAATTCCTCTCGGAAAACGTGCGTTGTTGCGTCGCGCGTCTGAAGAGATGTGCGGCGTAGGATGCCAGCTTCTCCTCGGAACGCGTCGGCCAGCGGTATAGCGGGCTTCTTGCCAGTTCGAGAACTTCGTTGCACTCGTTTTCCCGCTCCGCAAGGACTGCTTCAAATGACTCCTCCACCGTGCCATCTGGCTGAACATGCGCGAAATACCCGTTCTCTCTACCTTGAACGGATGTAGCACGATCATCAGGTTCCTTGCCCTTCTCATACACGCAAACCCGGCCCGGACTGTTCGGACCACGGGTGGAAAGTCTGGCAAACCGTTCCAGGTAGAACGCCGGGATGATGTGAGAATTTATCAAGATTGTCGATTCCTGTTCGCGTCTCTTGCTCCCACATCTATGATCACCGGAAAGCGAAATTTCGGCAACTCACCTCCACTGCTCGGCGTCCTTTTAGCGTACTGCCAGCGGGTTTACGACGATCCTAGGGAGAGTTTTCCCATGCCAGGCTTGGATTGGTCACAGTGCCCCGCGGTGGAAAGCGTGCCGGGGAGAGTTAGCGGCGCCTGGGTTTTCCGTGGCACGCGCATGCCGGTCGCTACGGTCTTCGAGAACCTCGAAGCAGGAGCGAGCGTTGA
Organism: Candidatus Acidiferrales bacterium; assembly: GCA_031296075.1. GTDB lineage: Bacteria > Acidobacteriota > Terriglobia > Acidiferrales > UBA7541 > Palsa-295. Next base: position 7,801 of record JARLGK010000180.1, read on the forward strand.
AGACATCATGGAATGGTTCGACCTGACGCGCGAACAGGTCACAACTGTCCTGGATTTCGCCGCGCGCTGATGGTTGTCAGAGCGCTTTGCCTATGGCAGCTTGCCCTTTCAGAAGAAATGTCTTGGGAAATCGGCCCTCGCCGCAGATCTTGAAGGAACCGAAGTCCTTGTACCATTCACCGTCCGGCGCATCAGGTTCCGATTCCCGCCACACCTTGAGCTGGTACAGGTCTTCCGCGGTGATCTTTCGTTCCTGCAGCCGATCGAACAGATGTTCCCGAAGATTCGGCGGAAGATTCGTCCACTGAATCTTCGGCATCAGTCACCGAAGGTCATGCGGGCGAGTTCTTTTTTGATTCTCTCGCGCTCGGCGGAATCAGTGGATTCCGAGAGCCGGTTCGTCAACGCGAAAAACCGTTCCTTTTCGGCTTCCTTCGATTGCAATCCGGCCTCGATCAAATCCACGAGCACCCGATTGGCACTGGCCTTTCGGATGCTAGCAATCGCTCGAACACGCTGGTCGATGCGGGCAGGAAGTGAGACGCTCTTGCGAATGGATCGTTCGGGTTTCGCCATATGCGTCATTCTACATCACTTCGCACCATCATGCACCATTTCATGTCCCGGATGCCACGCTTCCACCAACCTCGCCTCAAATCACTTTGACACGGGCACGGCTGCCGGCTTTTGCGAGCGCGCGGTCGCGCGTGACGAGTCGAGCGTCGAGCGCCTCCGCAAGAGCCAGGTAGGCGGCATCGTAGGTCGTCACGCCGCCGCGCAGCTGCCAGATGCGGTTGAGCAGGATGAGATGCGGGTAGCGGGTGAGCGGGAAATCGGCAAGATCGGCGAGTGCCTCGGCGCCTCGTTCCGCGGAGATGATGGACGAGCGCACGTAGCGGCGCAAAACCTGCGCGACTTCGAGATCGATCAGGTGAGGCGCATGCAGCGTCTCGCCGGCAGCGAATATCAGGCGGTCCACATGCCGGGCTGCAGGCGTTCGAAGGAGCACTTCCAGAATCGCGGAAGCGTCGACGACGATCAGCGGCTGTTCCTCTCCGCGCGCACGGCGGCTGCCGGCGCGGGACGCAGACGCACCGGTTCGCGGGTGGAAAGCCGCTTCCGCATTTCCTCAACGGTGGGGCGGTCGAGGGCGTGGCGCAGCTCGCGCAGCAGGTAGTCCGAGAGCGACATGCCTTCGAGCGCCGCACGCGCCTTGAGCTCGCGGTGCAGGTCCGACGGCACGTTTCGAATCTGAACCATCACTGGCATGTGGGTAGCATGCTTGCATGTGTTGCACATGTCAATAGCCGGGGATGGCCCTGCAAATCGCACAGACACGAATGTCTGTGCCACAAAAACCGAGTGGTTACGTTTATTCCCTTCAGTCCACAGGGATTCGTCGCTCCACTTCAAAGCACCTCATGCTCTTAATGTGGTGGCAGTTTTGGCCACTAAACGCGCGGAATTGGCGGCTTTAAGCGCGTTACGAGGTGCTATGCATGTCGGAATCACAACAGGAGAAGAAAGAACGCGCTGTGGCCACGTATTGGAGCCTGATGCGCGCGGTTCACGAGCTGGAATACCTGATGTACCGGCAGTGCGGTAACTTTGGGCTGACGACGAGCCAGTATATGGTGCTGGAGCACGTGCTGGAATTCGGCCCCATGCCCACGGGCGAAATTGCCGAGAAATTGACGTTCGGCGACAGCACGATCAGCGTAGTTGTCAAACATCTGGGGCATGCGGGGCTGCTGGTTCGCCGTCCACACGCGACCGATAAACGCAAGGTGGTCGTCCATCTGACCGCGAAGGGAGAAGCGCTCGTCCGAATGATCCGACCGAAACGCGCGAAGGTGTTGCGCGCGAAGATGTGCGTGCTCGGCAAGCGCGAGCAGGAAAATATGGAGCGCATTTGCGAGAAACTCGCGAAAGGCGATCCAGTGAAATTCGTGCTGGAGATGACGAGGGTGGATGAGGATGAGGAGAGAGATTGAGAGTTGAATCGTTTCTTCTCGGCTAGTTTGTTGGTCCCTTTTTCTAGCCGCTGAAGCGCTGCTCCTTGAACGGATCGCCGTACATGTTGTAGCCGTTTTCTTCCCAGAAGCCGGGGGCGTCCTGGACCATGAATTCGAGGCCGCGGACCCACTTCACGCTTTTCCACGCGTAGAGGTGCGGCACCACGAGGCGCACGGGATAGCCGTGATCGGACGGGAGTTCTTCGCCATTGTGCTTCAGCGCGAAAAGCGACGCCGGGCGCATTAGGTCTTCGAGCGGCACATTCGACGTATATCCCTGCTCGGCGACCACCATCACGTACTTCGCTTCCGGCTTCGCGCCGGCCAGCTTCATCACTTCGGTGAACGGCACACCTTCCCAGCGGACGTCGAAGCGGCTCCAGCGCGTGACGCAGTGCATGTCGGCGGTGACTGCCTTCATGGGCAGACTCGTGAATTCCTTCCACGTGAGCCGCACGGGATTCTCAACGAGCCCGCCAATCCGGAAATACCACGTGTGCGGATCGAAATGCGGCACCGTGCCAGTGTGGAGCACCGGCCATTTCAGCGTGGCGGATTGCCCAGGGGGAAGGCGACCGGCGTCGCGCATGGCGCGTTCGAGATGTTTACGTTCGGTGAGTTCGCCGAAGATCATTGCGGTATTTTACCGCAGAAGCGGTCAGGTTGTGGACCGGTCGGAGGCGGCGCCAGATTCAAACCCTGGAACCGGCTGCCGTCGCACGCGACGTAAACGAGAGCAAATCGCGTGTGCTATGATTGCGGATTCGAAATCATTGCGACACCACACAAGGAGCTTCCCTTTGTCAGCGCGTATCCTCAACGGCAACGCAATTCGAGATCAAATTTACGCGGAACTGCAGGCGGAAATCGTGGCGCTCGCGGCGGCTGGGATTCGCCCTGGCCTCGCGGCCGTGCGCGTGGGCGACGACCCGGCATCGAGGCTCTACGTGAACAGCAAGATCGCGGCGTGCGAAAAGCTGGGGCTGGGCAGCTTCCACATTACGCCGCCCGCCACGACGACCACGGACGAGTTGCTCGCGATCGTCAACGGGCTGAACAATCGCGAGGACGTGGACGGAATCCTGGTGCAGATGCCGCTGCCCAAGCAGATTGACTCGAAGAAAATTCTCGATGCGGTGATCCCCGAGAAGGACGTGGACGGATTCAATCCCGTGAACGTCGGACGCCTGGTCGCGGGACGCCCCGCGCTGGTGGCCTGCACGCCCGCGGGCGTGATGGAAATTCTGCGTCGCAGCAATATTCCGATCGAAGGGGCGAATGCCGTGGTCATCGGGCGCAGCGACATCGTCGGCAAGCCGCAGGCGCTGCTTCTACTCCACGCGAACGCGACGGTGACGATCTGCCACTCCAAGAGCAAGGATTTGCCCGGCATCGCGCGCCGCGCGGACATCATCGTGGCGGCCATCGGCAAGGCCGCGATGGTTACGCCGGATTTCGTGCGACCCGGAGCGACGGTGATTGACGTGGGCCAGATTGTGGTGAAAGACGCGGCCCAGGCCCAGGGCATCTTCGCGAAGTTTCCCGCGAAACTCGAATCGTTTCGCACCAAGGGCTCGATTCTCGCTGGAGACGTGCATCCGGACGTCATCGAGGTCGCCGGCGCGTACACTCCGGTTCCCGGAGGAGTCGGCCCGCTCACCATCGCCATGCTCATGAGCAACACGGTCAAAGCCGCACGCATGCGGCGCGGCGCGCGCGTTCCGGCGGCCGCTTCCTCCCACCCCTGATGCTGCGCGTCGGCCTCACTGGCGGAATTGCTTCGGGAAAGTCCACCGTGGCCGCCCTGCTGCGCGACTACGAATACCCCGTCCTCGATGCCGACACGCTCGCGCGCGAGCTGCTCGAGGCCGGCCAGGATGCCTACAATGAAGTTGTCAGCGAGTTCGGCGACGCAATTCTCGGCAGGGGCGGAGCGGTGGACCGCCCGAAGCTCGGCGCGATTGTTTTTTCCGATGCGGCGAAGCGCGCGCGCCTGAATCAGATCCTTCATCCGCGCATCCAGGAGGTCGTGGCGAAATGGTTCGCGGCGCTCGATCGACCGGGCGGTCCGGACATCGCGTTCGAGGACGCGGCGCTGATTCTGGAGGCGGGCGCGAAGAAGAATCTCGACCGCGTGGTGGTCTGCTGGTGCACGCCCGAGCAACAGCTCGAGCGGCTGCAGCAGCGGGGGCTGTCCGCGGCGGATGCAAAGTTGCGCATCGCGGCGCAGATGCCCATTGACGAAAAGCGCCGCCTGGCCGATGACGTAATTGATTGCTCGCGCTCGATCGAGGAAACGCAGCGGCAAGTGAAGCTGGTTCTCGAAAGGCTGAAGCAGTTGGCCGCTTCGCGAAGGAACATTTCCTGACCCGGCCGCATATTTATCGGCAGAAGGAAATATAGCGATGGCACAATCAAAAAATCGGAGACGCGCGATTCGGCTGCTGGCGCTGGGACTGATCATCGGTCTCGGCGCATGGTGGGCCGGTTCTCGCTACGGACAGCACAACCCCGCGTTGGTCCACGCGTTGCCCGCGACCCTGCCGGCGGACGAAGGTCCGATTGCGCTCGACGCCACCGAGGCGCAGAACGTCCGCATTTACAAACAGGCTTCGCCGGCGGTTGCGAACATCGTCACGCGCGCGGTCCAATACGATTTTTTCTTCAACCCCGTCCCGGTGGAAGGCGCGGGCTCCGGCTTCGTGATTGATGCCGCCGGGCATATTCTGACGAACTACCACGTGGTGCAAGGCGCGGAAACGATTGAGGTCACGCTCGGCGACCAGACACGCTACAAGGCCAAGTACATCGGCGCGGACACGCGCAACGATATCGCGCTGATCCAGATCGACCCGAAGGGCCGGAAGATCGCGACGCTGCCGCTGGGCGATTCGCGCAACCTGCTGGTGGGCCAGCGCGTGCTCGCGATCGGGAATCCCTTCGGATTTCAGAGCACGCTTACGACGGGAGTGGTCAGCTCGCTCGGCCGCACCGTGCAGACCAGCGAAAACACATTCATCGACGAAGCGATCCAGACCGACGCGGCCATCAATCGCGGCAATTCCGGCGGGCCGCTGCTGAACAGCCGCGGAGAGGTGATCGGCATCAACAGCGCGATCTTCGCGCCCACGGGTACGACCGCCGGAATCGGGTTCGCGATTCCCATCAACACGGCGCGGCGCGCGGCCGAGGACTTGATCTCGACGGGCCACGTGCGCCACGCGACGCTGGGCGCCGAGGGGCGCGCGATCTGGCCCAATCTCGCGGACGCTCTGAACCTTGGCGTGCAGCAGGGGATTTTGATCGAGCGCATAGTCCCCGGAGGCCCCGCGGCTCAGGCGGGCATTCGCGGCGGCACGCGTTCGGTGCTCGCGGGCTTGCAGGAATTGCGGATTGGCGGCGACGTGCTCGTGGCGGTCAACGGGAAAGAGCTGGCGAGCCAGATGGACCTGAATCTTCTGCTGAATCGCGCCTGGCCGGGCGATACCATCACGCTCACGATCTTTCGCGACGGCAAGAAAATGGATGTTCCCGTGAAGCTCGGCGACAACTAGGAAGGTCTTTCGCGCCATTCGTCGCGCAGGCGGTCGCGCTCGTCCTCGCTCAATCGAAACCAGGATTCCGCCACATCGCGGACGCGCTCGAGCGCGGCCTGCATTTCATCCTGCTTCGATTTCAGCATGTCGCTATCGGCGTTCGTGGGCACGCGAATCGGCGGGGCGACGAACATAACCACTCGCGAAAAGGGATACGGAATCTGAAACAGGTCCCACGATTTTCGGAAGGTGTGCGCGCGTTCGACGCCGATGTGAAACACGGAGATCGGCCTTCCCGTGCGGCGCGCCAGGATTACCGGTCCCGGCTTGGCGACGTAGCGCGGGCCGCGCGGGCCGTCAATGGTGAACGCGACGTGATGGCCGGCTTCCAGGCTTTTGGCCATCGCAGCCAGCCCTTCGACTGCGCCGCGCGACGAGCTTCCCTGCGCCGTGCCGAAACCGAGGCGTTCGATCACGCGCCGGGTCCACTGGCCGTCGAAGTTGACGGTGTTCAGCACCACGATTCCGCGTTTCCGCCAGATCCACACCGCCGGAAGAATGCAGCGATGCCAGAACGCGCCGATCCCGGGCTCGCCTTGGCTGCGAATCTGTGTGGCGTTGTGCACGCCGACCATTTCCACTCGCAGCGTCGGGCCCAGGAGACGAATGACCCAGTAGGCCGCCCAGGCAATCAGGGGAATTTGCATCCTGCGCCAGCGCGAAAGGTGCGGCATGGGAATCCCGGATGCGCTGGCGGGAGTCGCGGGTGCGCCGGAACTCGGGGTGGCGTTCACTGCGGTATAGTATAGGCGGTCCCGATGCGCCCCCGATTCCAATTCGTGCCGAGCGCCGGACGTGTCCCCGTGTGCGCCCGCGGCCTGCTGATTACTTTTCTCGCCGGAATCGTCTTGATTTGCCCGCTCGTTGCGCGCGCGCAAGGCACGCCGTCCGGCGCGATAGGGCGCGTGGAGGGCCGGGACATCTCCTGCGAAAATGGAACGCCGCCAAACGGCGGAACGTCGTCCTTCGGCACCAGCCTCGAGGTCTCGAATGGCACCGTCGTCACTGTGCATTCCGGCCAGGCCATCCTGACGCTTTTCGCCGGAGGCGAAGTGGATATCTGCGGCCCAGCGAAGCTCTCGGTTCTTTTGTCGGGCGACGCCATCACGCTCGCGCTTAATTTCGGGCGCGTGCGCGTGAATCTGCCCGCGAATACGGACCTGCGTATTTTCACGCCGACGATTGTGGGCACACCGCTGGGGATCAGCGGAGGGCCGCGGGACGTGTCCGTGGGCCTAAGCCTGGACGATTCACTCTGCGTGCTGGCGACGAGCGGCGCGATCGAACTCGAGCATCAATTCACCGGCGAAAAACTGATCGTGCCGCAGGCGGGAGAATTTTTCCTGAACGCGGGCAGGCTCCTGCCGGTCGCCGGAACTCCCGGAAGCTGCCAGTGCAACGCGGCTGCGGCGAGTCCGGCCACGCCGCCGCGTCCCACCACGCCGGACTACGCAATGACGGTGATGCCGCGCACAGCGCAGGAGCCTGCTCCAGCTTCCGCGCCAGTGGCAGCCCAGCCGATTCCCGAGCCCGAAAACAAGCCGAATATCGAAGTTAGTCTGCTGGCGCAAGCGAACGAAGCGCATCCGATTGTGCCCGAAGCGAAAAATCCCGCGCCCGCCGCTCTGCCCGCTCCAGTTCCGGTGTACACGGCCGTCTTGCCGCCGCTGATGTTCATGGCCGGTTCACCGACGCGGCCGCCCGATCCGACCGAGGACATGGTCGTGCTGATCCGCGAAGCGAAAGTCTCTCCGGAATGGGAGTTCTCGGGCCGCGTGGGCCCGCCAGAATTTGCGCAAGCCATGCAACACGCGTTGGGAGAAAAATCTGCGGCGACGCAGGCGCAACCGCCGCCGGAGAATCAGCCCGCGGCCAAACCCGCCAAGAAAAAGGGCGGCTTCTGGGCTTCGCTGAAGCGTGCGTTCGGCGGAGGCGGCGGCCAGCAGGATTGAAAAGCCTTTTGCGCCTTATTTGATCGGTGGGAGCACGGATTTCCTGTAAATCGACCCCTAGCACCCGAATGTGAACTCCTCCGCCAGAGCACTGGCGGATTCGCTCGGGATGACGATCCTAGTCGCCCCGCAGAACCGTCCGGGGCGCAAGAAAGCGCGGATCGTCACATTCCTTCGTAATTTGGCCCGCCTCCGCCTTCGGGCGGAACCCACTGGATGATTTGATAGGGATCGGCGACATCGCAGGTTTTGCAGTGGACGCAGTTTGCGGCGTTGATTTTCAGTTTCGGCGCGCCCTGATCGGTGACCATCTCATAGACCGCCGCGGGGCAAAAATACTGGCACGGGTTGCCGAATTCGCGGACGCAGCGGTCGCCGCAGATGTTCGGCTCGAGGACGACGAGGTGGCACGGTTGATCTTCATCGTGGCGCGTGCCGGAATGATAGACGTCGGTCAGCCGGTCGAAGGTGAGCTTGCCATCGCCTTTGAAACGCGTGGATTGGTCGACGAGCGTGCGGTCGCGATGGAGATTTTCGTACTCCGTGTAGCCGGCTTTCACGCGCATCGGGTCCACCAGGCCGCGCCCGCCGCTGATGAATTGCAGGCCCGCGTGGACCAGGCCCTTGTATAGGCCGCCGTGAAATCCCTGGTGGAAATTTCGTACGGCCCACAATTCCTTCTTGAGCCAGCTCTGCTCGATTTTCTTCTGATACGCGGAAAGTTTGGCGGCGGAGGTGTCTCCGGCGCAGAGCGCTTCGTAGGTGGCCTCGGCCGCTAGCATTCCGCTCTTGATCGCGGTGTGAATTCCCTTCAGCCGCTGCGAATTCAGCAAGCTCGCGGAATCGCCCGCGATCAGGCCGCCGTCCACGTAATTGCGGGGCATGGAATACCAGCCGCCGTAAGGAACGGTCTTCGCGCCATAGCGAACCAGTTTTCCATCGGCCAGAATCCTCTTCACAAAGGGGTGAGTCTTGAATTTCTGGAACGCCTGGTGCGGATCGAAAAGCGGATTGTGGTATTCGAGGCTGACGATCATGCCGAGCGAGACGCGATTGTCGCGCAGGCCGTAAAGCCATCCGCCACCGTAGAGGTCCGGCGTGAGCGGCCAGCCGAGCGTGTGCGCCACGTAGCCAGCGTCGATGCGGCCAGGCTGGACGTCCCACAATTCCTTGATGCCGATGCCGTAGTTCTGCGGATTCAGGCCGTCGAGTTTCAGGCGGCTGACCATGTCCTTCGTCAGCGATCCGCGCGGGCCTTCGGCGAGCACGGTGACTTTCGCGCGCAGCTCGTAGCCGGGCGTGAAGTTGTCCTTGGGCTTGCCGTTCTTGTCCACGCCCTTGTCTTCGGTGAGGACGCCGGCGATTCCATTTTTCTCGTAGAGCAGTTCCCTGCCCGCGAACTGGGTGAAGAGGTTGACGCCTTTCTTTTCGACCAGGCCGCCCAGCCATTTCACGAGCTTGTTGAGCGATATGACGTAGTTGCCGTGGTTTTGAAGCGGCGGAGGCGTAATCGGAAGCTTGAACGAGCTTTTTTCCGTGAAGTAGTAGACGGCGTCGCCGGTGACGGGCGTATCGAGCGGCGCGGTTTTCTCGAAGTCAGGAACGAGTTCGCGCAGCGCGCGCGGGTCCATAATCGCACCGGAGAGTTGATGAGCGCCGATTTCGCGCGCCTTTTCAAGCACGTAGATATTTTCAGCCGAAAGCTCGGGCGATTTTTTCGCGGCGGTGTGCTGCTCGATCAGGTTGGCGAGATGCAGCGCGCAGGAGAGGCCGGCCGGTCCCGCGCCGATGATCAGGACGTCCGCTTCGAGTCTTTCGCGCTCGATAGTCACGGCAGAATCTTAACAGAAGCAGAATGGTTCACCACATCCTTCGCCACATCACTCAGGGCAAGGAGACGCAGAGGGCGCAGAGAAAGCGCCGAGAAAGGCGCCCGCCTGAAGGCGGCCGCTACGAAGGCAACGGCGACGACCGAACTACTTTGAAGCGAGCGAGACGCAGGAATCCTCGTACTTGCCCGAACCCATGGCGCCTTCGGGGAAGATGCCGTGCTCGGAGATCCACTCGAAGGATTTGTCGAAGACGTCCTTGGTGTAAGGCTCGAAGACGAGGCGTTCGCCGGGGCCCCAGCGGCGCGTGTCCATCACATCGTGGAAGCGCACCGGGAATTCTTTCTTGTAGTAATGCGTGTAAAGATCGGGGCGAAGATCGATATCGCGCTGGGCGTTTCGCAGCGCGCGGAAATATTTCTTCACGTCCTCCATGTCCGGGTCGCGCGTGATGAGCGAGGCCATCATGAACGTGGTGTCGATAATCTTGCGGAAGCCAAGCTGCTCGAGAAAATAGTATGGGCCGCTGAAAAGCGACGCCGCGGGAACCTTGCGGTCAATGAGCAGTTCCATGCGGCTGAAAAGCATGCCATCGGAGAACGAGAGCTTGATTTCCTCGGGCTTGAGATACTGCTCGAGCGCTTGAATCGCCGAATAGTGGCTGCCGGACTGATATCCCACGGAGATCGGCACTCCCGCAAGCTCGGCCGGACCGTGAATGGGCGATTCGGGCGCGACGAATATTCCGGCCGGGGCGACCGAGTAAGCGTCGGCGTAGAGCTTGCCATGTCCGACGGAAGCCGAGACATTCACGGTCCAGTGGCAGGCGCAACCGATGTCCGAGCCGCGGCCTTTTTCGAACGTCTGGAACGCGCCGACCTTGTCGCCCAGCTGGTGGCTCTTGCCTTCGGTCGAGTCAAGCGCCTCGTGGAACTCGTAGTCGAGTCCTTCGGCCGCGAAGTAGCCCTTCTCTTCCGCCACCCATTCGTGCAGCCGCATGTGCGGCGCAATCGTGAACTTGGCCATGCATTCCCCCAGAAAAACAACCCGCCGAGTAACCGGAGTATAACACCGGCACACCCGTGTTGGCTTCGCCCTACCGGGTGCCTCGACTGACGAGCGCAGGCAAGACTGCCTGAGCTACAAAATCACGTTAGGGAAAGCGAGCGGCAGCGTTGGCGGGATACTGCCCGTAGGATATACTGGCAAATCTCGGTGTTTCGCGCGGGCCTGTGAGGCTCGGCGCGCAGACGATCTCC
>JARLGK010000181.1 GCA_031296075.1 Candidatus Acidiferrales bacterium
CATGCGCCTGACGTGCGCGAACTCGCCAAGCATGTGAACCGGGCGTAGTCCGCAACGGCCGGGGCGCGAATGGCACGATCGCGCCAAGAAAGTTTGCCGGGCGTCCGCCGCGGCGGATGCCCCTACAAAACCGCGATGGGACGGAGAGGCGAATGGCGCGATTGCGCCAAGAAAGCGCGCCGGGCGTAGCGGTGCTACGCCCCTACGGAATCGCGACACGACGGATGCCCCTACGGAACCGACACGCGCGAATCTTGGCGGACGATGGCGTACGCGGAGCTAGTGGTGCGAAAAATCGCCGGCTGGAAACCGGCGGCTAGCGGCCAAAAATCAAAATGACAAACGAATCCGGCACGAGCGTGGGGAAAGGCCGGGGATTGGTCGCCGTGGGCGCGGGCGGCGGGCCGAAATCCGCCGTCACGAGATAGACTTCGTGGGTCTTTGGATCGAGCGCCATGGTCCGCGCGCCACGCTGCGTGGGGACGTCTTCCACGACGCTGAATTTATCGGGCGAGTCCTCGTGCACGACGGTGAGCGTGCCGCTCTGGCCGTTGGAGGCGAACGCGAAGCCGGTGGCGGGATCGAAAGCGTTCGCGTCCACGCCGTCGCCGATCGCGGGCGTGGCGACGATCTTGCCGGAATCAGCGTCCACCACGGCCATCATCTTGTTGTCGCAGCCGGCGAAGAGGCGGCGATGCTTTACATCGATCGCCAGACCGGATGGCTCCTTGCAGGGCGCGAGCGGCCAGCGGGCCGTGACCACGAGCTTTTGCGAATCGATCTGCACTTCCTCGCTTTTGTCCTCGACGTTGACGTAAATGTGCCCGGCGCCATCGGAGACGGCGAATTCGAGTTTGCCGCCGACGGCGATCGTGCCCGCGACGGTTCCGCTGGCGACGTCGATGGCGGTGACATCACCGCTTCGGCCATTCATCGCGAAGACGCGCTTCGACGCCGGATCGTAAATGATGGCGTCGGGGTTCTTGTCCGCCTGGGCGTGACCGATCACTTGAAGCGTCTTGAGATCGAAGATGGAGACTGTGCCAGCCTGCCCGTTGGACGTGAAGCCGTTCGCGCGATCGGGGACGAGAGCGATGCCGTGCACGCCAGGTGTATCGGGAATTTCGCCGACGACCTTTTCGGAGTCCACGTCGAGGACGACGACTTTTGTCCCGCGCGAGATGAAGAGCCGTCGCGTGGGCGAGTCAAACGCCAAATAGTCCCAGAATCCTTCGCCGCCGAGTTTGATTTTCTTCAGGAGGTGGTAGCCGGAGGCACCGGGTGCTGGAGCGGCTGATGGCGCGGACGCCGAGGCTCGATTGGAAGGCCAGTTCGCTCGGCTGACGCTGGCGGTAACCGCGAGAAACGCGATCAAGATTGCAAAAGTCAGTGACAAAGATAGACGCCGAGCCATCATGGATTTCTCCTCAGACTGCGGATCTCACCTGCGCGATTTTCCCCGACATCGTATGCCGGGCGAGATCAAGGCGTCAAATAAAGCTCGGATTAACGGGCGTTAATGATTCGGCGGCTTCGGCTGCGGAGACGGGGCGGATTTCGGGGGCGGCGGGCCGACGGTGATGTAGGGGCGCATTTTCGCGAGCTTCGTTTCGGAGATGCCACGGATGGCAAGTAAGTCCTCGACGCGGCGGAAGCGCCCGGTTTTCTCGCGGAATTGAATGATGGCTTTGGCAGTGCTGGGACCGACGCCGGGGAGCTCTTCGAGTTCTTTGGCGCTGGCGGCGTTGATGTCGATTGGATGCTTGGGCGGAGTTTTCTTTGCCAGCGCAGGGACGGCAAGAGATAGAAATAGCACGGCGCCGAAGCCCAGAAGTATCGCAGCGATTCTGTGAGTCATCTTGCGGAGGTTACAACCTTTTCGGCGTTGGCGCCGAAGAGAGATTCCCCGAGAAGGCAGCCGGGAACGGCCCGCCCGAAATCCGCGACGTCGGGCGGATGAGGAGTGGACGAGGCAAGCCTCGCCCACAGACAGCGGCGGCAAGCCGCCGCACTCCAAATCGGGGGTGCCGGACTGACAATGCGTTGCCACGTGGATGGCGCTTCGCCAAGCATGTTCGCCGGGCACGACATGTCGTGCCCCTACAAAACCTGGCGGCGCGCACAGAGCAACGAAATCGGCAGGGTGCGAAGCGGCCGACAAATGGTCGAGGCGTCGCCAAGAATGTTTGCCGGGCGTAGTCCGCCGCGGCGGATCACGCCCCTACAAAACCCGCGTCAGACCACTTCGTTGCCCTTCGCGTCGTACTCCGTGACTTCGCCGAACAGCGCGGCTTGCTCGCCGATTTGGGCGCGGTCGCCGACGAGGACGATCTGCGCGTTCGCGGAATCGAAATAGCGGCGCGCGGCTGCGAGAACGTCGGCGGCGGTGAGCGCGCGAATTTCCTCGCGATAGGTTTCGAGATAGTCTTCCGGCAACTGGTCGAGATAGACGGTGGAAAGCTGGCCGAGGAGGCCATCCTGGGTGGCGACGCCGAGCGAGAAGACGCCCGTTAGGTAGCTGCGCGCGCTATCCAATTCTTCGGCGGTGACCGGAAGGGAGCGCATGCGGTCCATTTCGTAGAACATTTCCGTGAGCGTGGCGGCGGCGACGTCGTTGCGCACGGCGGCGCGCACGGTGAAATATCCCTGCTGGCGGAGCGCGTTGACGCCGCTGCCGGGGCTATAGGTATAGCCCTTCTGCTCGCGGATGTTGATGACCAGACGCGAATGAAACGCTCCGCCGAAGATCGAATTCGCGAGGATCAGGCGATACCAATCAGGATCGCGGCGGGTAATCGAGATATTTCCGAGGAGGACCTGTGTCTGCACGGTGCCCGGCATGTGAACCAGATGCACGCGGCGTCCGGATTGGCGCGGCGGCGCAGGCGACGCCGGAGCTTCGGGCTTCGGGGCCTTCCAGGCGCCGAAGATTTTCTCAATCTGGGCGAGCATGGCATCCGCGGAAAAATCGCCGACTACAATGAGCACCGATTCGGCGGGGACGTAGTGCTTGTGATAAAAGTGCGCGAGCTGATCGCGGGTGAAGCTCGCGAGCTGTTCTTCGGTGGGCGCAACGACGGCATAGGGATGGGCGCCGAAGAGAACGCGGCGCAGGCGTTCGCTGGCGAGGAAACCGGGCGTGGTGCGCTCGATTTTCAACTCTTCGAGGCGCTGGCGGCGCTCGCGTTCGAATTCATCCTCGGGAAACGAAGCATGGCGCGCAAGATCGGCCATCAATTCGAGGATACCGGACGAAAATTCGGCGAGGCCCGAGGCGGAAATGGCGCTGGAATCAGCTCCGGCGTGCGTGCCGAGGCCGGCGCCCATGCGGCGCAAATCTTCTTCGATGCGGCGGCTGGGGCGCGTCGCGGTGCCGGTGCGGACGACGGTGGCCGTCATTTCAGCGAGGCCGGGCGCGGAGTGCGCGACGACGGCATTGCCGCTGCGGAAATAGAGCTGGGCGGAGATTTTCGGGAACGTGCGCGACTCGACGAGGACGACCTGCAAGCCGTTCGGCAGCATGCGAACGGTGCGCTTGGGCCAGTCGACCGGGCTTTCGGGGCCGAGGGCCGGCGGCTGGACGCAAAGCACAGCGGATGCGGCGGGCGTGGTCATCGCGCACCTCCGGGAGTCACGGGGCGTCGCAAGAGGACAGCGCGATTGCGCGGGACGAGATATTTTTTCGCGAAGGCTTGCACCTGCTCGGGGGTGACGGCGAGAAATCCGTCGAGGATCGTATTCACGCGGTTGGGATCGCCGTCGAAAAGAGTGAAGCACGCGAGGTAGTGCATCAGGCCGAAGCGCGGCATGTAGGAACCCATGCCGCCTTCCAGCATCGAGTAGTAGTCCGAACGGAATTTCACTTTCACGGGATCGAGCTCGTCGAGCGCGATTCCCTTCTGCTGAATCTCCTCGATGACTTCATCGAAGATGGCGACCGTACCCTCAGAAGTAAATTCAGGCTTGTGGAAGATGCGCGTGACCATCTGCGTGGGACCGTTGGTGTCAAAGACGTCGGCGCTGCCGTCCACATCCACGGCGATCTGCTCTTCGAGGACAAGTTTGCGGTAGACGCGACCGGCGCGGCCGCCGTGCAGGACGCGATCGAGGATCCCGGCGACGTACCAATCGGGGGTGCCGCGGGCGGGCAAGGTATAGCCGATGGCGATGGCGGGAAGCGGGCCGAGTTTCTCTTCGACCTCACCTTTGCGCTCTTCGGTTTGAGGCGGCTCGGAAACGTCCGCGTGCGGCAGGAGAGGCTGCGGCGGAATATTTTCGAAGTATTGTTTCGCGAAGGCAAAACCGTCGGATGACTCGAAATCGCCGAGCATGAGGAGCACGGCGTTATTCGGCGCGTAGTAGGTATGAAAGAATTTCTGCACGTCGGCGAGCGTGGCGGCGTCGAGATCGGCGAAATCGCCGTAGAAATTGTGCGCGTTGGGCCAGTTGCGAAACGCGACGGGCGGAAGATCGAGCCACGGAAAGCCGCCGTAGGGCTGGTTCATCACGTTGACGCGGACTTCTTCCTTGACGACATCGCGCTGATTGCGGAGATTTTCATCGTCCACCTTTAGGGCGCGCATGCGGTCGGCCTCGAGCCAGAGGACGCGTTCGAGGGCGTTGGAGGGCACGGCCTCGAAATAGTTGGTGATGTCGTAGTTCGTGGTGCCGTTGAGCATGCCGCCGGAGGAATTGATCAGGCGAATGTGCTCCATCTTGCCGGCGTTTTCCGAACCCTGGAACATCATGTGCTCGAAGAGGTGCGCGAATCCGCTGCGGCCGTGCGGTTCGAGACGAAAGCCGATTTGATAATAGACGCCGACGGTGACGAAGGGCGCGGAACGGTCGGGCGACGCAACGACGCGCAGGCCGTTGGCAAGCGTGGTGTGCTCGACCGGAATGTGCAGATGCTTTGGCGATGGATTCAACGATTGTCCTCCGAGCGAAATTGTCAGTTGCGAATGTGCCGCGCTTAAGACCGCGGCGCTACATTTAAACCTTAACCATCAGCCAGCGCACGCTTGATCTTCTTCAGTGCCGCGGCCGGATTCTTTGCGAGCAGGCGGCCAGCCAAAAGCGACAGCGCTGCATACGATTGCCGAAATTCCCGCGGATACTTTTTCAGTGCTCGCGCGTGCTTTGAAACGATGGCGTAGTCGCCACGCGAAAGCGGGCCGGTCCATGCGGCGCGGGGTCCGATGCGCTCTATATTATCGAAGATTTGACGCAATAGGGGTACGAGCGTTTGCATGGCGCGGGCGCGGGAAAAGCCGATGCGCATGAGGAGGTGCACGCCTGCCTCGATTGTGGGATAGGCGCTGCCGGCAGCGAGCACGGCTGCGGCGTGATAAATGGGCTTGTCGCGCGTGGCGATGGCGACCGTAATGCCACCAAGAGATTCGCCAATCGATTGAGCCATGCGTCGGGCTTTGGGCTCGCCTTCGACGGCGAAAATCACTCCGTTTAGATTAGGGATAACTTTTCCGCCAAAGGCCTGCATGGGGTGAAGCGAGCCCGTGACGGCGCCGCAGCGTGCCAGCGGCGCGAGAACGGTGCGGTCGAGCGTGGCGCTGGTATGCAGGATGATTTTGCCTTTGCATTTCGCGCCGACAAGACTGGCGAGGGATTTCGCGACATCCGCAACTGCGTCATCTGGTGTCGTCAGCAGAATTACATCAGCCGCGAACAACCGAGAAAAGACGCTGTCCTCAGGGGCTGAAGCCCCTGCCTTTGAGGCGACCCTATGTCGGAGCTGAAGCTCCGACCCCCTAAAAGTCATTTGCAAACGACCGCCTGCGACCGGGGCTGAAGCCCCTTTTAGACCACGATTGTTTTCGTGGGGATGAATCCCCACGCTTCCACCCTTGTGCGCGCGGTCGGTAGCGATCAGCACGCGTCCGTTCCAGGCAAGCGGCGTGCCGGCGCCGATGGCGCGGACGGCGGCGCGCGCGGTAGCAGGTGAGCGCGTGACGACGGCGCCGATGCGCCAGTCGCGCTCGCGCAGGTGCTTTCCCAGCGTTCTGCCTACGCGACCGGCGCCGACGATGGAAAGGGTGCGTTTCATGCGGAATGGTAGGATAGCGTGATCGCTCGTTACGCGTGGGGGAAATTGCGCGTTGCACATTTTCTGGATGACGGTGATGGGAGCGGTCGCGCTGGCGTGGATCGCGACGGTGATCGACCTCTCGATCGGGGTGCAGACGATTCCCTGGCTGCGCGATGCCGAACCGCTCGAGGATAAGAAATGCCCCAGCGTGTCGGTACTGTTCGCAGGGCGCGACGAGGCCGAGAAAATGTCGGACGCGATCGAGACGATGCTGGCGCTCGATTATCCGCGATACGAAGTAATCGCCGTGGACGACCGCTCGGACGATGCGACCGGCGCGATTCTGAAAGCCGCGGCGAAGAAGGATGCGCGACTGAAAACGGTGCGCGTTGATTCCCTGCCCCCGGGCTGGCTCGGCAAGCCTCACGCGCTTGAAAAGGCGTACGAGCAGTCCAGCGGTGAGTGGCTGGTGTTCACCGATGCGGATGTGCACTTTCGTCTGGATTTGCTGCGGCGCGTGATTGCCCTGGCTGAAATGAAGGGCTGGGACCATCTGACGCTGCTGGCCGCGCCGAAGCTGCACACGTTTGGCGAAAAAATGGCGCTAACGTTTTTCGGAATCTGCTTTCTGCTGGGCACGCGGCCCTGGCGCGCGAACGACCCGAAATCGCGCGGATATACGGGCATCGGCGCGTTTCAGATCGTGCGACGCAGCGCGTATGAAAAAGCCGGAACGCACCGGCGGCTGGCGATGGAGGTGGTGGACGATTTGAAACTCGGAAAAATCGTGAAGGAAGCCGGATTTCGCTCCGGAGTAGCGCGCGGCGGGGATACCGTGAGCGTGCACTGGCACGCGGGACTGGGCAACACGATTCGCGGGACGACCAAGAATTTTTTCGCAGCGACGGGATTCAAACTGCGGATTGTCGCGGCGCAGGTGCTGGGGATGCTGCTGATGTTCGTGTTTCCGGTGGCGGCGCTGCCCTTCGCGCGAGGATGGGCGCTGGTCTTCGCGATGATTTCCGTCGGATTGCCGCTCATTGTGGCAGGTGGAGTGGCCAAGGGGATTGGGGCGTCGGCCGCGTACGGGCTGACGTATCCGCTCGGGGCGCTGATCATGTGCTGGATGCTGATCCGGTCCACAGTGGTGACGCTGTGGCAGGGTGGAGTGACGTGGCGCGGGACGTTTTATCCGATTGAGGATTTGAAGCGGGGCGTTGTCTGAGAATTTTTCACGCGACGTTGAATTCGTGCAGGCCTGGTGGCCAAAGAATCGCATAGGCGTGGGAAGTTAGTTCACGGTAGGCGGCTCGCCAGTCATACGGCAAGGCCTGCTTCTCAATACATCTGCGCGCTTTCTCGAAAGCAGGCGCTGGTTCGTCCGTTAGAACGAAGATGTTGAATTCGGACTGTCCGAAGTCGTGACCATCTAGCTCGCCCACGCTTGCTAACTCCTGCATGAGTTTCTTTTCAAGGTTGACGAGCCGATCGAAATCACGCACGGATTCGGCCGCAAACTGCAGTATCAGCTGGTATTTCATTTCCCGATCATTGTTTACGCCCTACGTAGTTTCCACAATAGACAAAATCTCAAAAACGAATTAACGTCAGTCGGGGCCGTTTTTCGCCCCGCTGCCGGACGAATCTGTGCAGCGTATTCGCGGCATCTGCGCCGCCCTCCCTCTTGACGAGGGTTGTACTGCTCTTTGAAAACTGAATCGGTTAGGACGGCAAACGATTTCCAAAGCGCCGTAGGCGCGGCAGACGGTAGCCCAGCGCGTCAGCGCTGCGAAACGTAGCCGCCTCCATCCCGAGCGCCGTAGGTGCGACACATCGCCGCCGACTACGCCGCGACTCTGCAAAAAGAAGTGACACACCATGCCGAGTAATTTTCGACGTAACTCGCTGAAAACAAAGGAAAGGGACACCCACAAAGTGACACACTTTTTCGAGGTCCTGAACGCACTAGTCGGGCGTGCCAAGCATGTGCGGAGGGCGCAGCAAGCAGCGCCCTTACGACGGCAACGTCAAAACCGCCGACAGGATGTCGGCGCTACGGAGTAAGAGGCGACTAGGAGGTGGTGGCGGCGATGACGCCTAGATCGCGTTGCTTGAGGGAGCGGATGCGGTCGCGCAGCGAGGCGGCGCGCTCGAATTCGAAATTTTTGGCGGCTTCGCGCATCTGGGATTCGAGCTGGACGATGGCCTGCTGGAGTTCGTGTTCGTTGGTGATGTCACCCATGGGCACGTCGTCCGCCGGGACGGTGATGTAATCGGCTTCGACGATTCGGGCGAGCTGCATGTCCACGGACTTGATGATCGATAGCGGCGTGATGTTGTGCTCGCGGTTGTAGGCTTCCTGCTTGGCGCGGCGGCGATTGGTTTCGCCGATGGCCTGGCGCATGGAATCGGTCATGCGGTCGGCATAGAGAATCGGGCGGCCCTCGAGATGACGCGCGCAGCGGCCCATGGACTGAATCAGCGCGGTGGCGCTGCGGAGATAGCCTTCCTTGTCGGCGTCGAGAATGGCGACGAGCGAAACCTCCGGCAGATCGAGGCCTTCGCGCAGAAGATTGATGCCGATGAGCACGTCGAATTCGCCGCGACGCAAGTTGCGCAGGATGCGCACGCGCTCAAGCGTCTCGATTTCGGAGTGCAGGTAGCGGCACTTGACGCCGACCTCGGTGAAATATTCGGCGAGATCCTCGGCCATGCGTTTGGTGAGCGTGGTGACCAGGACGCGCTCGTTGCGCGCGGCGCGCACGCGAATTTCTTCCAGTAGATCGTCCACCTGCCCTTTCACCGGGCGCACTTCGGTCTGCGGGTCCACAAGCCCGGTGGGCCGAATCACCTGCTCGACCACGACACCTCCGGATTTCGTCAGCTCGTAGGGGCCGGGCGTGGCGGAAACGTAAACGACCTGGTTGACGCGATGCTCGAACTCCTCGAAGTTGAGCGGGCGATTGTCGAGGGCGGAGGGCATGCGGAAACCGTAGTCCACGAGCGTTTGCTTGCGCGAGCGGTCGCCCGCGTACATGCCGCGGAGCTGCGGGATGGCCTGGTGCGATTCGTCCACGAAGAGCAGAAAATCGGACGGGAAATAATCGAGGAGCGTGGGCGGGGCTTCGCCGGGCAAGCGGCCGGACATGTGCCGTGAATAGTTCTCGATGCCGTGGCAATAGCCGATGGTGCGCATCATTTCGATATCGAAGTGCGTGCGCTGAACGACGCGCTGGGCCTCGACGATTTTTCCCTGACGCTCGAGCTCGCCCTTCCACCAATCGAGCTCTTCGTAGATGGTCTGGATGGCGCGCTCTTTCTGGGCGGCGGGCAAGACGTAGTGCGTCTTGGGGTAAATCGGCAGGCGCGAGATTTCGCCATCGCGGGAGCGGATTTGGCCGGTGAGCGGATCGATCTTGCGGATGGCTTCGACCTGGCTGCCCCACAGCTCGATGCGCACGGCGAGGTCGTCATAGGGCGGATAGATTTCGATCATGTCGCCGCGGACGCGGAAAGTGCCGCGGCGAAGATCCTCGGAGCGCTCGTACTGGATTTCGACGAGCTTGCGCAGGATGGATTCGCGGGCGATTTGCTGGCCCTTTTCGAGCATCAACATCATGCCGAAATAGGCTTCGGGCGAACCGATGCCGTAGATGCAGGAAACGGATGCGACGATGATCACGTCGCGGCGCTCGAAGAGCGAGCGGGTGGCGCTCATGCGCAGCTTTTCGAGCTCGTCGTTGATGGTGGATTCTTTTTCGATGAAGGTGTCGCTTGCCGGGACGTAGGCCTCGGGCTGGTAATAATCGTAGTAGCTGACGAAATACTCGACGGCGTTCTGCGGGAAAAACGACCTGAATTCGTGGAAGAGCTGCGCGGCGAGCGTTTTGTTGTGCGCGAGGACGATCGTGGGGCGATTGAGCTGCTCGATCACCTTGGCCATGGTGAAGGTTTTGCCCGAGCCGGTGACGCCGAGGAGAACCTGGTGGCGGTCGCCGTCGGTCAAGCCGCGAACGAGCTGCGAGTTGGCTTGCGGCTGGTCGCCGCGGGGTTCGTAGTCGCTGGCAAGCTTGAATTTCATGGCGCGCTGCCTCAGTACGGAAATTTGGGCTGCTCGAAAATCTTAATTATACACCTGGTGTCAAAGGGCGCTGCGTTCGACACAGCCGCAGAAGAAAGTCAAAAGCGCCCGCCTGAAAGGCGGCCGCTACATAACATCCTCTCCTGCGGACGAAGCGGATCACGTGAAATCGAGGGGCAAGACCAAGCGGCTTAGAAGTAGGCGTCGTCTTGCCAAGCAACTTCGCCGGGCACGGCGTGGCGTGCCCCTACAAAACCGAGTCCGACGTGCGCGAGCCGTCGAACGAGTGGCGCGTCGCCAAGCACCGGCGCCGGGCGTAGCCCGCCGCGGCGGGCTACGCCCCTACGAATTTCGGCTGCATCTAAAGCCGGGCTACGGCTGATCAGGCACGAGCGCGATTTCGGACTGGCTTTGCACTTTGCCGACGTGATGGATGCTGGAGCCGGTGCTGGCGCTGCTGATCTCGTAGTCCATGTTTTGTACGCTGTTTTGCGTGGAGCCAACGAGAAGACCAGTGGCGAGCGAAATGGAATCGAGGCTTTCGCCCGAGCCAGTCCAAGTGCCGGTGGTGCGCAGGCCATTGCGGCGATAGTCCTCCGGAGTCGCGTCGGAATGAGTAGGACCGCGACGCAGGATCTGAAAGCGGGTCAGGATTACGGCGCAGTCACCCGGAGGCGTGGTCGATTGAGTGCCGGAGACTTTCGGAAGGGCGGATGGACGGCACGGCTCGTTGCGAAGGTAGGTGGACTCGGTGCGCGAGAGGAGGCCGGAGAGCAGCGCGCCCGCGAGTGGACGTTCGGTATTCCATTTCTGTCCGATGGCAACGCCTTTTTGAGGAAGACCGCTGCCGGCAGAAAGCCCCTGGAGCCAGGAAAGGACGGGTTCGTCCGCCGGTTGGCCGGACGGCGCCGCAGCCGAGTCAGGCACGGTGGCAAACTTGCCGCCCGGCTCGATTGAAAACTCGAAGGACCGGCCTTCGAGGCGGTTGTACCGATCGGCGTTTGATGAAGCTTGCAGATCGAGGGCGTCGCTTTCGGATTCGGAGCTGGATTTCTCGTAGGTGGCGCGCAAACGGACTTCGCCCGCCGACGAGACATCCAGCACGTCCAAACGGAC
>JARLGK010000182.1 GCA_031296075.1 Candidatus Acidiferrales bacterium
CCCAAGCTACCGCATTCGCGGACTGCGCGATTCAAAACTCATTCCCGCCGAGCGCCGCGACGAACTCGCGCTTCGAATCCGCGAGCATTGCATTGCCTGGGCCATCGCCGCCGTCGATTCCGCCCGCATCGATCAAATCAATATTTATCAGGCTTCGAGACTCGCCATGTTGCACGCCGTTCAGCAACTTGAGCCAGCGCCCACCCACCTGTTGGTCGACGCCGTCCGGCTCGATTGCGAACTCCCCCAGCAGCCGATCATTCACGGCGACGCCCTCTCCGCCTCCATCGCCGCCTCCTCCATCCTCGCGAAGGTCGAACGCGACCGCATGATCTCCGCCTGGGATCCGGTTTTCCCCATGTACCACCTAGCATCGAACAAGGGATACGGCACGCCTCCCCACCTAGCGGCGCTGCGCGAGCACGGACCCTCGCCGCTCCATCGGCAGTCCTTCGCGCCGGTCTGGAGCGCACCAGTTCCCCAGGAAGTTTTAGGATTTATGCTCCAAGAACCGAGCGAGGAAGTGATCGAAGAAATTTCAGGCGAAGAGGAGCCAGTGGCCAGCTAGGTGCCCTCGACGTTTTCCATCCCAAAATAAACCTGTCATCCTGAGCAGTGCGAAGGACCTATGCATTTTGCGTGGAGCATCAGAAATTCATAGGTCCGGCACGGTCAGAC
This sequence comes from Candidatus Acidiferrales bacterium, assembly GCA_031296075.1. Lineage (GTDB taxonomy): Bacteria > Acidobacteriota > Terriglobia > Acidiferrales > UBA7541 > Palsa-295. The sequence continues at coordinate 679 of JARLGK010000182.1, forward strand.
TTTCCCGCCTTATTTCGCCCGGTAAATCTCCGTCAGCAGATCCGCCTTCGATCCGTCCCGCACCAGGTGCGGATATTTCTCTCCCCCGTGATAATCGAGTTTCACCACGCGGAAGTAGTCGGCATTCTCCACCATCAGCTCGATCGGAGCCGCGTTCGACTTCGCAGCGCGCATCGCATCGTGCCACAAGTCAGCAGTAAATTTGCGCCCATTCACCGCGATGATCTTCATCCCAGGCCCAAGTCCCGCCTTTGCAGCAGCCATCCCTTCAACGGTATCGTGAATCATCCCGTCGCCGCCGGCCATTAAGCCGACCGAGTAACGCGCGCCCAATGATTTCTCATCTCGCGCCGTCGTCTGTTCCAGATCCGACGGATTCTCGTCGTACATCAGCTTCCACCCGCTGCCTTCAACACCACCGAGCGGACCGCCTGGGCCGTGATTTGTGAGCCGCTCCGTCCAGAACTTGCGCCAGTCATACGCAACCACCTGGTTGAGCGTGTTCACGACATCGTCAAACGTATAGGTCTTCACCATCGGCGGACCACTGGGAGCGCCGTGAAACAGTTTGCAGAAATCATCCAGCGACTTCGCGCCATTGCTCTGCTGCCGGATGATCACATCCGCCCACAACCAATTCAGCACGTCTTCATCGTAGTAATCCAGACCGCGCCGGTAATCTCCCCACGAGCGCGGAGCATTCTGCATGGTGGGAACGCCGTCGGCTGTGTCCTGCAGATTGCGCCAGACCCGGCCCGAACGCAGATCAATATCCGCCGCGATCAGGGCCAGCGAGTCGCGCGCCAATTCCGGCGTGCGCTCGCCACTGCGCGCGGTCAGCACATCGCCCAGGTAGGACGTCAGCCCCTCATACACCCACAGCAAATCGGTCTGCATCGGCTGTTCGTAATCGGGCGTCGCCAGATCCGCCGGGCGCCGGTACTTCCCGTTCCATGAATGCACATATTCGTGCGGAAGCAGGCCAGCCGTCATTTTCCGTCCATCGGCTTCGATCAGCGACCGCTCGTCCACCCGGCTGTCATTCGATTCGTGATGCTCCAATCCGAAATGTGCGACGTGATCGCTCAGCGTAAGCAGGAAGTGATAATCGGAATAGTGCCGCGCCCCAAAAAGAAATCCGGCCTGTTTCACCAGGTTCTGGTAATGCTCCCACAGCTCAGCTGGAGCATCGAGCGCGGCGGCGCTATCGGCCGCAATATCAAGTTCCGCCGGCGGATTTTCGGCGCTCAGTGGCACCACCTTGAAATACTCGCCCGCGAGCACCGGACCATCCACCAGCATGGTCAGCGAAACGGGGGCAAAATGAATATCACTGCCCGCCTGATTTGAAACATGCAGCGATGTTCCAAATTTCCATCCGGCGGGCAGCCGCAAGCTCGCGCTGCAGGTCAGCTGATCCGAGCCGTATCCCGCCGGATAGAGCACCAGCGTGTTCCAGTTCACGATGTATAGCTTTTCCGTCGCCGCCAGCCCGGCGGTGTACTCCCCTCCGGACTGCGCCGGGGAAGCATAGTCAAAGTTCGCCTTGACCTCGTTCTCACCTGCGGGAACTTCCACGTGAAATGTATAACCGTCGAGCAGATCGCGCCGCCAGGTCAGCGTCTTCCCGCTCGCCGTAAATTTCAAGCCGGTCAAATCGGTGATCGGGCCGGTGGGGCCATGTTCGCCCGGAATCCATTTCGGATAGTAGAGAGTGAGCGTGCCGGGTTTGGCCGGGATGCGCATTTGCACGTGGATAATCTTGCGCGGCGCCTCCGACGCGTCCACCGAGACCGCGATGTTCGGAGCATTGACGCCAAATGCTGCTATGGATGACAACAAGACAACGGCGAGAACAAGAAACTCCCTGACCCCGAATCGTGATTCCAAGTCCACCTCCAGCTGTATGTACCCCCATCACAATCGGGGAAAGAGCTTTTTTAATATATATCAGTGTAGCGAATTGGCTTTGTCGCGGCCGTTGCGCCCAGCACACTGCTCGCCTGCTATCATTTCCGACGTGCCCGCGCGCGGAAAATTTATTACCTTTGAAGGTCTCGATGGCAGCGGCAAGAGCACGCAGATCGAAAAGCTCGCGCGTTCGCTGCGTGCTCATGGCCTTTCTGTCAGCGTAACCCGCGAGCCTGGTGGAACCGCTACCGGCGAAAAAATACGCGAAGTGCTGCTGCACTCGGCCACGGCGGGACTTTCTCCGCTCACCGAAATGGCGCTAATGTTCGCATCCCGCGCCCAGCACATTCACGAAGTCATTCTGCCGGCGCTCGCCGAAGGACGCATTGTGCTCTGCGACCGCTTCACCGATTCGACCGAAGCTTACCAGGGTGGAGGCCGCAAACTGGGCATCAAACCGGTACTGCAGTTGCACGAAATCCTCTGCGGCAACCTGCAGCCCGACCTGACCGTCCTGCTCGATAACGAGGTCGCATTCAGCGTCGAACGCGCCCGGCGCCGTAATCGCGGACGCAAGAACTCCCACTCGGCCAAAGATGAGAACCGCTTCGAACAGGAAAACCGGGCTTTTTTCGGACGCGTCCGCCACGCCTACCTGGCCATCGCGGAGCGCGAACCGCAACGGGTGCAGGTTGTGAACGCGCGCGGCACGCCCGGCGAAACGCATGCGATTATCATGGAACTCATGCGGAAGAAGCTGAAGATCTAGGAAAGCCGCTGTTCGCTAATCGCTCTTCGCTGTTCGCCGGTACGGCAGCGCTAAGCGCGAAAAGCCAACAGCGAATAGCGAACAGCGCTCCTATGCCCTTTTCCGATTTCGTCGGCAACCCGGAAACCATCCATCGCCTGCGCGAGATGCTGGCGCGCAACCGTTTTCCGCACGCCGTCATTCTTTCCGGTGCGCAAGGGTCGGGCAAGTACACGCTGGCGTTGATGCTCGCCCGCGCTATGAACTGCCTGGAGCAGCCCTCTTCGTTTGAGGGCAACGGCCTGCCTGATTTCTGCGGGCGCTGCTCTAATTGCACCCGCATCGCGCAATCGGCCGACCTCGACACGCGCTTCGCCGAAGCCGTCGAGACCCGCGAAAATCTGCGCGACACCGACAAGAAAGAAACGCGCCTGTTCGTCCAGACTCACCCCGATGTGCTCATCATTCCGCCCGACCCTCCGCAGTTGA
>JARLGK010000183.1 GCA_031296075.1 Candidatus Acidiferrales bacterium
TACAAGCTCACGCCCATCGAGCAGACTCAGCTCCTCGCGCACTCGAAGACGGAATTTCTCGTCGTCGAGTATCACGCCTGGCGGGCGCTCACTCAGGCGTCGAACTTCAGCGCCATGCACCCCCGCGTAGTGCTCGTCTCCGAAGCGCCGGCGAACGCCGATCTCGCGGGAGCGAAGCGCTGGGAAGAATTTCGGGCCGCGGGCGAGCCCGCTTTTGTACCCCGCGAACGCAAGGACCCAGCGTGCATCGTTTATTCATCCGGCACGGCGGGACGGCCGAAGGGATGCGTCCTCACGCACGAAAACTATCTCGAGCAGTGCATGGCGGTGACGCCGATCTTTCCTTTCTGGCCCGGCGCGCGCTACCTGAGCATCATTCCCACCAATCACGCCATCGATTTCATGGGCGGGTTCATCATGCCGTTCACCGGAGGCGGCGCGGTGGTGCATCTGCGTACGCTGCGGCCGGAATTCATTCGCGACGCATTCACGCGCTACAAAATTACTTACATGGCCGTCGTGCCGCTGATCCTGACGAACCTCCAGCGCGGATTGCGCGAGCGATTCGCTGCTCTCTCCCCAATGAAGCGCCGCATGCTGAATGCGCTGATCTCCGTCAATCGTGCGCTGACGCGGAGTCGTCCTCGTCTCGGACTCAGCCGCACGCTGCTCAGGGACATTCATCAGGCGTTCGGCGGCAGTCTTCGCACGCTTCTCGTGGGCGGCGCGTTCACAGAGCCCGCGACCATTGCGTTCTTTCACGATCTGGGCATTCCGATCTACAACGGCTACGGATGCACGGAGGCGTGTACGGCAATCACGTTGAACGATCAAAGGCCGTTCCGCCCCGAAACGGTCGGGCGCCCGGTTCGCGGAATGGAAATTCGCATACTGAGCCCCGACGCGGAAGGCGTGGGCGAAGTGGCCGTGCGGAGCAAGACGGTGATGTCGCGCTATCTCGACGACCCGGAAATGACGGCGGAAACGATCGTGGATGGCTGGCTGATGACCGGCGACCTCGGCCGTCTCGACCAGAGCGGCCAGCTGCAGCTATTCGGCCGCAAGAAAAACATGATCGTCACCGAGGAAGGAAAGAATATTTACCCGGAGGACGTGGAGGCCCTCTTCGAAGGCGTAGCCGTCAAGGAATACTGCGTATTCGCGGCCAATTTCCTGTGGCCTGCGCGCACGATGGTCGGCGAACAGCTGGTGATAGTCGTGCGTCCCGAAGCGGACAACGCGAGCGCTGAAAAACTCGTCGCGAGTCTCGGCGAACGCAACCGGCGATTGCTGAATTACAAACGAGTCAGCGGCTATCTTATCTGGGAAGCCGAGTTCCCTCGCACCGCGTCGATGAAAATCAAACGGGCGGAATTGGCGGAACAGATCCGCGGTGCCACCGGCCGCGAGGCGGTGGTGCCGCTGTGATTTCCACGCGAGTTATTTGTGCGGCGGGTGCGCGGCAATGAACGCGCGCTTCTTCGCCATCGTGAATCCTGCGGCCGGCGGCGGACGCTGCGGCAAGCTCGCTCCCGCGGCGCTCGATCGCATTCGGCGGATCGGCGTCGATCTCGAAATCGCGCAGACGAGCCGGGCGGGCGAGGCAACGTCGCTCGCCCGCAGCGCCTATGCGAAGGGCTACCGGAATTTCCTCGCGGTCGGGGGCGACGGAACGTCGTATGAGATTGTGAACGGCGTCTTCCCCGAGGCAGAGACCCAGGGCCGGCCCGCGCTCGCTTTTCTGCCGCTCGGCACCGGCAATTCGTTCCTGCGTGACTTCACGTCGCGCGGCGTCGAGCACACGATCGAGGCCCTGCGGCAAAATAGCCGGCGTTTGTGCGACGTGATTCGCCTGCGACACTCGGGCGGCGAGATTTATTTCATCAATATGCTGAATCTGGGCTTTGCGGCCGACGCTGGCGAAGTCGCTAATCGGAGATTCAAGCGCTGGGGCACGGCCAGTTACGTTTTGGGCGTTCTGAGCAGGGTCGCGCGGCTCGAACACCGGGCATTTCCCCACCGGCTGCCGGACGCGCCGGATTGGGACCGGAGGCCTTGCCTGTTCCTGGCGTTCGGCAACAGTAAATTCACCGGTGGCAAGATGATGATCGCGCCACATGCCGATCCCGCCGACGGTCGAATCGAGTATGTGCGATGGTCTCCGCTCGGCCGCCTTCGTCTGCTCTGGAATTTTCCGCGCCTCTTCACCGGCACGCATATCACCCATCCACTCGCTTCGCGCGCCGCAGTCGAACGAGTTGATCTTGATCTTGGCGGTCCTGTAAATGTGATCGTGGATGGCGAGGTTCTGCGGCTGAATTGCCGGTCTCTTGAGGTTCTGCCGTCTGCTTTGGAAGTCATCGTATGAGAAGAACGTGGCTCACGATTCGCGCCCTGGTTCTGTGGGCGGTGAGCGGAATCCATTTTGCGGTAGTCGGTACCATAATCGTGGTCGTCGGACTGTGCGTGGACCGGCGCAAGCACGACTGGATATACCGGGGATTTTTCCGCAACATCCTTCGTCTCGCGGGCGTGAACTTCGAAGTGCACCGTGCTTCGGGTTTCGACGCGCAGCGAACGAGTATTTTCATTTGCAATCACGTGAACATTTTCGATCCGTTCGTGATTTATTCCGCCATTCCGCAGTTCGTTCGCGGCTTCGAACTCGAGTCGCATTTCAAATTGCCCATCTATGGCTGGATGATGGGCTGGTTCGGAAACGTTGCCGTGCCGGACGCTCCCACGCGCGAAAGCCTTGAAATCATGACCCAGCGCGCCAAGGCAGCGCTTGATTCCGGCGTCAGCTTGATCGCCTTCGCGGAGGGTTCGCGCACCCGCGACGGCCACCTGAAAGAATTCAAGAAGGGGATATTCAATCTCGCGCAGAAATTTGGGGTGCCCATCGTGCCAATAAGCATCGTCGGATCGTACCAGTTCTTTCGGACGGGGAACTGGATGCTCTATCCGGGGAAAATCACGATCTATTTGCACGACACGATCGACACTTCGCAAGTCGCGCGCGGAGAAGTGGACGCATTGCGCCGCCGCGTGCAGGATATCGTCGCGGTGCCGGTGGAAGAATCGCTGAAGGCGAATCTCCCGGGGTGAAAATCTACGCCGCGATCTATCCCGAGGCCGTCGAAACTGACTGTGCGGCCCTCGAATTTGTGTGTCACTTTGTGGGTACCGCTTTCCTTTGTTTTCAACAACTTAGCTCGCGAATTACCTGGCTACGCGTGTCACTTAATTGCGAGTTCTGAGGCTGACGAATCGGAAAAAGTGTTCCACTTCACCTTGGCTATTTGCGGGCTCGGCTTTCCTGTAGCTCAGGTCGTTCTTCAGACCTGAGGCTTTTCGGGAAAGGGGCCGAATACCCTCATCCCAACGAACCGGGATGAGCTACATAACGGCCAACGGCCAATCGGGACCTGCCCGCGAATCGGCTGGCGGGGATTGGCGCTCCCGCGTTGCGCCTCGCGTCATCCTGAGCGGAGTCGAAGCCCCGCGGACCGGCAGGGATCTTCTTCGTCCCTCGCAGCGCGTATTCGTTCAATTGTCAAAGAGCAACACGCTCCCGGCCAGCGAGAGCGGACGAGAACTCTCCCGCCGCGGCGGACGAGCCTCGTCACTAATAGGCTGGCAAATTTTCGAGGGCGCGTCTACTGGCCTTTCGGCCAGCGCAGCTGTTGCCTGTACTTTTCTAATGGCGCACAGGTACGACGCGGAGGGATCGCTCAACGTTTCTCGAGTTCCGACGCAGACTCTGAGACTCCTTCAATCGTCCCTCCGGGACTACAGGCTCTTATCGCCTGTTCCCGGCACTGCGCTGCGCTTCGTGCCGGGCTAATTACAATCGCCGCTCCGCGGCTGAAGATCGCCGTCGAACCGTCACGTCGTCCGCAGAAAGGTTGTCACACAGACTCTGAAGCTCCGCCCCGCAAGACTTCCGGCTGCCTCCGCTGCGTGATCCACATCAAAGAATAGGCGCCCGCCCGAAAGGCGGCCGCTACAAAAGCAACGCCGCCTTCCGGCCGGAAACAGCCGTCAAGTTCTACAAGCCCACGCGGAATCGTCCAACGAAAAACATCTCGACGTACACTTGCGCCTGACGGGCGCGATCTCGCCAAGTATGTGGGCCGGGCGTAGCGGTGCTACGCCCCTACGAGACCGCGATGCGTGGCCGGCGACGGACAGTGTTGAAGAACGCATGGAATTCGAAAGGGCGGGCCACTCACGGGATTCAAAAGGAGGGCGTGCGGGGCCCGTGCGTGTTATCGGGGTGTTTCGGGCCCCGCACGTTTTGAAGCGTCAGAGGTTTTAACCGACACGAGCACCAACGAGCCGAACCTGCCTGGAAGCTAGCGCTTCCAGGAACTGCGTTTGTGAGACGGCGAGGAGGAGAAAAAGAAACCGGCCCCAGCCCTTATCCGGATCCAGTCGTTCATCCTCGCCATCGTCAAAGGCATCGTAGAGGTTGTGCGGACTGAAGTTCTGTACAAAATGATACAGTTTTGAGATTAATGCCGACGGGTCTCTAGCCGGGCGAGACAGCTTCGTTTGGCACGGCCAGGGTGTTCACCACTCTCCGAACACCATCCACGGATTTTGCGGTCTTTTCGGCTAGAAGACTTTCCGCGAGAGAGGAGACATTGCCGGTCAGAGTGACCGTTCCTTTGTCGGCATGGACCTGCATGGTCTTCAGCGAGATGGCCTTGGTTGAGTACAATTCAAACTCGACCCGGTGCGCCAGCTTGTCGTCCGCGCTCTCCGGGTTTGTCTGCGCGTCAGCGGCGGCCAGATTGTCGATCACGCCCTGCACACCGGAGACCTGCCACGCGGTTTGCTCGGCGGAGTATTTTTGCGCCGCTGTCTGGACTGTACCGCTGAGAGTCACCGTTCGCTTGCTCACGTCCGTCCCGATATGCTGGTCTGCGAGTGCCTCATTTTGGGAGAGACCTTCACTAACCATGGTCTTGATCTCCAGATCGGCAACGCGTTCGCCGAGGCCCTCGGTTTCAGAGTTGCGCGTGGTCGAAGGGTTGATGACCAAATTGTTGTGCAGTTCCTTGACGCCGGAAGTATCCTGCACAATCGCGCCGGCCACCGCCTTGATTTGTTCCGATGGGACCTGGCCATCCAAGGTGACTACGCCTTGCGTCGTCTCAACTTTAATCTCGTAGGGAGATACGTGTTTGGATAGGAGCA
>JARLGK010000184.1 GCA_031296075.1 Candidatus Acidiferrales bacterium
CATTGCTTCCATCGAGGCAACAGAAGCGATCAAGCTTCTTGCCGGCAAGCCGGAAGCACTGCACGACCGCCTGGTTTCCTGCGACGTGTGGACGGGGAAATTCCAATCCATTCGCGTCGCCCGGAATTCCGAGTGCCGCGCGTGCGCCCGCCGCGAATTCACTTTTCTCAACGGCGACGCCCAGCCGCACATCACCATGTGCGGGCGCGATTCCGTGCAGATCCACGAGCGCAGCAGACGACTCGATCTCGGCGATCTCGGCCGGCGCCTGGCCACCGCCGCGGCGGACGATGTCCGAAGCAACGATTTCCTGTTGCGGTGCCGAATCCCGCCCTACGAACTGACGGTCTTCGCCGATGGCCGCGCCATCGTCAAAGGAACGCAGGATCCTGCCGTGGCGCGTTCGCTGTATGCGCGTTACATCAGCGCGTAGTCAATCTGCGGAATTTGGTTGGGGAAGGCTTAGCCGGCAAATCGGCGGAGGGCCGACTGGCGCATCGCGGCGCGGTCCATGTTTTCGCGGCAGTTCATTAGTGTGAGCAACGTGCTCAGAATGCGCGCCTTGAGTTCATCGCTCATCGGAAAGCCGCTCATCGCCACGTGGACGATCATTTCTCCGCGCCCGGCGATTGTCTCCATGAATTCGATCTGTCGCTCGTGGTTGGCTTTGCCGAGCGCCGTCTCACGGCGCATCTCGGCGCATTCCTGTTCGATGAAAAGAGTGAAGTGGAGAATGCACATGTGCACGGCGGCGAGTCCCGCTGGCACCGTTGCTTTGCATCCTTTTGATGTGCACGAATCCGGCACGAACCCACCCCTGCAATCTCTTTTTTTGTAACATCATCCCCCGCAAGTTGCCAGTTCCCTGCAGAGACGTTGCCGCCTAGTGGATATCATCGGGCGTACTGCCCGGCTCCCTTACCGAGCTCTCATGAAGATTACATAAGGATTACAACTGGCCACCGGCGCGTCCGCATCCAACGGCGTGTAGTGCAATTTCAATCGTCAGCAGGTGGAACGGAGAACTAGATGCGACACTTCAACAGAAGATCAGTCAAAAACTCGGCAATCTTATTCTTTTCATTACTACTCGCACTCGGCCCCGTCGGGGGCGCGTTTGCGGCCGCCCGCGAAAAGATGCAGGCGCCTGAACGGAATTCGGCCAACTTTGAAGCCTGGCTCACCAAGGAAGTGCGTCACGAACTGGTGATGCTGCCCTTCTACTCCGTGTTCGACAATCTCCAATACAAGGTGGATGGGGCCAAGGTGACACTCGTTGGCCAGGTCGTCAGGCCAAATATCAAGAGCGATGCGGAAAGCGCCGTCAAACACATCGAAGGCGTGGAGGCGGTGGACAATCAGATCGAGGTGCTGGCGACCTCACCGAACGACGATCGCATCCGCCGCGCCGAGTATCGCGCCATCTACTCGTTCGCGAGTCTCCAGATGTACGAGGTTCGAAGCGTGCCGCCGATCCATATCATCGTGAATCGCGGGCACGTGACTCTCGAAGGATCCGTGGCGACCGAAGCTGACAAGAATGCCGCTGGAATTCGGGCCAATACAGTTCCCGGCGCATTCTCGGTCACGAACAACCTCCGCGTTGATAATGGAAAGTAACGCGGACGATCCAGAATCACTGCGCGGGCTGCGCAATGTGTTCGCTGATATGAAATTCGGTCCAAGGTCCGGCGTTTATGTCCCCCAGTACCGGCGATTGCCATGAATACTCGGGGTGCTCGCCGAGAAATTTCGCCGCATCAAAATTGATCCCGCAAGGGTGGCCCATTCGCGCAATGAAGTCCATGGACTCCGCCATCTTGCTGTCCATGACCTTCCCTGAAACGGCGCCGTACGGATTGTAGGGAGTCGAGCCCGGCACGGTTTCCGACGTCGCATCGTAATGGCCGCAGAGGGTGCGGCGGTTCGCGCCTTCTTTTTTCGTGTAGGTGTCGAAGTGGTCCGCTAGGAAAATCTCAGCCAGCGAGGTATCAATCTTCCCCTTGTTGCCGTTCAGCAGCTGATCCCAGCGAATCTTGCGGGCATTGGGCCCCAGGGAACGATCGTTCGGATCGTAGGTGGTTTCGTCCTTGATCACATCGGGATCGCTCGGGAAATTTGCGCCGGAGTAATAGCCGTCCTTCGTGCGCCAAACCTTCGTGTGTTTCAGGCCTAGCTCGAATCGGGCAATTTCGCCGGACTTGCGGTCGCCGAGCAGCCAGTCGTTGGCATAGCCGCCGTTATTCCCGTCGAGCATGATCTTCACGAAGTCGTCAATCGATCCTGCGTATTGCATGGCCTTGCGGGCGCGCACGAACTCGGCCTTGCCGTTGGGGTCCCAGCCGTGGAAGTAACCGATGGTCGTCTCGCTAATCATCAATCCACCGGTATTGACGCCAAAATCGTCGTCGCTCGCGATCACGCCCGGAAATCCTTCCATCAGCACGCGGTAGCCGGACTGCGGAACGATGTCGAACACGATCCGCCAGCGTTCTCCGGCCATGTAGCTCGTCCAGTTGCTGTGCGCCATCACAATCTGGTGATCCTTCGTCCAGCTTCCCGTGGCGACGAATGCGCTGCAATGTCCGGGAGTCTCCGGGCGCGGCGCGTTCGCAGTCCGCGTCCGCGCATCGAGCCACGGCACGTAATAGTCGGCCAACTCTTGAAACGCGTTGAGCGCCACGACATCGTCCAGATCGAGCTTGGTCTCGTTGGCCTGGAGGCCGTCCACGATTCCCTGCAGCTCAGCCTGATATTCAGGATCAATCTTGGGCCACAGCATTTCGTGGGCGGCGCGGCGGAAAAATCCCCAGTCGCGGCCTGAATTGTGCGTGGCTTCCAGCCGGACAGCGGCGAAGGCGTCCGCAATCTCCGGCGCGAGCAGGTAGCCGTGCTGATAGCCGATATCGTGCGGCGCGCCCTCCAGATGAACGTAAATCCAGCCGCCGCGGTCGAAGCGGTACCCCTTGCCCTGCGTGGTCTCGTAGACGCTTTCCTTGGCTTGCGACGCGGGCGCGGAGCTCGGCCGAGCCGCGCTTGCCAGATTGCCCGGTGCGGCTCCGGCGAGTTGCGCGAGGAGAAGCGAAATGGCCAGAATCGGTCTCAAGAGTCGCAAATGCCCCCCTCGATCAGTGTCGATTAGAATCAATGGTCGCCCTTTGTTTTCAGTAATTTAGCTCTATTTCTAATCGCCTCAGTGTCGATTAGAAATTCGGCCGGGAATCGCCGCGCGCGCCAACATGACGCCCTTTGTCGACCGCGTTCCAAATATCTGACAAATGTCATCACACGATCATCTTAGGCAGACGAGCGGTCGAGCGCAAGAGATAGGTGCTGTGGACTTTTGCGGGCGCAAGGCGGCGCGTGGCGCAAAGCCAGCCTTCGGTTCGATACACACGGCTTGAGATTTCTGCTGCAAGAAAACTCAATTTGATGGATAGTGTGGGCGTCCTCCGGGACTGATGTCCGCAGCCAACCGGAAACCCAACACACAATCTAAGTGTCCGCGTTTTTGGGCACAGGTCTGAACAGACACTTGGGAGGCCTATGAACACCGGTAGCAATATGCGCATTGGTCCATTTGAAGTTTTCTACCCGATGGGCGCCCCTGCCCCGCAGCTGCGGCACAACGGCGATCACAATTTGCCCGGAAGGCTCTTCGTCGTCGAAGGCATCGACGGCTCGGGCAAATCCACGCAACTGAGCCTGCTGCACAAGTGGCTTGAGTCGAAGGGCTACGGCGTGGTTTTCAGCCAGTGGAACTCGTCCGAACTGGTGAAAGACACTACGAAGCTGGGCAAGAAAAAGAAGATGCTGACGCCCGCGACATTTTCGCTGATCCATGCGACCGATTTCGCCGATCGCATCGAGCGAAGCATTCTGCCCCTGCTGAAAGCAGGCGCTGTGGTGCTCTGCGACCGGTACATCTATACCGCCTTTGCCCGGGATGTGGCGCGGGGCATGGACCGCCGGTGGGTTCGCGATCTTTACGACTTCGCGGCCAAGCCGACGGTGGCGTTCTATTTCCGCGTGCCGCTTGAGACGGCCATCGGGCGCCTGGTGACCGGGCGCGACGGATTCAAATTCTACGAGGCTGGATTGGACATCGGCCTCAGCGACGACCCGACGGAGAGTTTTCGGCTGTTCCAGGGGCGGATCGTCGAGGAATACGAAAAAATGATTCCCGAATTCGGCCTGACCGTTGTTGACGCCACGCTGCCGGTGGAAGTGCAGCAGGCACAGGTGCGCCAGATCGTCAAAACACATCTCGAAAGAGCGAAGGACCTGAGGGTGCGACCATGAGACAAACCTACGGAAAGCTGTTGCCCGGCATGAAGCTCGGCGATCTGGCCGGCAAACTGATCGTCGTCGAAGGGACGGACGGAGCGGGCCGAACGACGCAGATCAACATGCTGAAGCCGTGGCTGGAGGAACTGGGCCATGCAGTGCTCGATACGGGCATGACGCGCTCGCACCTTGCCGGCGAAGGAATTCGCCGCGCGAAAGAGGGAAACAATCTCGGACGCGTAACGCAGAGTCTGTTTTACGCGACAGACTTTGTGGACCGGCTCGAGAACGAGGTGATACCCGCTCTGCGCGCCGGCTTCATTGTGTTGACGGACCGCTATATCTATTCGCTGATGGCACGCGCGATCGTCCGCGGGATGGACCCGGCATGGATTCGAGGCATCTACAGCGCTGCGCTGGTCCCCGACGCGGTTTTCTATTTGCGGCTGGACGTCGAACAGCTGATCCCGCGCGTAATTTTCTCTCGCGGCTTCGACTACTGGGAATCCGGCATGGACGTATTCCCGGGCCAGGATATGTATGAGAACTTCCGGAGTTACCAGGCGGCGCTCCTGGCGGAATTCGACAGGCTCAGCGTGGAATTTCGGTTTGAGACTCTGGATGCTTCAGCCGACACCAAACTCGTCTTTGCGCAGTTGCAAGCCAAAGTCCAGCGCGTCCTGGAGGCCGACTCCCGGCGGACGTATCTCTCCCGAATGTTCGAGCAGGCACCGTCTTCCGCCACGCACAGAGAAGAGCGAGCCGTCACGCTGCCGCGCGAGACCTCCACGAGGGATCACGATTGGGCTTTCCATCCGGTCGCGGCGAATTTGTCTCCCGGAAATGGGCGTAACATGCCCGAGCACAAGTAAAGCCAGCGGCTTCGTTTTCAAACTCTAAGAAGAAAAATCATCAGACTTTCAGAAAGCGGGTTCCGGCGGCCGCCGGGCGCAGCTTCGCCAAAATTATTGCGGCCCAAATCTGAAAGTGAAACGTTGAGGCCTGGAATCGGGCTACTATGACGTTGGTGGGTTGCGGGTTTGGGTTCCAGGCAAGCTACTACCAGCGAACGAGAAACCACAGAAATGAAATACGGCCCTCGGACCGCCCTCGGCGCCATGTTCATCGGTTGTGTGCTCCTTTTCTGCGCCCGGGCTGGAGCCACCACCGGCGGCAGCATCTCCGGAACCGTGAAGGACCAGAGCGACTCCGTTGTACCCGGCGCCAGCCTTACGCTCGTAAATCTCGACATCACGACCAGCTACAAGGCCAGGACCGACGCGCAGGGATTCTATTCGTTCCCCACTCTGCCCGTCGGGCGCTATGAGTTGACGATCGAAGCATCGGGATTCAAGCCGCAGAAAAAGACTGGCCTGGTTGTTGACGCGGATGCCGCGGTGCGCGTGGACGTTTCTCTAGCCATGGGAGAACGAAGCGACACGGTTACCGTCTCGGCGGTCTCGGATCAGACCCAGGCGCAGGTCGAGACCGTGGCGACTCATCTGGGCGAGGTAGTGCAAGAGGCGCAGATTACCGCCCTGCCCCTAAATGGGCGCAGCTACACCGATCTTCTCGCGATTCAACCGGGCGTGAGTCCGGTAACGACGCTGACGCCGACGTCCGTGATCATGTCGGGCGTCACGGGAACAATTAATCCTTCCGGCGATTTGAATCCCGGAGATGTTTCGATCAATGGTCAGCGGGAATCCGCCAACGGATTCATGGTCAATGGCACTGATGTGCAGGAGCATATGAACGGCGGGACATCGGTGATCCCAAATCTGGATTCGATACAGGAATTCCGGCTGCTCACGACCAACTTCGATCCCGAGTACGGCAACTACAACGGCGGGATGGTCAACGTCGTCACCAAATCGGGCAGCGATTCCTTCCATGGAAATGTGTTCGAGTTTTTGCGCAACAAGTCTCTTGACGCCAAGAACTACTTCTCCGACACGCGCGGCGTGTTCCGCCAGAATCAGTTCGGCGGCACGGTCGGAGGCCCGATCAAGAAACAGAAGCTTTTCTTTTTCGCCGACTATCAAGGCACGCGGACGGTGGAGAGCGTGACGTCGCCGCAAATTTCTGTCCCGTCGCTGGCGGATCGCGGCGGGGACCTTTCCGACGCGGAAAGCTCGTTGACGGGAAGAGTAAGCGGACCAGCCCTGGCTAGTTTGCTGACCACCAGGCTTGGCTACACGGTTTCCCAGGGCGAGCCGTATTTCACGCCCGGGTGCACCAGCGCCACATGCGTTCTTCCCGGCGCGCAGATTCCGATGAGTAAGTGGTCGGCGCCCGCCATGAACCTCTTGCAATACATTCCCAAACCCAATCAGGCGGGCGAACTTTTTTCAACCTCCGCATTTGACGAGACGGTGCGCGACGATAAGGTCGCCGGCCGCGTGGACGCCAACACGCGATGGGGCCAGTTTTCCGGCTACTACTTCTTCGACGACTACCGCCTGGATAATCCGTATCCGGGCGGCCAGGGAGGAGCAAGCGTTCCCGGATTCGATGCCCTCACGATCGGCCGAGCGCAGCTTTTCACGCTGGGCTACACAAGGATCCTGGGCGCGGGCACAGTGAATGAATTCCACGCCGGCTTGATCCGAAATTCCAACGACATTGGCGAACCGCACGGCGGATTGGGCGTCAGCCTGACTTCCCAGGGATTCGCGACTGGTGCAGGCACGACGGGCATTACCGTACAGGCCCCGGCGCTCGAAGGCGTGGAAAACATCGTGTTTCCGTCGTTCATTATGGGCGTGCCGATCACGAACGTGAATCAGTGGAACAACACGCTGTACTTGAGCGACTCAATTTCGAAGGTGATCGGATCGCATACGCTGAAATTCGGCGGCCAGTTCCACGTGGATCAGGTGAACGAGCACCCCAACGCGACCTTCAACGGAACATTCAGCGTTCTAGGCACGGAAACCGGCTCGGCCTTCGCCGACTTCCTGCTGGGCGTCCCCAGCAACTTCACGCAATCGACCGGCCAGGCTTTCCATCTACGGAACCGGTACACCGGAGCATTTATCGAGGACAGCTGGCGCGTGCGAAGCGACCTAACCGTGAACCTGGGGTTGCGATGGGACCTGATCATGCCGTGGTGGGAAAAGAACAACAATATCCAGACGGTCGTGCCGGGCAGGCAATCCGTCCTCTATCCGAACGCCCTGCCGGATCTTTTGGTGCCCGGCGATCCCGGAATTCCTTCGACGCTGTCGCCATCCAAATATCACAATTTCGCGCCGAGAATCGGCTTCGCGTTTTCACCGAGCTTCGATCGCGGAGTTTTGGGGAAGATTTTCGGCGGACCGGGGAAAAGCAGCATTCGTGCCAGCTACGGAATCTTCTACACGGCCTTTCCGGGACTATCAGCGGGCATCATGTATTCGGTTCCGCCCTTCGGATACAACTATCTGAGCCCCGCGCCTCCACTGTTCGCCACGCCCTTCGTCAACGCCGGGGACGGCGCGGTCAATATCAATCCCTACCCGATCACATTCCCGCCCAACAACGTATCGGCCAAGAATCCGTACACCGCGTTCGACTGGGCGGCCGTCACGCCGATCAGCGCCGATCCTTATTTCTATTACCGAAATAGCGTGCCGTACACCGAAAACTATATGTTTTCGATGCAGCGCCGGATCACGTCGAGCATTCTGCTGACGATGAGCTACGTGGGGAACGAAGGGCACCACATTCTCGCTCTCGTGCCGACGAACACGGGCGATGCAAAGCTGTGTTTAAGTCTCAGCGAGCTGAGCGAGGTGGCGTCCGGAAGCTCGACTTGCGGACCGTACGGCGAGGACGCGACCTACACTTCGGCAGCCGGCCTCGTTTACACAGGCACGCGGGACATTGGCCTGGGATCTAATTTCGGCGCGACGACGGCGCAGAGCACCGTCGGTAATTCCAACTACAACGCGCTCGAAACCAATCTTCGCTACGCCGGGAAACGAACGACTCTCCTTTTTGCCTACACCTACGCGAAGTCCATCGACCAGGCGTCCAACATCGGCGAGCAGATTAATCCCGTCAATCCGCGGCTCAGCCGCGCGATTTCGTCGTGGGATTTGCGCCATAATTTCGTCGCCAGCTACCGGTACGACCTGCCATTCGAGCGGCTCTTTGGCCGCGCGAACCGGCTGACGGAGGGCTGGAGCATTTCCGGCACCACGCGTTTCGCCAGCGGATTTCCCGTGACGCTCTTCGACGATTCCGACAACTCGCTGCTCGGCACACTCGGCAACGGCGTGAACAACAATTTGCTAGACACGCCGGAATTCACCGGCGGCCCGCTGCAGATCAACACGAACCCGCGAAACGGAAGGCCCGCGTTCAACACGGCGCTATTCGCGACGGAGCCGCTGGGGAAGCTGGGAAACGCGCGCCGGCGATTTTTCTATGGCCCGGGCATCAACAATTTCGACATGCAACTCACGAAAAGCATGCGGCTCACCGAATCGAAGGCGCTGGACCTGCGGGTCGAGGCGTTTAATGCATTCAACCACGTCCAGTTCTACGGCCCGGGGGCGGTGGACAGCGAAGTCAACAATACCAGCACGTTTGGCACAATCGTGAGCGCCGTGGATCCTCGGCTGGTGCAACTGGCGGCAAAGTTTACGTTCTGAGCGTGGGATCGGCTATTGCGTGGCCAGCGGCTTGCCGTTGACGACGAACTTCATGACCGATCTCGACGTGGAACTGATTCCGATCGTGAGGCCGTTTCTGGCGGGATGCGTGTCCGCGGTGAGCATGTCGCCGAGCATGATCGAATCTTTGCTCCAGCCGACCTTGGACATGGTGAATGGAGAAGCAAGCTCCAGAGTCCAGTGCTGTACTTCGCCACTGCTGCTCTTTACATCCATGTGAACCAGGCAGTGCGGATTGCCCCAATCGAAGCCGGTCACGGTGCCATTCAAGGTGACGGTCTTGTCCAGGTCGTATCTCGAAGTGCCGTGATGCGCGAAAGCTGGGATCGAAATCGCGAGAAGGATGAAAGTCGCGGCGGAAAATTTGAAGCGCATGCGTTTCATGCAAACCCTCGATACTCGCCAAGTGCCCGGCCAACAAACCGATGCACTGTAGATACACTCCGGGAATGACGACTGTCAATCCCGATGGGTGGAAGGATTCCGCGTCCGGCTGAGTTGCCGCTTGGCAGGGCCGGTGCGATAATGAGCGCGGTCGATGCGAGCTGCGGAGCAGCGGCCGGTGCGATCGGAGGTTCTTATGGCATTGCGAGACGAATGGATCGAGAAGCGTGCGGCGGCGATGAACGGCGGCTCGAGAAACTTTTCGCAGATGCACTACGCGCGCAGGGGCATGATCACCGAGGAGATGCTCTACGTGGCGACGCGCGAGAAGATCGCGCCTGAACTCGTGCGCGACGAAGTGGCTCGCGGCCGCGCCATTATTCCCGCCAACATTCACCACCGCAACCTCGAACCGATGGGGATCGGCGTCGCGTTCTATTGCAAGATTAACGCCAACATCGGCAATTCGGCGACGACTTCGCACGTAAACGACGAACTCGAAAAACTTCATCGCGCCGTGCACTACGGATCCGACACGGTGATGGACCTTTCGACCGGCGGCGATATCCGCGGGATTCGCCAGGCGATCATCAACGCCTCGCCCGTGCCCATCGGCACCGTGCCGATTTACGAAGCACTTTCGCGCGTGCGCCGCGCGGAGGATTTGACCATCAACGTGATGCTCGAAGTAATCGAAGAGCAGGCCGAGCAGGGCGTGGACTACATGACGATCCATGCGGGCGTGCTGCGCGAATTCCTGCCGCTGGTGCGCAACCGCATCACGGGAATCGTGAGCCGCGGCGGGGCGCTGCTTGCGCAGTGGATGAGCTTCCACAAAGCGCAGAATTTCCTCTACGAGAATTTCGACGCTATCTGCAAAATTTTCCAGAAGCACGACGTCAGCTTTTCGCTCGGCGACGGACTGCGCCCTGGATGCCTAGCCGACGCGAGCGACGAAGCCCAGTTCGCAGAGCTGAAGGTGCTCGGCGAGCTCACGAAAAAGGCCTGGGAATACGATGTGCAGGTGATGATCGAAGGGCCGGGGCACATCCCGCTCGATCAGATCGAGATGCAGGTGCAGAAGGAAAACGAGCTGTGCTACGAAGCGCCGTTCTACACGCTCGGGCCGCTGGTCACGGACATCGCGCCGGGCTACGACCACATCACCAGCGCGATTGGCGCGGCGATGATCGGCTGGTACGGCGCGTCAATGCTCTGCTACGTCACGCCGAAGGAGCATCTGGGGCTGCCGAACGCGGACGATGTCCGCCAGGGCGTGATCGCCTACAAGATCGCAGCACATGCAGCGGATGTGGCAAGGCACCGCCCGGGCGCCCGGGACCGCGACGATGCGCTCAGCTACGCGCGTTTTCTTTTCGATTGGAACAAGCAATTCGAGTTGTCGCTCGATCCGCAAACGGCGAAGGCCATGCACGACGAAACTTTGCCGGATGATTTTTACAAGGACGCGAAATTC
>JARLGK010000185.1 GCA_031296075.1 Candidatus Acidiferrales bacterium
CGCGCCGCAGGGACGCAAGAAGCGCGTCGCGGTATTTGATTTCGATTTCGCGACCGTACAGACGGCCTCGGCCGCTGCCTTTGGCCAGAATATCGACGTCGGCAAGGGCATCACAGACCTCCTGGTGAAGTACCTGGTCCAGGACGGCACGTACTCTGTGATCGAGCGCAAGGCTCTAGACAAGATCCTGGCCGAGCAGAATTTCTCGAATAGCGACCGCGCGAATCCGGCTTCAGCCGCAAAACTTGGCAAGCTGCTGGGCGTGGACGCCATGATCGTCGGCAGCGTCACGCAGTTCGGGAATGAGACCAAGAATACAAACGTGGGCGGCGGGGGCGGCGGCTTTGGAGGATTCGGCATCGGCGGTATCAAGCACTCAAACAGCAAGGCCATCGTGAATATTGACGCGCGCATCGTGGATATCGACACGGCGGAGATTCTGGGCGTGGCCGAGGGCCACGGCGAGTCTTCGCGATCGAGCACGTCGCTGCTGGGCGGTGGCGGGAACTGGCACGGCTGGGGAGGCGGCGCCGTGGACTTCGGCTCGAGCGATTTCCAGCAGACGATTCTCGGCGAGGCGGTGAAGGCTTCGGTCGAGCAGATGAGCGCCGGGCTGATCGCGGATAACGTCAAGCTTATGACCCGGACGATTATCGTGTCAGGTCTCGTCGCGGCGGTGGACGGCGGGCAGGTCGTTTTGAACGTGGGTTCGAAGACGGGAATTAAGGTCGGCGATCAGCTCTCCATCGAGCGCATCACCAGGACGATCAAAGATCCGGCCACGGGACAGGTGCTCCGCCAGATGACCATACCGGTCGGCGTGGTCCGAGTAACCGACGTGGACGATATTTCCGCGGTGTGCACTCCGGTATCGGGCGCGGGATTCAAGGTCGGCGACGCCGCAAAGACAATTACGCAGTAAGGTTTTATTTAGCTCAGGTCCCGCCAGCCGTCGGCGGGGCCTGAGGCTTTTCGGCTCCGCTCTTGCCGTTGCCGCTCCGCGAAGCCTCCGAAGAAATTCACTCCATCGGCAGGCCGACATAATTTTCGGCCAGCGACTGCGAAGCGGCGCGCGAACTCGTCACGTAATCGAGCTCGGCCAGTTGCCGCCGCTGATCGAATGCGTTGTCCGTGTCGAACAGGTGCAGCATCGAAGTCATCCACCAGGAAAACCGCTGCACTTTCCAGACGCGCCGCAGGCAAATCTTCGAATAATCTTCTAGCAGGCTCCGTTTTCCCGACGTGTAGAATTCCGCCAGCGCGCGCGCTAGCACGCGAACATCGCTGACCGCGAGGTTCAGGCCCTTCGCTCCGGTGGGCGGAACGATGTGCGCCGCATCCCCGGCCAGAAAAAGCTTTCCATACTGCATCGGTTCGACCACGAAGCTGCGCATCCCGGTGACGCCTTTTTGTAGGATCGGTCCCTCGGTGAGCTTCCATTTCCCGTCGGCCGTGCCCAGCCGGATGTGCAGCTCCTGCCATATGCGATCGTCGGACCATTTCTCGATGTCTTCATCGGGCGCGCACTGCACGTAGAGCCGGCTGATTTCCGGCGAGCGCATGCTCAGCAGAGCGAAGCCGCGCTCGTGATAGGCGTAAATGAGCTCGTCGGACGAAGGCGGCGCCTCGGCAAGTATGCCCAACCAGCCGAACGGGTAGACGCGGTCGTAAATCGTCAGCGCGCCGGCGGGAATCGAAGGACGGCAGATGCCGTGAAAACCGTCGCACCCGGCGATAAAATCGCAGGTCAGCTCGTGCGATTCGCCGCCCGCGCGGAACCGGATCTTCGACTTCGCGGCGGAGCTTGCATTATTGAAATCGTGCACGCTCACATCTTCGGCTTCGACAAACACGCGCCCGCCCGCAGCCTGGCGCGCGTCGAATAAATCGGCCACCACTTTATTCTGCGGATAGATGACCACGCTTTGACCATTCGCGAGTTCCTTGAAGTCGATGCGATGGCCCTGCCCGCCGAAGCGCAGTTCGATGCCGTGGTGAATCAAGCCCTCGCGCTTCAGTCGTGCGCCCACGCCGGTTTCAACCAGCAAATCGGCGGTGCCCTGCTCGAGTACCCCTGCGCGGACGCGCTCCTCCACGTATTGCCGGCTGCGATTCTCGATGACAACCGAATCGATCCCCTGCAGGTGGAGAAGGTGCGACAGCACCAGCCCCGCGGGTCCCGCACCGACGATTCCGATTTGCGTGCGCAAGCTCAAACTCACCTCTCCGCTGAAATCGGCGCCTATTCTACATTCAACTTGCAATGTCCGGAGATCAAACTAGAATGTGCGCACGTTCACCATCGCTTCCCGCCGATTTGGGTGGCGGGAACGGCAGAGTCGGCGCGGCAACGTGCCTACGCAGAGCGCTCCTACGGAGGTTCCGAATGTCGAATGAACGTTCGTTCTACGGTTGGAAGCTGCTCGGCGCTCTCGCATCGATGGATTTTCTGAACCTGGGAATGCCATTTTACATCGGAGCGGTCATCAATCCCTACATGCTCCAGCACATCGCCATGAGCCGCAGCACTTTGGGACTTGGATCCACGCTGCTCAACCTTTTCGTCGGGATTCCCTCCACGCTCGTGGCCATCTCGATCGTCCGACTCGGCATACGCTCGACGTACTTAATCGGCTCGGCGTTCGTTTGTGCCGGTTCGCTGTTTCTGGCGTTCGCCACCACGAAACCTTGGGAATTTCTTCTCGGCTTCGGCGTGATCAACGGAATCGGCGTCTGCTTCGGCGACATCATTCCCGGCAGCACCGCCGCCGCCCGCTGGTTCGAACGGTACCGCGGCCGCGCCGTGGGTCTCGTGCTCAGCGGTTCGGGCGTCTGCGGATTCTTCATGGCGCCTCAGATCGACAAACTCTTGCGCGCGCACAATGGCAATTGGCGCCTCGGATGGGAAATTGTCGCGGCGGGCGCCGTCCTCGCGGGAATCGTGGCCCTGCTCTTCGTCAAGGAGCGCCCCGAAGATCTCGGCCAGCTTCCCGATGGCGCCGCACAACCGATCGCCGGCGCTCCGCCGCGCCACGCTTCTGGCGGGCTGGTCACACAATCCGAATGGACTCCCGGCGAAGCCTACCGCACCAGCGCCTTTTGGCTCGTGGTTACCGCCGGACTCGCCGCTCAATTCCCGTTCTTCGTTTTCGTCGCTCACTGGTTGCTCCATCTGCAAAGCGTTGGCGTCCCGTCCGGCGAAGCGGCCTCCTCGCTCGGCCTGTTCACCGTGGCGTGCATCGCCGGACGCTTGATCGGCGGTTGGCTGATGGACACGATGTCTGCCCGCTGGGCCTTCATGTTCGGCCTGTGCTGCTACTTGATCGGATCGATCGCCGCTTTGCATGCCGGACCCGGCGCGCTGCTCATCGTCAACTCCGTCGCGGTGCTCTACGGCCTTGGCATCGGCTGGACCTTCACCTGCATGACCACCTGCATCGCGCATTACTACGGCCCCACGGCGTTCCCGAAACTTGCCGGCACTTTGTTGCTCTTAACGTCCGGCGGCGCGTCGCCCGCGGGCTGGGTCGGCGGTAGAATCTTCGACATATACGGCGGCTACACGCACGCCTGGCAATTGAACATAGCCATCACCGTGATCGGCATCGTGGCCATCCTTTTCGCCGCCAAGCCGCGTCACCGTAGTGAAGCAGGCGCGGTCGCCCGGGCCGCGTGAGCGTACGCCCGGAAATCGCATAGGAGACCCAGGTGCCCGAGAAAAGAAGCTTTTACGGATGGAAGCTGGTCGCCGTTCTCTTCACCCTCGATTTCATCAACATGGGATTCCCGTATTACGGCGGCACCATCATCAACAGCTACATGATTCACGATATCGTCATGAAGCGCAGCACTCTCGGCCTCGGCTTCACCATCCTGAATCTTTTCGTCGGAATCGCTGCCATCTTCGTGGCCATGGCCATCGTCAAATTCGGAATCCGCAAAACGTTCCTCATCGGGTCCAGCATTATCTGTATCAGCGCGCTGTTCCTCGGTTTCGTGGCCTCGAAGCCATTGCACTACCTCATCGCCTTCGGCGTGGTGAACGGCACGGGCATGAGTTTCGCGACGCTGGTCCCGTGCGCCACGGGCGTCACGCGATGGTTTCGCCGCTACCGCGGCGCCATGATGGGCCTCACGCTGTCCGCCTCCGGAATCTCCGGATTCTTCCTTCCCCCGCTGCTCGACAAGATGTTGCGCCAAGGCGGCGGCAACTGGCACGTCGGCTGGAGAATTGTCGCCGGCGCCATGGTCGTCTCCGGCTTGATCGCGTTTTTCTTTGTGAGGGAAAGCCCCGAGTCCATGGGCCAGACGGTCGACGGCTTGCCCGAAGAGCAGCAGGAGCAGCCTTCACGCACCGATGCGCTGGCCACGAAACACGAGTGGACCGCCGGCGAAGCGCTGGGGACTTCAGCGTATTGGCTGGTAGCCATTGCAGGAATCGCTGCCACCTTTCCTTATTTCCTGTTCATCGCGCACTGGGTCGAGCATCTGACCGGCGTCGGAATCACTCCTGCCAAAGCCTCGTTGGGAATCAGCCTGTTGACCGGCGGCACGCTCGGCGGCCGTTGGCTCGGCGGATTGCTCATGGACTACCTCAACGCTCGCCTGGTTTTTGTGCTCGGCGCGAGCCTCTACTTCATCAGCTCCTACTTGGCCTTCACATCGAATGCGGAGGCTCTGAAACTCGCCTACGTGGCGTCCGCGCTCCAGGGCATCGCGTATGGCTGGACCTACAGCTGCACGAACACGATGGTCGGCCACTACTATGGCCGCAAGGCCTATCCGAAATTGAGCGGCATGTACATTTTTCTGACGTCCGCTGTCGCGTCGCCTGCCGGGCTGGTTGGCGGCATGATCTTCGATCGCTACGGAAGCTATGCGAAGTCGTTCGAGCTGGACGGCGCGCTCGCAATCATTGCGATCCTGGCTATCCTGTTCGCCGTTATGCCCACCCCGCGCGAGAAAGTTCCCGTAGCCGTGGCCGAGCCCGAAGTTGCGTAGGGGTGTTCGTAGCGCCGCCATCCTGGCGGCGTTTTTCTGAAGCGGCATCGCCGCAAAAACCACCCGCGCGTGCCCGCCATGCCTTTTGTAGGGGCATAGCATGCTATGCCCGGCGCAGATGCTTGGCTCTGCGCCGCCCATTCGAGCCGCTGGTGATTTCAGGTTCAAATGTAGCGCCGGGGGCTTTAGCCCGGCATCTTGCGGTTTGCTACAGCTGAATCTTCGAGAAGAAATAGCTCCCGATCCCGAGCAACAGTGCGGTGAGGATGGTCACGACGGCGAGATCGGTCGTCAGGCCGAACGCGAACTGATTAATCAGCGCGCCGCGCAGGCCGTCCACTCCGTAGCTCAGCGGGTTGAGCCGCAGCAGGATGCGCAAGGCTCTCGGCAATCCGGTCGTGGTAAAAATCGCGCCCGAAAAAAAGAACAGCGGCATGATCAGGAAATTGATGATCAGCGGAAATCCCTGCATGTCCTGCAGCACCGAGCCGAAAACCGTGCCCATGCCCGCGAACAGCAGCGCGATCATGAACATGAAAAAGATCGCCAGAGGCAAATACGGAGAGCTGACGAACCGGAATCCCGCGATCAGGCAGATTACGAACACGACCAGACCCTGTGCGAACGCCACAATCGCGCCGCCCAGCATCCTGCCAAATACGATCTCCAGCCGCGAGACCGGCGCCACCAGCGTTTCCTTCAGGAAGCCGAATTGCCGGTCCCAGATGATTTCGATTCCGGAAAACACGGCATTGAAGAGAATCGCCATGGAAATGATTCCCGGCGAAAGAAAATTGATATAATTTCCTCCGCCCGCGCGCGCGAACATCGCCCGCATTCCGAATCCCAGTGCCACCAGAAATAGAATCGGCTGGCCGAGCGAGCCGATGATCCGAGCTGGCGACCGGATGTAGCGCTTCAGCTGCCGCACGCAAAGAATGTAGATCGCTCTCATCGCCTTCCCCCGCCTCTCCACGCGCGCCCCATCATTCGCATCCGATCGGCTGCGTTCGCTTCCTCTTCCCGGATGGCGTGCCCGGTCAGCGCGATAAACGCGTCTTCCAAATTCGCGCACTTGGTACGCTCTTTCAGTTCCGTGGGCGAGCCCTCCGCCACGATCTTGCCGTGGTCGATCACCGCCACGTCGTTCGCCACGCGGTCGGCCTCGTCCATGTAGTGCGTGGTGAAGAAAACGGTCACGCCTTCTTCTTTGCTCAGTTGCTGGATGTAACCCCAAATGTGATTGCGCGTCTGGGGATCGAGGCCGATCGTCGGCTCGTCGAGAAACAGAATGCGCGGCTTGTGCAGCAGCGCGCGCGCCACCTCTAGGCGCCGCTTCATCCCGCCCGAATACATTTTCACGAAATCTTTCTTGCGCTCGCCCAGCCCCACCAGATCGACCAGCGCGTCGATGCGCTTGTGCCGCTCCGCCCGCGGGACGCCGTACAAAATCCCGTGGAGGTCCATGTTTTCGTACGCGGTCAGCTCATCATCCAAGCTCGGGTCCTGGAACACGATTCCGAACGAGCGCCGCACCTGCTTCTGCTCGTGCGTCGGGTCGTGCCCGTTCACTTGGATCGAGCCGCTGGTGGGATCGAGCACGGTGGTGAGCATCTTGATCGTGGTGGTTTTACCCGCCCCGTTGGGTCCGAGAAAACCGAAAATCTTTCCCTCCGGGACGCTGAACGAGATGTGGTTCACCGCGCAAAATTCCCCATAGTTCTTCACCAGGTCCTGGACTACGATCATTTCGCCCATCGTCGCCTTTCCAGTGGCCGGAATGCGCCGCCCGTCAAACCGAGGCGAGACAGGATACGATGTATCCAACTTCCCCGGCAATCGGTTATAACGGCGGGCTGGGTGTGGAAGTTACGCTCGAATTCGAGCGCGGCGTTGATTGCGGAGGAGGCTTGCCAGCGTGACCACGGTGCGAGAAGTAACTTATGGCGTCCTGCGCGATCTGGGGATGACCAAAATTTTCGGCAATCCCGGCTCGAGCGAGCTGCCGTTCCTGAAGGACATGCCTTCCGATTTCCAGTACGTCCTCGGCCTGCACGAAAGAACTGCGGCGGGCATGGCTCTCGGCTACGCCATGGCGCGCGGAGAAGCGGCGTTCGTCAATCTGCACTCGATCGCCAGCGCCGGAAACGGGCTTTCCGCGCTCATCGACGCGCAACTTTGCCACGCCCCGCTCGTCGTCACCACCGGGCAGCAGGACCGGCGGCAAATCATGGCCGAGCCGTTTCTGGTCAGCCGCGCGGTCGAAGTCGTGAAGCCGTATGTGAAATGGGCGTGCGAGCCGCTGCGCCCGGAAGACGTTCCCGCGGCCATCGCGCGCGGATACCACCTGGCGATGCAGCCGCCGCGCGGGCCGGTATTCATTTCGATTCCGATGGACGATTGGAACAAGCCGTGCGAGCCGGTCGTCGCGCGCAACGTGAGTCAGTCTGTGCTGGCCGATCCCGCGGCTCTGGACGATGTGGTGCGCGCCATCGACGCGAGCAAGAAGCTCGCGTTGATCACCGGCGCGCAGATCGAAGAGGATCGCGCGGGGCGCGAAGTGGTGGCGCTCGCGGAGCGCCTGAACGCGGATGTGTACGCCGAGCCGATCGCTTCGCGCTGGGCGTTTCCGCGAAGCCACCGCTTGTTTCGCGGCGGATTGCTTCCGGCGCAAAAGCCGCTCGCCGATCAGCTCGCGGGCTACGACACGGTCATAGTCCTCGGCGCGCCGGTTTTTCTCTACTACGCCTACGTGCCGGGCAACGCCATCGCTCCCGGGACGAAACTTTTCCAGATCACGAATTCGCCGCAGGACGCCGCGACAGCTCTTGCCGGGACGAGCATCGTGGGCAACGTCGCCGCTGCTGCCGAATATATTCGCAGCCGCGTGAAAGCCGTCGAGCGCGCCGTCTCCCCGCGAACCAAGCCGCTCGATCCGCAGCCCGAGTACCCGATGACGTGCGGCTACGTCTTCAGCGTCTTGAGCAAGCTCCTGCCGCGCGACGCGATTATTTCCGAGGAGTGCCCCTCCTCGAAGGGTGACTTGGACCGCTACATCGAGCTCGACGAACCCGGCTCATTTTATTCCGTGCGCAGCGGAATTCTCGGCTTCGCGGTTCCGGCCGCTGTCGGCCTGCAACTGGCGCACCCGAACCGGCGCGTGGTCTGCACCGTTGGCGACGGCTCCTTGCAATATTCCGTTCAGGCGTTGTGGTCGGCCGTGCAATCGAAGGCGCCCGTGATCTTCGTCGTGATCTGCAACGGAAACTATTCGGCGCTGAAGGGTTTTCGTGATTTCACGAAGGTCGGGAAAAATGTGCCGGGAATCGATATTCCGGGAATCGACGCCGTCAAAATCGCGCAGGGTTACGGCATGACGGCGCGCGCCGTGGATCGCGCCGAAGATCTCGAGCCCGCGCTCAAATGCGCGTTCGCGTCGAAGGAAACGTCCTTGATCAGCTTGAACGTGCAGGAGGGCGGCCCAAAAACGATGGGCATGGACCAGTCGGTGAACCCGCCAAATTACGGATGATGGTTTTATGTAGCTCAGGTCTTCAGACCTGAGGGTGTTCAGCCCCTGTACGCGGGCGACATGAAGGCTGGGCCGAAAACCCTCACCTCTAAAGAGGTGAGCTACATTACACGTCGAAAAATACGGTTTCCTTTGGGCCACTCAGATGAATTTCGTGGCGCCAGGTTCCGGGCTGGCCTGCGACGGGCAGCGCCATCAACGTCGCGCGTCGCGTCTTCGGAACGAGCGCCAGCACCGGGCATTCGGCGTTCGCGGCGTCGCCTGAAAAATAAATTCGCGTGGCGAGCAGCTTCAGGACCCCGCGCGTGAAAACCCCCACTTCGAGATGCGGCGCCTGCAGCGCGCCACGCGGCCCGGGCACGCGGCCCGGCATGATCGTTTCGAATTCGCACGCGCCGTTTTCGTCCGTGATTTGACGTCCGAATCCCCGAAACGGCGAATCAATCGATTTCTCCTGCCGGTCCGCAGGATGATTGTACTTGCCGTCCGCATTCGCCTGCCAGATTTCGACCAGCGTGTCCGTTACGGGTTTGCCGTCGCGGTCAAACACCGCGCAGATCAATTTCACGCGCTCGCCTTTCGCGTCTGGAGCCGCGATCGCCCGCACGGAATTCGAGTCGTTCACTGTGACGGAAAAATACGGGCCGACGGTGCACCACGGTGTCGGCTCGAGCACGCGCCCGGTCTTACTTTTTGCCCTCAAACGGCGTGGCCTCCCTTCCGCGCACCACGATGTCGAACCGGAATCCAAGCGACCAGCCTGGCTCGGTGCGGTTCAATTCGAATTTCGAAATCACGCGCTCGCGTCCCTTCGGGTCCGGAATCGAATTGAAAATCGGACAGAACGGGAGCAGCGGATCACCCGGGAAATACATCTGCGTCACCAGCCGCGTCGCGAAAGCAGTGCCGTACAGCGAAAAATGAATGTGCGCCGGGCGCCACGCGTTCGGATGGTTTTCCCACGGATACGGCCCCGGCTTGATGGTGACGAACCGGTAGTTTCCCTGGGCGTCGGTGAGCGTGCGTCCCCCGCCGGAAAAATTCGGATCGAGAGGCGCGTGATGCTGGTCGATCCTGTGCCGGTAGCGTCCGGCGGAATTGCACTGCCAGACTTCGATCAGCGTGTTGGGCACGGGGCGGCCGTTGTCGTCGAGCACCTTTCCGGAGACAGTGATCCGCTCGCCGATCGGCTCACCTTCGTGCTGGCGCGTCAGATCGTTATCCGCTTCGCGGATATCTCCGTGGCCGAAGACCGGCCCGGTCACCTCCGACAGCGTGTGCGGCAGGACGATCAGCGGCTTTCGCGGCGCGCGCGTGAGCGTCAGACGATACGGCGGATACAAATATGGCGGCTGCGAATTCGGCGGATGGCGACGATACGGGATTACGAGTGAGGATTCCGCCGCGGATTTGTGCGCCGAAGATCTCGAGTTGGATTGCTTGCGCGCGATGCGAGGCCCCCGAAAAGCGCCTCATTATGCATCCCAGGCAACTGGGCTTCAAGCAGTCACAATTCGTCCGAGCGCGCGGTCACTCTTTGTTGTGCGGAAGTCGTAGGAGCACAGACACATTCGGCCCGCCGCCGGCGGGTCTCAGTGCAGGCAAGAGTATCTGTGCCACTAGAAGCAAAACGCCAATCAGGAGATTGGCGGTCCGAGGGCCTTCTTCAATCGTTCGAACGTGGTGGAAAGCTCCTCCGGCTCCACGCGCGTTTCACCGGTGACGGTCATGAAATTCGCGTCGCCGCCCCAGCGCGGAAGCAGGTGCAGGTGCAGATGGCCCGTTACGCCCGCGCCCGCGGCTCGCCCCAGATTCATGCCCAGGTTGTAGCCTTCGGGATGGTAGGTGTTGGCCAGCGCCGTCTGAACACGCTGCGCGAGCCGCATCATTTCGGCGAGCGTGTCGGGTTCGGTGGCGGCAAAATCGGCCGCGTGCGCGTAAGGAACCACCATCACGTGACCGCTCGTATAGGGATAGCGATTCAGGATGACGAAGTTTTTCGCGCCGCGCAGAACGATCAGCGTTTTGGGGTCGTCCTTGGCGGCGAGGGCGTCGCAGAAGATGCAGCCTACGTCCTTCGACGCGTCGGCGATATAGCGATACCGCCACGGCGTCCACAGATAGTCCATCCCGCTTAGTCCTGCGCGCCGGACCCGTCTGGATGGGGATGATTGACGTAGTCCTTCAGCTCTTTGCTGGGTTTGAAAAAGGGAATCTTCTTCGGCGGGACTTCCACTTTCGCCCCGGTCTTCGGATTGCGCCCCGTGCGCCCGCGACGCTGCCGCGTGCGGAAGCTGCCAAAGCCGCGGATCTCGATCTTGTCGTCGGACTGCAGCGCCGCAATGATGCTTTCGAAGATGGTCTCCACGACCGCCTCCGATTCCTTGCGCGGCAACTCGGTGACCCGGGTGACCTCTTCGACGAGGTCGGCCTTGGTCATCGTATGTTCTTTGATTTCGTGCTCTCCCGCAGCGTCTGCCATCGGATGAGAGCCTCCTCTCGCGACTTCCATTTTTCGTGGGCCGGATGCGCGCCAGGGCTGAGCGTCGCACGATCTTGGCACATCATCTAAGCTACCGCAAGGTAAACGCTATGTTTCTCTGGTGTTAGCCGCGTTACGACGACTGCAGCTTTGCCCGCACCGCGTCGCCGATCGTGGCCGTCGGCGACGATTTCGTTGTCCGGAACGACTTGATCTCTTCGCGTTCGACCTGCTTCTGCGCCGCGCGATAGCTCAGGCTGATCTTGCGCTGCTCGGGCTCGAGGCGCAGGATTTTGAAATCGTATTCTTGGCCGGCCGTCAGCACGGCGGTGATGCGGGCGTCCCGCGGAGCTTTCGACTTTTCGCGCTCGCCCTTGGGCCGCCGCTCCTCGATTTCGGAAACATGGCAGAGCCCTTCGATACCTTCAGCCAACTCCACGAACGCCCCGAAATCCGTCGTGCGCGCGACTTTTCCTTTCAGGATGTCGCCGAGCTTGTGGTCCTTGAACCAGTTCGCCCAGATGTCGTTCATCTGCTTGATTCCAAGCGACAGGCGGCGGTTCTGCGAATCCACTTTCAGCACTTTCGCTTCCACCGTTTCGCCCTTCTTGAATTTTTCGCTGGGATGCTTGATCCGCTCCGTCCAGCTCACGTCGCTGATGTGGATCAGCCCTTCCATGCCTTCCTCGAGTTCCACAAACGCGCCGAACTCCGCCAGGTTGCGCACGCGGCCGTTGACAATCGCGCCCACCGGATATCTCTGCGCCGCTGCTTCCCAGGGATCGGGCAGCAGTTGCTTCATGCCGAGTGATATCCGCCGCTGATCCGTCTTCACTTCCAGCACCACCACGTCCACTTCGTCATCCGTCTTGACGATTTTCGAGGGGTGCTTCACATGCTTCGACCAGCTCATTTCGCTTACGTGCACCAGGCCTTCGACACCCGGCTCGATCTGCACGAAGACGCCGTAGTCCGTCACGCCGACGACTTTCCCGTGCACGCGCGTTCCCGCCGGAAACCGCTCCGGCACGGCGGCCCAGGGATCGGGCAGCAGTTGCTTGCGTCCCAGCGAAATGCGCTGCTTTTCCTTGTCGAACTTGAGGATTTGAACTTGAATTTCTTCGCCCGGCTTGACGATCGAGGTGGGATGCGGCGCGCGCCCCCACGCGAGATCGCTTACGTGCAGAAGCCCGTCCATTCCGCCGAGGTCCACGAAAATTCCGTAGTCCGTCACATTCTTTACGCGCCCAGTGACCACCGCGCCTTCGACGAGGGTTCCGGCCAGCGCGTCGCGCATGGCTTTCTGCTCGTCTTCCAGGATCGCGCGCCGGCTGACCACCACATTGCCGCGCTTGCGGTTCAGCTTCAGGACGCGCACTTCGATCTCGCGGTCCTTCCACGATTCCAGGTCGTGCACCGGCCGCAGCTCGATCTGCGAAGCCGGCAAAAACGCGCGCACGCCGATATTCACCACCAGCCCGCCCTTGATTCGCTCGGCGATCTTGCCGGTGACGTTCGTGTGCTCGCGGTACGATTTCTCGATGCGCTCCCAGACGCGGCGCCGGTGCGCGCGCACGTACGACAGCAGCACGTAGCCGTCCTTGCGCTCGTGCAGCCGCTCGACTTCGATCGTCTGCCCTTCGCCGAACTCAATGGGCTCGCCGGAATCGAGGAACTCCTGCGCGGGGACCAGCCCTTCGAACTTTCCGCCCACATCCACGACCACGCCGGCGTCGGTTACCGCCAGCACGCGGCCGTCGAAGATCTCGCCTTCGCTTGCCGCCGGTGGAGTGGAAAACTGGTCGAGCAGCTGATCCATCGTCTCGGTCGTTTCGGACTCAGCGGATTCGTCTGAGGCGGGAGCGCTCGTTGCCGGGGCCGCCTCAGCGGTGGGGGCTGCTGTTTCTGCTGTGCTTAATGTCTCGGTGCCTGCGGTTTCGCTGCCCGCGATAGCTATGTCAGGTTCGCTGGAGATGGAATTTGTCTCGGCGCCTGCCGCTGGCGGGGCGGGCTGGGGCGTTTCAGGCGCTCGAACAACCGCAGTGGCGGCGCCGGCCGCACTTTGCTGCGGGGCAATCGTAGCGGCGGGCTCGGGAGCCACATTCACCGGCTCGGTTTCAGCCTGTACAGTTTCAATGGCAGATGGTTGTGGGTTGTTGTCGTGTTCGGGTGACATGAAGTGCGGCCTCCGTGCGGATTCCCACCTTGTTCGCCGAGGGCTCGGCCTCGGCCACTCCACCCTGCTGGGGGATAGAGCTAAGAAGGGGATAGAGCGCCCGCGCTCGACGCTGTACCTCAGAAATCATACCCGCCCGGTTTGCGCCTTGTCAATAAAACCCCGGGCCTGGGAGAGCCTACTCACATGGTATCCCCCTGGCGAACTTGAAATGCTTGAGTGAGGAGAGGCGGTCCGAGTTTGCCGCCCGGCTGGGGGAAGGGCCGGGCGGCAAATGGCAGATCTCGATCGAAGGCGGCTCCGAGCCGCAATGGAATCGCAACGGCCGCGAGCTATTCTACCGCCTCGGGGACAAGATCATGGCAGTGGAGATCAGCACGCAACCGGGTTTTGCGCCGGGCAAACCGAAGCAACTCTTCGAAGGGTCTTATCTGAAGAACAACGCCGGGTCCGCGCGCGCCGATTACGATGTCTCCCCCGATGGCCAGCGTTTTCTGATGGTCAAGCCCATCGAATAGGCGCAGGCGGCGCTGACTCAGATCAACGTGGTGCTGAACTGGACCGAAGAGCTGAAGCGCCTTGTGCCGGTGGACTAGAAGTAGCGAGTTTGGCGCATCGCGCGATCCGCCTGCGTCGTGCCGCACAGCGGATATGGTAAAGTTTCCAGCCGATGCGGATATTCGTTCTCGGCGCGGGCGGCACGGGCTCCTTGCTGGCACAACTGCTCGAGCGCCAGGGACATACCGTCTGGTGCGGCGATCGCGACCCCGAGCGCGCGCAGCGGTTTCTGGGCAAGAAAAGCACGATCAAAGTGGTCGAGGCGAACGCCCGGAATCTGTGGTCCATCGTTCGCGCGGGCCGCGGCGCGAACCTGGTCGTCAACGCGTCCCCCGCTGTCTTTAACAAGATTATCCTCCGCGCGGCGCTCCGCCTGCGCGCTCACTATCTCGATCTGAACTCCCATCTCACGCACCATCCGTTCCGCCCCGAGCAGTTCCGCTATCACAAGCAGTTCGTGGCGAAGAATCGCGCGGCCCTGATCTGCACCGGCGCCGCGCCGGGGCTCACCAATCTGCTCGCCCAGCGCGCCTCGGAAACGCTCGACGCGGTCGAGTCCGTGCACATCCGGTTATTCGAAAGCACGGAGAGCAAGGACCCAGTCTCCCAGTGGTCGGCGGACGTGGCCTACGACGCGGCGATTTCGCGCCCGCGCGTCTATCGCCACGGACGATTCTCGCTGGCCAAGCGGTTCGGCGAGCGCGAGAAATTCCGCTTTCCGCCGCCGATCGGCGAGGTAGCGGTCTACCTGGCCGCGCAGGATGAGGTATGCATGCTGCCGTACGTCATCCCCGTCCGCGACGTGGACGCCAAAATCGGCGGCAACGATTTCGACCGCTTGCGGCGCTGGTACCGCCAGGGGAAGCTCAACCGCTCCGCGGGAATCGCGCGCAAGCGTTTTCCCGAAACTCTCACGCCGCGCCGCGTGGCCAAACTAATCCGCCACGGCGTGCTCGAAAACGCGCGCTTCGCCGCCGCGGTGCTCGTGCGCGGCATGAAAAACGACCAGCCGCTCCTGGTGCGCTGGGACGCTAGCTTTCCCACGCTCTATCAGATCCGCCAGCGCGGGCTGGTTTCCACTCCCATCGCCTACGCCACCGCGCACCTCGCCGCGATTTTCGTCAAACATTTTCCGCGCGACTCCGCGGGCGTCCTGGGGCCTGAATCGCTGCCCGCCGAAACGCGCCGCGCCATCCTGGCCGGCGCTCGCTCGCGCGATTTCCGCATCACGATGAAGATCAACCGCCTCAAAGAACAGGAAGATGACGAGTTGTGGCGGCCCCCGCCCGCGGTTTGACCGCGTGCAATGCCGCCCGGTATAATCGCAATCTCGGCTGAACGCTAGATACGCTGCAGGGAAACCCGGAACAGAATTCAGGAGCACTCATGCTTAAGGCAACACTCTTGCGCGCGGGGATGATCATCAAGCACGACGGCGACCTCTACTCGGTCTACAGCGTGGACCATCGCACGCCGGGCAACAAGCGCGCCGCCATGGCCACCAAGATGCGCAACCTGCGCAACGGTTCCATGATCGACCACCGCTTCCGCGCCGAGGAATTTCTCGATAAGGTCACGGTCGACGAAATCGAGTTCGATTACCTTTACAGCGACGGCGAAGGCCATCACTTCATGAACACGCAGAACTACGAACAGCTCGCCCTGCAGAACGACATCGTCGGCGATACGAAGGATTACCTCATCCCCAACATGCCGGTGAAAATCGAGTATTACGACGAAAAACCCATCGGCGTCCTCATCCCCGATACCGTGGATCTCTTGGTCGTCGATACCGAACCCAGCATCCAGAAAGCGACCGCCAGCTCGGTGATGAAGCCGGCGAAACTCGAAACCGGTCTGGTCATCAACGTCCCGCCATTCGTCGGCACCGGTGATAAGGTGCGCGTGGATACCACCGAAGGCCGCTACATCCAGCGCGTTCAATAGCGCCTTCCTGTAGCTCGCCTCTTTAGAGGCGAGGTTTTTCGGCCCCCCAGCGATCGTGATGGCAAAAGCTAGCGTATCCTTTCCACGACCCGCATGAATGTCCTTTTCGCGTCGCGCCCCTTCCACAGTCTCGCGGTACTCGTCGTCGTGTTTTTCGCTTTACCGACCTCGATTGTGTCGGCACGTCGCGCACAGCAGGCCGGCGATTCCACCGCGCAAGCCCAGCTCGACGAGCTCCCCCTGCCGGACATTCCAACGTTGCTGCGCGATATCGGCAAAAATCAGCGAGCTCTCGAAGATCTGCGCCGGCTGTACACCTGCCACCTCTCCGAGGAGCAAGACAAAACGGATTCGGACGGCAACGTGAAGTCGCGCACGATGAAAGACTACGACGTTTTCTACATCGGCGACGAACAGGTCCGGCGCCTTCTCGCCAAGGACGGCAAGCCGCTCGCTGGGAGTGAAAAAAATGATGAGGACGAGCGCTTCAACAAGAAGTACGACGAGCTGAAAGAAAAGCAAGCCGAGCTCGCCGGCGATCCCAAGAAACAGGCGAAAAAGGAGGAAGAAGACGAAGCGCAGCTCTCGGACTTCCTGCGCGCCGAGCTGTTCACCAATCCCCGCCGCGAAATGTTCCGCGGGCACGAAGTGATCGCCTTCGATTTCAATGGCAATTCGAACGTCAAGCCGAAGAAACGAATCGACGGGATCATCCAAAAACTCTCTGGCGTCATGTGGGTGGACGAACAGGCGCGAGAGATCGTGCGGCTCGAGGCGCGCTTCGCCGAAGGCGTGAAAATCGGGGGTGGCCTGCTCGCCTCGCTGCAGAAGGGCTCGAATTTCGTTTTCGAGCAGGAAAAAATCAACGAGGAAGTCTGGCTGCCGTCCTACGCCGAAGTGCATTTCAGCGGACGGATCGTCTTCGTAAAGTTGAAGCAGAATTTCATCGATCGCTGGAGCGACTACAAGAAATTCCGCTCCGGCGCCGCCCTCGGCGCCACGACGCCGACCCAACAGTAAGTGTCATCCCGAATCCCGCCGCGGCGGGTGAGGGATCTCTCTTCGCTCGACCGGTTGGCGAGTGCTGCACACGAAGAGAGATTCCTCGCCCGACTGAAAAGCGTCGGGACTTCGGAATGACAGCGCAACGGCTAACGCGCGACAGAGGACTTTGCGCCGAAGACGCGGGCGAAGATCGCGTCCACGGCCTGCAATTGGCGCTGCAGATCGAATGTGTGCGCGAGGGCTTTCTCGTCGAGGAATTTTCTGACGTTTGCATCGGCGGCGATGCGGTCCTTGAAACTCGTTTCCGATTCCCACGCGGCCATGGCGTGCGCCTGCACCCATTTGTAGGCGTCCTCGCGCGGCGCGCCGTGCTCGATCAAATCCTGCAAGAGCTGCCCGGAAAAGACGAGTCCCTGCGTCGCATTCAAATTCCGCAGCATGCGCTCGGGAAACACACTCATGCTGGCGACGATCTCGGTGGTGCGGTGCAGCATGTAATCCACCACGATCGTCGAATCGGGCAGGATCACGCGCTCAACCGAACTGTGCGAAATGTCGCGCTCGTGCCACAGCGCGATATTTTCATAGGCCGCGAGAGAATTGGATCGCACCACGCGCGCCAAGCCGCAAATCTGTTCGCTCGAGACGGGATTGCGCTTGTGCGGCATCGCCGAGCTGCCGCGCTGCTCGCCGCCGAAGGGCTCCTCGACTTCGCGGACTTCGGTGCGCTGCAGGTGGCGGATTTCCGTTGCCACGCGCTCGAGCGACGCAGCGACGATGGCGAGCGCCGAAAGATATTGCGCGTGGCGGTCGCGTTCGATCACCTGCGAGGTAATGGGGGCGGTAGCCAGACCCAGGCGCTCGCAGATTTTGCGCTCGATGTCGGGGCCAAGATGGGTGCAGGTGCCGACCGCGCCGGAAATTTGTCCCACGGCCATCTCGCGCGCGGCGGTTTCGATGCGCGCGGCGTCGCGGCGATTTTCGTCGTACCAGTTCGCGACTTTTAGGCCGAAAGTGATCGGCTCCGCGTGGATGCCGTGCGTGCGTCCGATTTCGGGCGTGTCCTTGAATTCCCACGCGCGCTTTTCAAGGATTTCGCCGAACCGCGCGATCCCCTTTTCGATCAGCCGAGATGCTTCGCGGACCAGAAGCGCCTGCGCGGTGTCCACCACATCATTGGAAGTCAGACCATAGTGCAGCCAGCGCGCCGCTTCGGGATCGCCGACGGATTCCTGCACGACGATGGTGAAGGCAATCACGTCGTGCCGGACTTTCGCTTCGATTTCGTTGATGCGTGCGACGTCAATGCGCGCCCGCTCGCGCAATTTGCGCGCGGCTTCCTTGGGCACGATCCCGGCGTCGGCCAGCGTCTCGGTCGCGGCCAGCTCGACGTCGAGCCACTTCTGGAATTTATTTTCTTCGCTCCAGACGCGGCCCATCTCCGAACGCGTGTAGCGTGCGATCAATTTAGACTCCTTCTGCCTTGCGGTGGCACAGACAATCGTGTCTGTGCCACTAAAACCAGAATTTCCCCGTGCTCCATGATACCTGAGAAGCGATTTGGGCCTCTCGAAAAGTGTGACACTTAGTAAGTGTCCCAACCCTTTGTTTTCAATGATTTGAGTCAAAATTTGTTCGACACCCTGTGACGGGTAAACGGCCGAGAAAATGGGGGCCAAGGCGGCACCTTTCGCAAATGGCGCTCTGGCCAGACGGAAGGAGGGGCGCAGGAAATGACCCTCGGCTCGGCCGGCGCGGCGACTCGCCACGTCTAGCCTGCTCGCTACTTCGTGCCTCATCGATCGCTCCTTTCGTGGCACGCGCGCAGTGCGCGGTGCTCCACGACAAAGGCTATCACGTTGTCAAGGGATTTGAGGGGGCTGCGCCTGTGGACTTCTCGATCGCGATCAAGTGGCGCGGCAGTTTGTCTGTGCGATCTTCAGCCGGTGCGCCGAAGATCGGGAACAGCTTGGGCTGTTAGTTCGCGGACGGCTCCTCGACGTGGTCGATGACCATGACGCGGGCGGGGCGGTCCTGGGGCACGAGCTTCAGGCCGAGCTGTTCTTCGAGCGCGGTGGAGAGGGTGGGGCCCGAGGGATCGGGAGCTGGGCCGGGCATCAGCGGGCCGTTCAACAATTCACCGGGTTTTGGCGTCCATTTGAGCGTGAAGTCGTAGCTGCCGGTGAGCCCGGTTTGATCGAGGACCTGATGGCCGAGATTCCGGGAGATCGAGTCAGCGAGTTGACTGACCGGTGCAGCCGTAGCGACGAGCTGCCCTTTCACCATGAACATGCCGCGAAATCCTTTCGGGGGCGGAGGCACGCCTGTCGAAGGGTCCGGCGGCGGAGGGACGGCCGGGGGGTTGGTGAAAGCCTTTGCGGCAGCGATGGCTCCAGGGGAATCGGGAGGCGGCAGCGACGTTGGAGTGAGCTTCGCGCCGCCATCCGCGACGAACAGCGCGTAGGTAGGCAGAACTTTTGTTTCGTAGCTGACTTTCAATTTGAAACGATCGGCGAGAACCGACTGCAGCATCCGTTTCAACTGTTGCTCCCGCTGTTCCGGCGGAAGCTTATCGAGCTGCTGATTCAGCGCGTCGCTTTCCTTCGCTTCCAGGTCGAATTGTTCGGTGTTGAGCCAATCCGGCACGCCCGAAAGCTGATCCGCGGACTTCACGTCGTATGCAAATTCGACGAGCGATCTAACCGGCATATTAGTCATCTTGAAGCTGCCGGGGTGAATGAAAAGAGTTCTGGGTCCGCCGGACAGATTCGGCCGGATTGATACGGATTCAAAGGACGGCACGGGACTGCTGTCTGCCGCAGGCGACTGCGCCAATGTTCGAGCGGGGTTCGCGAGACCGAGAGCGACAGGGACGGCGATCGCGGCAGCCGCAGTGACCGCCAAGAGGAGTTTTCCGCTGGCGCCGAGTCTTCTGATGAGCGGCGGCGACACGATGCGCGCGATGCGGCCCTTGAGATCCGCGCCGGTTACGCCGGAAACGCACGGAAGCGGAGATTCGACGCACAGCTTGCAGACTTGCAGGATGGCTTCGGCGTACGTCGCGGGGTTGGTTCCTGCCTGCAGAACGTTTTCGTCGCAAGCGCGTTCGCGTTCGGCCAGCAATTGCCATCCGATCCAGCGCAGCAGCGGATAAAACCAGAACGCGGCCTCGACGACCATGTGAATGGCGGCGGTCAGATTGTCGCGCCGGCGCACGTGGCAAATCTCGTGGGCGATGATTGCGTCGAGTTCGTTCTTGTCGATGCCGTTGGCGATATTTTCCGGGAGCAGAAGGACCGGGCGAAAAATGCCGAAAATTCCGGGCTCTTGCAGCGAGGGTGAGCAAAGAGCGGCAATCGTGAGTGCGAGCGACAGCGGCGTCGCGGCGCGGCGGATGGCTCGGATGTGCCGCCATCGCCGGAACCAGAGGACGATGCTTGCGACGAAGCCGAAAAGCCACGCGCTTGCGAGAAGGAGGAGAAGTACGTTCCAGTGCGAAGCCGGCAACGCAGCGGCGGGAAGCGGGGCCGCCTGCCTGGGAAACGGCCGACCAATCTGGCCGGCGACGAAGAGCCATTGAGGCTGAGCTGCGACCGGTGCGGCGCGCCAGCCGAATCGTTCGCCGAGGTAAACCAGCGCCGCAAACGGAACCAGAAACTTGAGCGAGGCCGCGAGCCAGACTCCGTAGCGCACGGCGGCGCGGTTTTCCCGGAGCGCGCGCGTGAGCAGCCACGCCGCGCCGGCGCAGAGCGTCGATTGCCAGAGATGATTGAATACGGGCGACAGCGAGGCGTATGTCATCGCGATTTTTCCTTTCTAGGATACTTGCGCAGGGCTTTTTCGGCTTCCTTGATGTCTTCCAGGGTGAGTTGGCCGGATTCGATGAGGTGGGCCATCACGGGCTGAGTGCGCCCGCCGAATAGCGCCAGGAGATCGTGGACGAGTTTCCGCTGAGCGGCGGCGCGGGAGATGACCGCGGCGAAGATGTGGAAGTTGCCGACCTTCCGGACGCGCCGCAGGGCTTTTTTTGTTTCGAGGCGGTAGACGGTGGTCTGGATGGTGGTATAGGCCGGGCGGTCTTTTTCGAGGAACGCCTCCTGAATTTCGCGAATGGAGCGTTCGCCCTGGGCCCAGAGAATTTCCATGATTTTGAGTTCGAGTTTCGCGAGGCGTGGTTCGGCCATGTGATCTCCTATTGCTGTGTGTACATCTACTATCGATATAGGTGCGTGTCAAGAGTTTTTTCGGACGCGGCAAGCGGGGTGGATGGCGCGAGATTGCCAAGGATTTGTGCCGGGGGGTTTGCCCCCGCGCCGCCCACCCCCCCACCACCCCCACCCCCAACCCCC
>JARLGK010000186.1 GCA_031296075.1 Candidatus Acidiferrales bacterium
CAACTGGCGAGGAGTCGCGCTCTCGGCCATTTCCGGCTAACGAATCACCGGTCCCGTCGGCTTGGCGTCCGGCCAGGATCCGTAGTACTGAAGAATCTCTTTGGGCGGGCTCAGCTTGCTCCACTCCTTCTCAAATTCGCCGAAGGATTTTCCACGGGCCAGCCGCGCGCGCCTCTCTTCGTCTCTAAGTTGCTTGGTTTTTTCGGGGTCGAGCTTGCGACGCTCGACATCGTACGCGATCTTGTAGATGTTTCGGGCTGTCCACTCCGAGATGATCTGTCTGCGGAGATCGTCGAGAACTTCGCTGGGCTCGCGTTCGAGCGGATCGCCGTAGCCCGGTCCTCCGCCACTGAATCCGAACAGCAGATCTCCCTCCTGGTATGGCTTGGGCGTTCGCGCCACCAGTTCGTAGCTCCAGTCTCCATGAACGGAGTGCTTCTCGAGAATGTCGCGGTTGTCGAGCGAGAGTTGCGGATTCCCGTCGTGCATCTGCTGCAGCAAATCGGTGTGGCGGATGCTGATGCCGGGAATCGGCGAGGATGCATACCCCCCAAACAGCGGCTGGCCGAGCGGCACTTTGCTGCCGTTGCCCATGCACATGGAAATGACCTCGGGAGCCTTGTGGACCATCCAGTGCTGCACGCCGCCCGATCCTCCACGATGAAGCCCGGCACCGCTGGAGTCCTTCCAGTGCTGTGAGAGCGTGACCGTCACCGGGAGTTCGCTTTCCACCTGCTCCGAATCGGGAGCGCGGCCAAACGCGCACCAGGCGAAGCCGTAGGAATCCATTCCGTCCGTCGCGGCCCGCCCTCCCTGGCCCATGCTATTGAGCGCGAAAGAAAGCACGTCCGAATACGCGAGCTTCCACTGCGAAAGGCCGGCACAGATCTGCGACGTGTGCTGGCTTCCCGGAGGCGCGGCCACCTGCCGCCACGAGGAGTGATTGGAGAAGACCATTTTGGCGAAACTGTTTTGCGTCGCACACCGCGCCTGCATGCCGATGTACACGCAGCAGCTGGTGGCCGCCATTTTGTCGGGGTACATGATGCAGCCCTCGGGAAAGACGAAATCAAGCGGCGCGAAAGTGGAGCTGCAGATGGGCAGATCGTGGAACATGTATTCGTACATGAAATTCGCGATGTGGCCGACCACCGCTTGCGGATGCACGTTGTACGAGGATGGATTCTCGGGCGAAGTTCCGTGAAAATCGAATATGATTCCGTCGCCCTTTTTCGTGAGCGTCAGGTAGCAGGAACGCACGAGGGCCGGCGTCATGCCAATCGCATCATTGAATGTGATGGAGCGGAACTTGCCGTCGGGAAGGTCGTGGATTTTCTTTCGTGCGCCGGCCTCCGCCGTGTCGGACATTTTGCGGAACAAACCGGTCACAAACTCAGGGCCGCGCTTTTCCGCGAGCTCCAGCACCCGCACTCGGACGCGGTCCGCGGTTGTGCACCGCGCACGCAAGTCTGAAATGAACATGGCCGGGGCGCGCATTCCGTAGGCGGAATACATTTCGAGAAAGTCGTTCCGGATTTGGAAATTCTCCGCGATCTTTATGGGCGGCAGGTTGAGGCCTTCTTCAAACCGCGATTTCGCGCTCACCGGCATTCCGCCCGGCTCGATCGCGCCGGTCTCCGTGGTGTGCAGGGCCGCCGAGCCCCACGCCAGCAGCTTGCCCTTGTGAAAGATGGGCATCAGCGCGACCTGATCGGGATTGTGAATGCCGCCATACAGCGCGTCGTTGGTGTACCAGATGTCGCCGTCCTTAATTCCAGGATTCTCGCGGTAATACTTGTGAATGAACTTGATGATGATCGGCTGGATGATCGCGTGCAAGTACGTGCCGCACGATGCGTTGATCAGATCCCCATTGGCCGTGAAGATCGCGACCATCGAGTCGCCGGAGACGCCGAAATAGCTGCGCGATGACCGGACGAACACTTCCATCGCTTCGTCGAGAATGTCGTTGGTGACTTGCACGCCGATTTCGTAGTCGCCTTGCGGAACTTTGGCGGCGCATTCTTTTTCGTACGGGGTGGCCGGCGCGGGTTTCAGCCACTCCAGCTTTTCCGCCAGTGTCGGGATAGGCATAACTCTCCTTCGATTCTCGAATCGCCTTACGCTTCCAGAATACCGAGGCCTCGCTCGTCAATCGAAAGCTTCATTAGCGGAGGCACAACGATCGTCGTGTATTCCCCTTCGACCACGGCAGGGCCATCGATCACGTGCCCCGGCTTCAAGGCTTCGTACGTGAAAATCGGCGTGGCGCGGTAAGCCTTTTCTTCCGGCCAATACGCGGGGCGCTCGCCCTTTCGCGCCGATGAAGGATCGCTTGTCCCCAGCGGCGACTTCGGCAAATCGACTTTCGGCGTCGTCACGATGGCCTTCAAGATGAAACTTTCGATGAAAATGCCGCCTTCGGGGTTCACGACAAATGGGCTAAACGCCTCGCTGAATTCCTTGTTGAACGCGTCGCAGATGGCGCGCACATCTTCAACAGAATGAATCGAAAGGAGCGGCGAGAGGCAACGTTTCACGTGGAACTGTCCGCCGTAAAGCATGTCCAGCTCCAGCACAAACGCGGCTTTCGCCGTATCGACGCCATCGGCGACCAGGTCCTTGCGGGCCTGCTCCACGAGCGATTCAACAGCCTGGTTATATACGGCGAATTCGTTCGTGATCTGCTGATCGCCCGGGGTCATCAGCGTGAGTTTCTTCGAGGCTTCGTACACGTGCATGATATCCATCGTGGACGAGCCGTACGCGCAGAAAACCGGCGAAAACGGGAACATGACCGCTTTGCGAATGTCGCCCTTGAACCCTTCGGCGTGCGTCGCGCCGGCGCCGCCGCCGACGAACAGAATGAATTCTTCCGGGCTATATCCGCGCAGATGGACTTCCTTCATGATCGCCGAGGACATATTGCCGTTGACGATCTTGCGGATGATCGCGGCACCTTCTTCTACGCTGAGGCCGAGAGGCTTGGCGATTTTGTCGCGAATGGCGGCAATCGAGCGATTTTTGTCGAGCTTCATCTTCCCGCCGAAATAGTAATCGGGATTGATGTAGCCCAGCACCACGTCCGCGTCGGTGACTGTCGGCTCCGTTCCTCCGAGGTTGAAACACGCCGGACCCGGCATCGAGCCGGCGCTGCGCGGGCCCACTTGCACGCGATTTTGAAGAAGCTTGTTGATGTACGCGATCGAGCCGCCGCCGGCGCCGATGGAAAGCGTCTTGATCATGGTGATGCCGACCATCCAGCGGTCGATGATCGGGCGGAAGTCGTAGCTGCGGACGCTGTCTTTGACCACCAGGCCAACATCAAAGCTCGTTCCGCCCATGTCCGTCATCACCACGTTCTGGTAGCCGAGCGATTTCGCCACGTGATGCGCGCCCATCAGGCCCGAGACAGGTCCGCTGTTGAACGTCCGGCTGGCCGACGTGCGAAACACCTCGGCGATCCCGCCGGAACTTTGAATCATCAGCAGAGGTTTCTTGTAGCCGCGCTCGCGGAGCTTGTCCCACATCGCGGAAAGCTCGATCTGCATGGAGCGCTGCAAATACGCGTCGAGGATTGCGGCGAGCGTTCGCTCGTATTCGCCGAGCTTGCCGACCACCTGCCCGGCGAGGACCACGGGCATATAGCCGATGTGGAATTCCTTGTACTCGTCGCGGATGATTTCCTTCACGCGCCATTCGTTCACGGGATTCAGAAATCCCCACAAGAGCGACACGACGAAGCCGCGCGCTCCGCGATTGACCAGGTAGCGCACTTTCTCGCGCACGTTTTTCTCGTCCAGCGGGCGAATCACGTTGCCGCGCGAATCCACGCGCTCCTTGACACCGACAATCAGCTCGCGGGGGATCAACGGCTCGGGCTTGGACTGGATCGCCAGGTTTCTGCGCTCCTGGACGCGCGTGCCGT
The DNA here is from genome assembly GCA_031296075.1 of Candidatus Acidiferrales bacterium. GTDB lineage: Bacteria > Acidobacteriota > Terriglobia > Acidiferrales > UBA7541 > Palsa-295. The sequence goes on from JARLGK010000186.1 coordinate 3,929, forward strand.
CGATCCACTGCGCTCCCCGACCGATCAGGACCACGTCCTCGTGGCCCTCCGTGGTGATCAACGCGAGGCGCGGTCCCTTCCGCTCGATCAGCCGGTTCATGGCGATCGTGGTCGAATAGCGGATCATATCGATCGAGGGCAAAAGCTCTTCAATCTGCAATCCCAGCGCGCCGGCGCCTTCCTCGATCACGCGCGAAAAGCACACGGAAAGATCGTACGGAGTCGTGGGCACTTTCTTGATCAGTGCCCTGCCCTTGAAATTGAGGACCAGATCGGTGAACGTCCCGCCGACGTCGATATCAATCGAGTTCATTCGGTGGCCTCGAGGCGTTTTTCGCGAATCACGAATTCCCCTTTGCGCAGGCGTTCCTTCAGGCTATCCAGATCGATTTCGATGTCGTACGTGATGGGGTGTCCGGGCGGCAGGTATTCGGTTTCGATCTGCGTTCCGCAGCCCGGGCAATAGCATTCCACGATGCGGACCCAGAGCGGATCGGGAGAAAAGTTGAAGTCCGCCGAAATCACTCGGGGATGGATTTCGCGCGGGTCGCGATCGTGCATCAAGCAGCCCTTTTTGTAATTCTCGCGCGCGGGACCCAGCACGCGGCCGCACCGGTTGCACATCCATTCCTCGCGGTCGATGTCGAGATCGAGATATTCGGTGATGCGAATCCGGTTCTGCGTTTCGGATGACATGTCAGCCTTCCTATGCCCGGCTCAGCTTTCCGTTTCCAAATCCGTCCACAACCAGGGCCCAGCCCTCGGGAACGAAGTACGTGGTATTCAGGCCCTCGAGCACCGCGCAGCCCGCGACGCGGTTTCCCGGCCGCAGCAATTCCCAGCCATAGATCTGCGCATCGCCGTTGCGGCTGCCCCAGAATACCTGCCGCCTTCCCACGCGCGCGTGCGATGAATCGGGTCCTTCCGACGAGCGCTCCACGAGCTTCGGCTTGGACATTTCTTTCTTCACGCGCAGGCGGAAAAGATCGAGAGAAATTGCGCCGCGCGGCGCGCCGAGGGCGCTTTCGAGGGCTGACTGCAATTCTTTCGCGGAGCGCAACGAAGATTCGGCGACCGCTACCGGCGCAGAGTGGCTGCCCTTCCCGGCGACTTCGAATTCGAGGCCGTAGCTCAGGTGCTCGGGCCGGATGCCCTCGCCGAGCAGGTCCTGCGCGCCTTCGGCCTTCATTTCGTCGAGCATCGCGCGAATCCGCGCAACGTTGTCGTCGGTTATCAAGGGCTCCGGCAAC
>JARLGK010000187.1 GCA_031296075.1 Candidatus Acidiferrales bacterium
CGGAGTTTCGCGCGGACGGCATCGAGCGAATCCCATGTGCCGGTGCGCGGATCGGGAACGTATTGCGCGACGGCGTAGGCTGAGCCGATCACGTCGTCCGGCTTCCAGCCCGGCAGCGCGCGATCGAATTCCGCGTGATTCGCGGGATTGCCAAGCTTGATCCGGCGCGATTCCGGGCTGCGCTGCCACACTCCCATCAGCCACACGATGTCGAACCCGAGCCGCGCAATCGCGTCCCACTCCGCATCCGGCACATCCGCGAGCTTGATCAAACGCCCCAGCGGCGCCGACAGTTTCTCGAGCCACGCCCAGGTGTTGATCTCGTAAAGATGCGGATGCGGACGCAGCGCGAACGGCTTCGGAATCTCGACTGCGGCAGGCGTCACGCGGTCAGCCTAGCACGGAGACGCAAAGCCGGGAAGCGCGAACGCCTACCGTGCCGTTGCCTTTGTAGCGGCCGCCTTTCAGGCGGGCGCATTTTGCGCGGCATGGAGACCCGATCAGTGTCGATTAGAAGCGGTGCCCACTCTTTGTTTTCACATGGTTAGGGGCATTTCTAATCGCCTCAGTGTCGATTAGAAATGCGGGGTATAGCGTATGAGGGGGTAGGGTTTAGGGGCGAGGTTTTCGGAGCACGCTGCAACTTTGAGCTAATGCGGCAGGCGTGAACCCCTCGAAAAAGTGTGACACTTCCCCGGTGCCCCTTTTCTTTGTTTTCAGTGAGTTAGGCCGAAAATGACTCGGCATGGTGTGACACTTAATTTCCAAGATTTGCGTCCCGGCTGCGCTTGGAAACCATGTCCCGCAGAATCGTCCGGAACACGAAAACGGTGCGCCGGGATTCCGGTTCGTAGTGCGAACCGGAAACTGGTGACTCCTGACAGACGATTCGTGGGTTCAGTCGCGACGCCTAGTTCGGGAGGAGAACCGAGGCGACGACCGCTGCTGTTTCGTCCGTGCGCACGCATACATCTCGCTGAGCTGAGATCGCAAGAGCACAGACACCCTTCGCCAAGGCGCTCAGGGCAGGTGATCGTCTGTGCCACTCGAATCATCTGCAAGTAAACAGAGAGATCCCTCGTCGGCCCGAGAACGGCCTCGCTCGGGATGCCCGATTGATCTCCCAGGCTCGACTAACCGTCGACACTGTGAGCCCTGATCGTCGGATCGTCAGTTGTCAAAGAGCATCGCGCTCTCGCCAGGAGAGCGGTGACTTCGAACTTCGTTTGTGGCGTTCCATTTCAGTTGTGGCCTACCGGAACAAGCTAGCACGAGAAGTTTTTCGGCGCGCCGGTCGAAGGGATAAGAAAAGTACAGGAACTAGTACCCTGTACGTTTTGGCGGCTACAAAGGCAAAGGACGGAGCGGCGACCTCAGGACTCAAGGTGGCTGTAGGGACAGGAGCCGATCGTACCCCGGCGCCAAGGGTGCGACAAAAGCATGCGCCCATCGGACGCGCCAAGTTATTGCTTCACGGCCCCATCGATGAACCCCGCGATATTCGCCTTCAGCTTCACGCGATCCTCGTCGTGCAGGTAGATCATGTGGCCCGAATCGTAATACTGGAGATGAATCCGGGCGCGGGCATCCGCCGGCAGAGCGAGATGGTCCATCGTGTATTCCGTGGCGAAGAACGGAGTGGCCATATCAAAATACCCATTCTCGACCTGCACCTGCAGGCGGGGATTGTCGATCAGCTCCCGGACCAAATCGTTCCCGACGGTTGGCGCACTGGGAAAAAATTCGCCCGGAGGGACGTTGTGCTTCCAGTCCCATACCCGGCTCGGCTCGTTCGGAAGCACCTTGTAAGTTTTGTCCTGCCCGAATTTCAAATCCTCGCGCACGTAGCTGTTCAGCGCCGCGGTAAACGCGCCAACCACAGCCGTGTACGACGGATCGAATTCGGCATTTTCCGTCAGCAGGTCGTACGTCGGGCCGTTATATCGGGCATCGTAGCGGCCAATGGTGAGGCCGCAGCTCCGCTGGAGTTCGGCGCTGAACTGAGGCAGCGCGACCCGCAGTTCCGCTTTGATCAGATAATCCTCGCTCAGGCCAATGAAGCCCGAAAGTTTCTTGGCGATGTCCGCCGTCTCGGCGCCGCTGAGTTTCGAGCCTTTCATCAGCGCGGCCGCATATTCGGTGGAGGCAAACTGTCGCGCGCTCTCTACAAAAGCGTCCAGGTCTTCGGGGCGATTCTTCAGTAGCTTGTAATGCCACGCCGTCGCCGCATAAGAGGGCACATAGAAGATGTACGACCGGTCGTCGCCGGCACTGAACGAAAGCGTGCCGGCATCGAGCACACTCGAAATCAACACGATGCCGTTGACGTACATCCCTTCGTGGGTTTGCAGATAGTTTGCCAGCGCCACGGAACGAAACGTCCCGTAGCTTTCGCCAATCAGAAACTTGGGAGAGTTCCAGCGGTTGTTCCGGCTCACATAAGTCGAGATGAACTGCGCGAGCGATCGAACGTCGGAATCCACGCCCCAGAAATCCTTGTCCTGCGCCTTTCCGGCGGCGCGGCTGAATCCTGTGCCAACCGGGTCGATAAAAACCATATCCGTCTTGTCGAGCAGGGATTCCGTATTGTCCACGACCTTGTAGGGCGCGGGAGGCGTCGCCGAAGCATTCTCGGTAACCACGCGGCGCGGTCCAAATGCGCCCATGTGCAACCACACCGACGCCGATCCGGGGCCGCCGTTGTAAATGAATGCGATCGGCCGCTGGCTGAAATCCTTCACGTCGCTGCGAGTGTAAGCGGTCGAATACATCAGCGCGGTCGGCTCCCCTTTGTCGTCCTTCAGCAGAGTTGTCGAGGCGGTAGCCTTGTAGTTGATGGTCTGCCCGCCGATGCGAATCATGTGGTCGGTCGCGGAGGATTCCTCCTTGGGCTTCTCTTCCGGCGCGGCCTTGGCGTCCGCGGGCTTCGCGTCGGCAGGCTTCGCGTCTTTCGAGGGCTCTTGCGCGGCGCTTCTTGCGGTCTGTCCGAGAATCAGAAGCAGCACGATCGCGCCCCATCCCAGACAATGACTCAGAATCTTCTTCATCCTAAGCTCCCTTCACGGCGTTGGTTTGTCGCATGCCGGATTGATCAGAGTAAGCGTTATCGCCTTCGTGCTGCCGTCGGATCCGGAAACCGTCACGGGCGCGGCTTCGATTCGTGCGGGCGCCGGGCAATCGGCGCGGCTGCGGCCGGGAGCGGCCCGCCGTGGCGTCAGATCCTCCCAGGCGGAAATCGCATAGTTTGCCGATTCGAGCAACGTGAACTGATAGAGGCCGTCGCCGAGCTTTTCTGCGGACGGATTCTCACCCTGATCCGCCTTCGCCATCACGGTAACGCTTCCAGGCAAACGTGTGCCCTGCCATTTCACTTGGACGCGGAGAAGATGAGATGGATAGCCGTCTGTCACCTGCATATTCACTTTCAGGAGCTGCTGTCCATCCTTGAGCTTGATCGTGCGCGCGTCGCTCACGTCAGCGACCCCAGGATAGAACGCGCGACGAAAGGGCGCGTTGGGATCCATGCGGTTCGCGCGGTTGAAGACGAGTATGTATTCCCCTGCTCCCACGTGGTCCAAATCGAATACGCCCTCGGCGCCTTGAAATCCCCACAGACCGGGACGCGAATCGTCGTAGCTGCCGGCGCGGTAAAGCTCGACCGATGCGAGCGGAAGCGGCTTGCCGCCGGGGCCGAGAACACTGCCGCGAATGTGGCCAGTTGGCAGCGCGACCACATCGTATTCGTAACACGCGCCGTTGGGAATCTTGAACGGCGGCAGGCCGCCGGTGAGCGATTTGCGCGTCAGCTCCATGCGAACCGGCAAACGCGCCGTGAAATTGTAAACTCCGGCGTGCACGTCGTAGAAGGAGTAGACGCGGTCGGAATCGCAGCTGCGTTCACAGCGGTCGTCGCGCGACCGC
>JARLGK010000188.1 GCA_031296075.1 Candidatus Acidiferrales bacterium
AATCCGTAGAGCGCAAACGACGAGATCGAATGAATGATTTCATCCTGCACCTTTGGATCGATGCCGTTCTCGGTCATGCCGCGGCGCAGCTTGCCATCCAGATCCCTCATACGTGTCATCGAACGCCGCATGCCCACAGCCCGGCGCAGCTCCTCGGCTTCGCCGCCCGTGAATCCCGCGGCGACCATGGCCATGCGCAGCAACTGCTCCTGAAAAAGAGGCACTCCGAGCGTGCGCTTCAGCGCCGGCTCGAGCGCGGGATGAAAATATTCGGGCGGCTCGAGGCCCTGGCGGCGGCGCAAATAGGGATGAACCATTTTCCCGACGATGGGTCCGGGGCGAATAATCGCGACCTGCACGACGATATCGTAGAAACATTTGGGGTGCAGGCGCGGCAGGCAAGACATCTGCGCGCGGCTTTCCACCTGAAACATCCCGACCGTGTCCGCCTTTTGCAGCGCGGCATAGACGGCGGGATCGTTCGCCGGCAGATGGCCGAGATCGACTTCTTCTCCATGGTGCTCGCGAATGATTTGCAGCGAATCTTCCAGCACAGCCATCATTCCCAGACCGAGGAGATCCACTTTCACGATGCCCATGTCGGCGCAATCTTCCTTGTCCCATTGCACGACCACGCGGCCGGGCATGGTGGCCGGCTCGAGCGGAACCACGGAATCCAGTTGCCCCTGGCACACCACCATGCCTCCGGAATGCTGTCCGAGATGGCGCGGCAAATCCTGCACGGCCTGGCACAGCTCGAAAAACTTGCGAATCCGCCGGTGCCGAAGGTCGAGGCCCGCGTCGCGGAACTGGCGCTCGAGCGTGTCGCCGGGGTCCCGGTATTCCCACGATCCCACGAGGGCGGACAATCGATCGAGCGTTTCCGGATCAAACGAGAGAGCCTTGCCGATTTCGCGTGCGGCCGAGCGTCCGCGGTAGGTGATGACGTTCGCGGTCATGGCCGCGCCCACTTTTCCGTAGCGTTCGTAGACATACTGAATGGCGCGCTCGCGTTGGTCGCCGCTCGGGAGATCGAGGTCGATGTCCGGCCACTCGCCGCGCTCTTCGGAGAGAAATCGTTCGAAGAGGAGATCCATTCCCACGGGATCGACCGCGGTGATGCCGAGCGCGTAGCAAACGGCGCTGTTGGCCGCGGAGCCGCGTCCCTGAACGAGAATATTTTTCTCGCGGCAAAAGCGAACGATGTCCCAGACGATCAGGAAGTAGCCGGAGAGATTCAGCTTTTCGATCAGGGCGAGTTCGCGATCGATCTGCCGCCGCGCGCGCACGTCATCCGGGCCGTAGCGGAAAATCATGCCTTCGTGCGAGCGCCGGCGAAGAAATTCCATCTGCGACCCGCCGCCGGGAACCGGATAGACGGGAAATTGGTACCCGAGCTCGTTGAGCGTGAATTGCAGGCGCGAGGAAAGAATTTCCGTAGCGGCGACGGCCTCGGAAAGATCGGAGAAAAGCGACGCCATTTCCGCGTGCGTCTTGAAATGGCGCTCGGCATTGCGGCTCAGCAAGCGGCCAGCGGTTGCGAGCACGCGGTGATGACGGATGCAGGTGAAGACATCCAGCAGCTCGCGTTGCTGCGGCAGCGCGTGCGAGACGCCGTTGGTCGCCAGCAGCGGCAACTTCAGCTTTCGCGCGATGGCCACGGCGGCCTGGTTGCGCGCTTCTTCCTCGCGGGACAAATGGCGTTGAAGTTCCACATATATATTGTCCCGGCCGAACGCGCGGCAAAGTTCCTGCACGCATTCGATGGCCATATCCATCCCGCCTTGCGACAAAGCATGCGCCAGCGGACCTTCTTCGCCTCCCGTCAGGCAGATCAGGCCGCCGCCCATCGCGGCGATTTCCTCGGGCTGGACGCTTCCCTCCCCTTTGCGCGCGCGAAGTTTCATGCGCGTGATCAGGCGGCACAAATTCCGGTAGCCCTCGCGGGATTCGATGAGCAAGGGATAGCGCCAGCCCGCGGCGGATGTAACTTCGGCGCCGACGTGCGCTTGGATCGAAAAGTTTTTCGCCGCGAGATGAGCGCGGGGCGAACCATAGACGCCGTCGCGATCGAGCAGCGCCATGGCGTGCATGCCGTATTCCGCGCACACGCGCGCCAATTCTTCGGGCAAGGAAGCGCCTTCGAGAAAACTGAATGCGGATCGCGCGTGAAGCTCGACGTACATCAATCGTAGATTCCCCGCACGAACCAGCTTCCGCGCAGTGCGTCGTAGTAGAAGCGATAGAGGCCGCAATCAGCGCGCAATGCAGCGACTGGATCGCGGGCCGCCGAAGAAGAATGGAAATGAATCTCGAGGTCCCATTCATCCTGTTGCCAGGGATCATCGCGCCACCAGTCGCCGGACGTGCGCCACGGACCGGAAGCGGCCAGCACCTCTCCGCGCAGCCCCTGGAAAAAAACGCGGGTGGGGCAGCCTGCATTTAATTCAAGCGTTGCGGGAACGGGCGGGCGAAAAAATCGAACACTCGCCCGAGCTTTGAAATTGTCGCGCTGCCTTCGCGGATGAATCGCGCCGCTATCGCTGCTGGCCGCTTCGGCGGATTCCATCGGAGTGAGAAACCGCCGCATCTGAAATTCTCCCGGGCGCCATGTGTCGACCAGCGAGGGCGAGCCGACATTCCCTTCGCCGACCACGTTCGCGATGCGCGCGATGGTGAGCTCGAGTTTTTCGGGATCCGGAAAGCTGGGAAGAAACAAGCCGCCTTGCGTAGAGCGCGGCCGCGCGGATTCCGCTGCCAGCACGATTTTGTGAATGGGAGCACCCGGGGGATTCGATTGCAAACGCAGGCGCAGCAATTTCAAAAGCATTTTCGAATCGCGCGCCGGGACGGAGAGCCGTAGTTCCCTTTCATACACGCCGGGCGGATCGATCCGGCGAAACATCTCTTTACGAACGTCCAGCGCATTTTCGAAAGCGGGCTGCAGCTCAAAACGCACGCGCAGCGAAGCAGCCGCGAGCGATCGCGCCGCCAGGCGCACGCAAAGCTGATCGAGCAACCGGCCCAGGAGAAACGAAAGAGGATCGAGTTCCTCGACGGCATCGTCCAGCTCCATCTCTTCCTCGAAAAAATGGCCGGGCTCTGCGATCGCAAACGAGCGCGAGGTGGCGCCGCGCGCCAGGGCGTGCAGGCGGACTCCTTCCTGCCCGAGGCGTTCGGAAAGCTGCAAAACCGGCAGGCCGGCAAACGCGGCGCAGGTGCGCACGCCCCAGCGGCTCAATGTTTCGGCGGTCTCCGCGGACGGGAAAAGGACGCCGACGGGCAAATCGCCCAGAGACTTCGATTCCTGCCCGAGCGGAATCACCGTGATTCCCTTAAAACCGCGGGCAGCGATCAGAGCCGTATCCACGTTCGAGGCGATGGCGACGTTCGACAGCAAGCCGCATTCACAGGAACGCTGCACAAGATGCGCGCCGATATCTTTTTCCGCGCCGAATAAATGGGTCAGGCCGGAAAGATCGAGAACGATCGCGTCCTGCGCGGTGTCTTCGATTCGCGGGGAAACCGACCAGCCAATATCAAGCAATACCGCGTGCGCGATTTTTTCCTGCGGCCGGGAACGGGGACGCATTTCCAAGCTGGCGAATTGCGCCGCGTTCATTTTTGTCATCCCGAGTTCGATTCCCGATTGAGCGGCTTTTTCGTTGATGGCCACCACGCTGCACAGCGGCGGGTTGCCGTCGATCAGAGCGAGGGCGTGCTCGCGCAAGGCTGGCTCGGCGCGCACAACCGCCTGCAGAATAAAATTGGGAACGAAAATGGAAGCGAAGGCCATGGGAAGTCCGGCGGAGAGGAAAAGGGACTGGAAAGATTCCTCACCTTTTTCCGGGCCCTCCTCCCGAACTGTGCATGCCGGGTAATGCATGGGAATAAATCTCCATTGCTTCCGTTTCGAAATCGGCGCCGCTGCCGCCCGCGCCCATGAAAATTTCCTCGTCTCGAATCAGCCGGTTCCCTTCCCGCTTCGCTCGGGAACGAATCATTTCCGCATGGCTCTGCGCGCCATCGAGCAGGCATCCCGGCGAGTGTGGTGGAAGAATTTCTTCCGCCGTTCCGGATGCGCGCGACCATCGGGCTGCTTGCATGCGAAGTTTAAGAACCAGGGAGGCGCACGTCTTGGCGTTCGATTCCTGCTCGAGAACGACGAGGATCGTGGGCGTGGACTCGACGGCGCGGCGAAAACGAAACCAGACTTGAAGAGGAACGTAGCGGACCACCTGCGCCGGGGTGTCGCCGAAATCGAGGGCGATCAAGCCGAAGCCGCCGCCCTGTATCAGCAGATCGGTCGAGCGCAGAGCCTGGTCAACGTTGCGGCAACGCACCCAGAGCAGATGCTTCAACTTCACTCCGGCAGCTTCGGCAGAAATGGGATCGAAAGCGTCGCGCGCGTCCACGAGCGCGCACACCTCCGACGCAGACGTTCGCGACGCCAGCGCAGAAATTAGCAGGCTGGTTCTGCCGGAACACGGAGGGCCATAGATTTCCGTCAGGCTGCCGCGTGGAAATCCTCCGGTGAGAAAATCCACGGAGTGAATGCCGGCCGGAACCGTTTCCACGGCCGGGCGGTCGCGATATTCAAAGGGACTGGCGACACGCGTAGCGAGCGCGGATGCGACGTGCGCACGCAAAGCAGCAGTTTTTAAGCTCATGGCGAACGCGAAGGGCGAAAAGAAGGGGTCTTTAGTTTTCGCTTTTTCTTCGCCTAAGTGATTTTAGGTTTTCCGGAGAAGGATTGTCAAGCGCGCCGTCCGGCCGGTCGCGATCACTTGATTGTTATGCAATCAAGTGGCTCATCGAGGTCTACCCCTAGAAAGCGGCTGTTAGAAGTGGTCCAAAGCGGACGCTGCTAGCGAGCCGACGACTTCCCTTCTGTTTCGGCGCGCCATTCGCGGATGATGCTCACTCCGCTGCTGGTGCCGAGGCGGGTTGCGCCGGCGTCGATCATCTTGCGCGCGTCGCTCGCGTTTCGAATTCCTCCGGAGGCTTTCACTCCGATCGTCACGGCGCGGCGCATCAGGGCGACGTCTTCCACCGTCGCCACGCCTCCGAGAAATCCGGTCGAGGTCTTCACGAAATCCGCGCCAGCTTTTTCGCTAGTCTCGCAGGCGACGAGCTTTTCATCATTCGTGAGAAGGCCCGCTTCGAGAATAACCTTGAGCAGAGCTTTCTGCGCGTGGACGGCTTCGGCGACGGCTCGTATGTCCGCGAGCACGAAATCATGATCGCCGGATTTCAGCGCCCCGATATTCATGACCATGTCGATTTCGCGCGCGCCCAGTTTCATCGCTTCGGCGGCCTCAAATACTTTGACGTTCGTCAGCGAGGCGCCCAGCGGAAAGCCGACAACGGCGCCGACCTTCACGGCGCTACCTTGCAATTTCGAAACGGCGAGCGCCACACGGGCGGAATTCACCATGACTGAGCCGAAAGAGAATTCCCGCGCTTCCTCGCAGAGGCGCACCACCTGATCGGCGGTCGCTTCGGGGCGAAGAAGCGTGTGGTCGATGATGGCGGCGAGTTGCTGCCAGGTCTGAATCGCCGATTTTCTGTCCGCGGCTGAGTTTTGGCTCGACATAGCGAATAGATATTACTACGCTATCCACGGATTTTTTACAGCGCGGGGAATGAGTAGCCGAAAATCCCGGACGGCTGGATTTGGTCCATGCATAAGCGTAAACCCAACGGCGATGCGCGGAAGCGGCTGCTCGAAGCGGCCCGGCGAGCCATGAAGAACGCCTACGCGCCCTATTCGAAATTCAAGGTGGGCGCGGCGCTGCTGACCACCACCGGCAAACTTTTCGTGGGCTGCAATGTTGAAAATGCGTCTTATGGCATGACCAACTGTGCCGAACGCGCCGCGATTTTTTCCGCAGTGGCGCAACTGGGGCCTAAAATGGAAATTCGGGCGATCGCGGTGGTCAACAACCACAACGCGCCGTGTTCTCCCTGCGGCGCCTGCCGCCAGGTGATTTATGAATTTGGGCCGAAGGCAGTCGTTTACTTTCTCGGCTCTTCCGGGCCGAAGGAGCTGCCGGTCACCGATCTCCTGCCGGAGGGATTCCGCCTCAAGTGAGCGACTCGGGTGAACCTCCCGCTGCCGGCGCCATTCGCGCCGTGGATGTAATTCGCAATAAACGCGATGGACACGAACTCTCCCGCGCCGAAATCGAATACCTAGTCCGCGGCTACACGCTGGGACAAATTCCGGACTACCAGATTTCCGCCTGGCTCATGGCTGCGCTGCTCAAAGGCCTGAGCCGCGCTGAAACGGCCATTCTGACTGACACCATGCTGCATTCCGGCGAGGTGCTCGACCTTTCGGAATTTTCGGCGGCGAAAATCGACAAGCATTCGACCGGCGGCGTGGGCGACAAAACATCTCTTGTGCTGGCGCCGCTCGCCGCGGCAGGCGGCCTGGTGGTGCCAATGATCAGCGGCCGCGGGCTCGGTCACACCGGCGGCACGCTCGACAAACTCGAAGCGATTCCGGGCTTCAACGTGAGGCTCGACGCAAAGCGTTTCCGCGAAGTGTTGCGCGCATGCGGCTGCGCGATGATCGGCCAGACGGCCGAAATCGCTCCCGCCGACCGCTTGTTTTATTCTTTGCGTGACGTGACCGGCACGGTGGAGAGCCCTTTCCTGATTTGCGCCTCGATCATGAGCAAGAAACTGGCGGAAGGCATCGACGGCCTGGTGCTGGACGTGAAGACCGGCTCGGGCGCGTTCATGAAAACGGAAGAGGACGCGGCATTTCTGGCGGAGCTGATGGTCGAGACCGGCGAGCGGATGGGCAAGAAAACGGTGGCGCTTATTACCGACATGGATCAGCCGCTAGGGTTGCACGTGGGCAACGCACTCGAAGTAGAAGAAATTCTCGAAGTGCTTCGCGGCAGCGGTCCCGAGGATTTGCGCCAGCTCTGCCTGGAGTTGGCTGCGTGGATGTTTCATCTCGGCGGGCGCGCAACAACCGTCGCGTTGGGGAAAAAACTCGCCGCCGAATTAATTCAATCCGGGCAGGCGCTCGGGAAGTTCCGCCAGATGATTGCGTTGCAGGGCGGAGATCCCCGCGTGGTTGACGATGCCACTCTCCTGCCGCACGCAAAGGCCGCTCTCGATGTGGTGAGTTCGAGAAGCGGTTACGTCCGCGCGATCCAGTGCGAAGCCGTGGGCACGGCTTGCGTGATTCTCGGCGGCGGACGCGAGAAAAAGGAAGATTCCGTGGACCCGGCGGTCGGAATCATCCTGCATAAGAAGGTCCACGATCGAGTCGCGGCGGGCGAAACTCTTTGCACGCTGATGTATAACTCCGAGGCCCGCGCGGGCCTGGCAAAAACGCTGCTGCTACAGAGCTACCAGATCGCCGATTCGGCTCCGCCCCCGAGGAAACTCATTCACCGAATTATTCCCGCCGTGCAGGAAAGCTGAACAGCTCGTCCGCTGGATCACGCGGACAAGCTCGCTAGAGTCTCGGCGAGCACCAGCGCTCCGCGCACGATGTCCTCTGGAGACGCGTACTCATCGGGGCGATGGCTGTAACCATTGCGGCAAGGGATGAAAAGCATGGCCACCGGTGCGACGCGCGAGATAAAAAGTGAGTCGTGGTAGGCGCGGCTGATCATCGGACGAAAGCTTAGCCGGTGCTTTTCGCAGGAACGCGAGAGCGCCTGGACGATTCCGGGATCACAATCGGCAGGCACGTCCGCGTTCAGCATCTCGGTTTGAACCGAGACGTGCCGCTTGTCCGAAATTTCCTGCGAGGCGCGCTCGATCCCGTCCATGACGGCGTCACGTCGGGCAAGGTCCGTGTCGCGAACGTCAAGACTCAGCCGAACGCGACTGGGAATGCTGTTGACCGCGCCCGGAAACACATCGCAGATTCCCACGGTCGCGACCGTATCAATTGATCCGCTGGTTCGCGCCGCATTTTCGACCGCCAGAATGAGTTCGGACGCGGCGCAGAGGGCGTCCCGCCGGTCCGGCATCAGGACTCCGCCGGCGTGCCCGCCCGCGCCCTCGATTGAAATGCGCGCGCTCGCGGGCGCCGCGATTTTCGTCACAATTCCGAGAGGGATCTTCTCGCGTTCCAGGATCGGCCCCTGTTCGATGTGCAATTCGACGAACGCCTTGTAATATCCGGGCGGCAATTTCACTTCTTCGAGCTCACCGCGCAGCCCGGCCTGCAGGCGGACTTCGTCCACGGACTTACCGTCGGCATCCTTGAGCTTGCGTGCGGAATCGGGAGAAAGACTACCAGAAAGCAGCCGACTGCCGATGCACCCGATCCCGAAGCGCGTCGGCTCCTCCGAGGTGAGCAGCAGGAGCTCAATGGAATTCTTCGGGCGAAATCCGTCGCGTTGCAACGCGCGTATCGCTTCGAGGCCTCCGAGCACTCCGACCACGCCATCGTACTTTCCGGCGTTGGGAATCGCATCAATGTGCGAGCCGGTGCCGACAACCGGCGCTTTCGGATCGGATCCGTTCCAACGCGCGAACGTATTCCCAATGGCGTCTTGGCGCACGGCAAGCCCGGCCGCCTCGAAGCGTTCCTTCAGCCACGCGCGAGCCTGTAGATCCGTCGGCGTGAAAACGATTCGAGTTACCGCCGGAGGTTCCGCATCCGAAATGGAAGCGAGCGCTTCGATCTCGGATTGCAGACGCTCCGAATCAATCGCGAGGGTCATCGTGGCTTGTCGGGCAGCGGATGCCGGTTCCAGTCCTTGTAGATCAGATATTTCGCTGGCGCTTTGCCGATCGCGCCAAACCATTGCGGGCACCACGGCCCCATCCAAATAAAGTCGCCGGCCGCGACGGGATACCACGAATCGCCGAGCCTGTAAATTCCTCCGCCTTCGAGCATCAGCAGGCCGTGCTCCATCACGTGCATCTCGACCATGCTGAGCGCCGCTCCCGGCTGATAGACCATCGTGTTCACCGCGAAATCGAAGCTCATCGTGTCGGGCAGCAGGCACTTGACCTGCAGGTCCGGGTCGTCGCCGAGTGCGTGCGACGTCACCGCATCTTCGCTCGACACAATTGCGGACGCCCGCTTCGCTGCATCGAGCAGCTGGTACGGTTTTTCGACGACGGCCACGCGGCTCGTTTGCGTGGCAACCACGCGGTGGGCCAAACCTTCGGGGAAATAAACATAACCGCGCGCGGCGAGCTGGCTGGACTTCCCTTCCGCTTCCACCTTGACGCCGCCCTCGAGCACATACACGAAACGTTGCGCGGTCGTGCCGCCCAATTCGCCGCCGCTTTCGAACTCGGCCGTGTACTGCGTGAATGCCGCGCCCAGGGCCGGGCCCACGTGGACGACAGCGGTGCAATTCTTCATGCCCGGTAAAGGAACCCGCACGAATGTGTCGGGCGTGAGCAGGAGATGATTCGGTTGATGGGAGCTTCGCGTTCGACCAAGGTTATGCAAGGTCCGTTCTCCTTTGAATCGCGGGTGAGGCTGCGAGTAGCGCGAGCAGGTGCGAACCTGCGTCGATAGCTTTGGCCACGTCCTCGACTCGGACGCTTTCCGCGGGATCGTGGCTGATCCCGTGCGGCGTGCGCAGGAAAATCATCGCGGCGGGAACTTTCTCGGCCAGAATCATCGCGTCGTGACCCGCCCCGCTCACCATCCGGTGCGGTTCGCAGCCCGCTCGCCGGACCGCCTCTTCGATTTGGCGCGTCAGCGACGCGTTCATCGCGACGGATGGCTGGTTGAGTAGAGTTTTGTGGCGCACCGTCAGCCCGCGCCTCTCCGCGATCGTTTCTGCCAACCGGATCAGCGTATCCACGGCGCGGCCTCGAACCTCGTCGGAGCCATGGCGCGCGTCGAGCGTCAATCGAGCCTCGCCCGCAATCACGTTGACCACTCCCGGTTTCGCCGTCAGCGCACCCACTGTCGCCACCAGATCTTGAACTCGATGCGCCTCGTGTTCGACTGCGGTAATCCATTCCGCGGCTGCGGCCATCGCGTCGTGGCGTAGATCCATGGGCGTGGTGCCCGCGTGATTCGTCCGGCCCACGAATGTGAATTCGAGCCTGCTCAGGCCGGCGACGGCCTCGACCACTCCGAGCGGGCGCTCCAGCGCGTCGAGGACCGGTCCCTGCTCGATGTGAAATTCCACGTAGCCCAAAGTGTTGTCGCTCAAAACAGCCTCGGGAATCTCGCGTGCGTCCAGGCCGAAATCCTCAATCGCCTGCCGCACGCAAATGCCATTTTCGTCCCGGCGGCCCAACAACTCTTCGTCGAGACGCCCCACCAGCGCGCGGCTTCCGATGAACGGCGTGCCGAAACGGACTCCCTCTTCCTCTGAGAAGCCGATCACTTCGATTCCAAACGGAAGCCGCTTGCCGTTCAGCGCTTCGAGCAAAGCCACACCAAGAACCACGCCGAGAACGCCGTCGAACGCACCGGCATTAGGGACTGTATCGAGGTGCGATCCAATTAACAATCGCGGCGCGTTCGGCTCCGCAGCGGGATAGAAGCCGCGCAGATTGCCGGCCGCGTCGATTTGCACCTCGGCCCGCAACGGCTCGAGCCACGCGGCGATTTCGCGATGGCAATCCCGCATGGGCGGCGAGAGAAACGTCCTACGCGTGCCGCCCGCGTCCTGGCTGAAACCTGCCAGCTTCCGGCAGCGCTCGATTGCCGTGCTTGCTGTGCTCACGCCGCTCATGAGTGCCGGACGCTCATCCGTTCCGGCGGATGCGCGCCTCAATGTAGCCGTGGGGTTCATCGGTGGGCACGAATATTTCATTCGGATTGTCCTGCCCGAAGCGCGACAGGTCCACGAGCAGGCAATGCAGGTTCGGCATGGTCAATTCGATCTCTTCCACTTCCGCGACGCTTTCCAGAACCGCTTCGCCCATCGCATAGAGCGTGTGCTGCACGGACTTGCTTTCGTGTCCGGCAAACACCGCGAGCAGGACTCCGCGGATTTTCGCGCGCGACGGAACGAATGCCACGCGATCCGCGCTGTATTTCCAGCCGGCGCGAAGGGCTGTGCCGAAGAGGCGATCGGCGGTCGGCGGCAAAGTGGTGAGCGCGTCCTGAATGTAGCCTTCGAACCCCGATCCCGCCGTCTTCATGATCACCAGGTTCTCGAGCCCGGAAGTGACCGAGAACTTGCCGCCTTGCGAGCGCGTCACTCTGGTTGTGCCGCGTTCGCTGCTCGTCTGCACGAAAGTGGTTGGGTGCGGCTTTCCGCCCGTCACCAGATGCTCCCACGCCTTTTCCGATATGCTCACCTCCGCCTGCGAGACTTGCGGGTTGCGGCGCAGCAGGAAATCAATCAGCTCCTTGCCGAATTCTTCCATGCTCGCGGCCGATGAATCGCGCGCCAGCGAATAGACGGTGTTCTTCATCGTGTCCGTGGCAAGAATCTTGCTGTTGTCACCGTCCGTGAAGCATCTCTCGAAGTCTCCCCGAAGCAGGATTTCCAGCATCCATTCGGCAAAGTCGTGCCGCTCCGGATGCCGCTTCACGCGAACCAGGCGGATGCGCGATTTTCCATACCGGTTTTCGGCCAGCGCCATCATCGGTTCAACTTCCTCGGTAGGTCGTGTACCCGTACGGACTCAAGAGCAACGGAATGTGAAAATGCGCCTCACCCGCGCGAACGGCAAACGTGATTTGCACCACGGGATACAATCCCTCGACTTTCCGCGCCGCAAAATAGCTCGCTGCATCAAAAGTCATGCGGTAATTCCCTGCCGGCAAACTCTCTCCCGCCGGCAGCAACTCGGCGCATCGGCCGTCCCGATCGGTGCGCCCAGAGGCGAGCAGCCGCCAGTCGCCGGAACTTTCTTGCCGCTCGAGCCGCACCGGGACATCGCTCGCGGGCAGGCCACGGGCGGTATCCAGCACGTGGGTTGAAATCGCGCTCATCCCTGCAGCCACTTTCTCAGGCGAATTTGAGTGATCTGCCGCTGCTGCTCAGCCGCTTCGCGGAGTTCGGCCCCGTCATCATTCTGCAACCGTCGCCGCAGGATCTGCAGAATTTCGGAGCCCGTCTTGCCGGCAGCGCACACGATAAAGATTCGGCCAAATTGCCGCACGTATTTGCGATTCGCCTCAGCTAACGCGATCTTGATGGCATCATCCGCCGCAGCGGCGTTGCTCTGCTCTTGCGCCGACCAGGCCGCGGAGCGGGCAGATAAAATTTGCGCCGCACGCGACTCACCGATCCGCGGGTGACTCCGGAACGCTTCCATCCAATCCGACTCGCCCAAATTGCGCCACGTTTCATCCGACGCAGCGAGCACCGCCGCTTCGTCTAGAAACGGCCTACGGGCGGCCATTCCGCGGGCCCACACTCGCGAGCCGCAACAAGCCAAAATCTCGTTTTCCGCCTCGTCCGCCGGCAAGCCGTTCCAGCGCGCCAGCACCTCGCTCGGCGCGCGCTGCGTTTCGCCAAGTCGTTCGAGAAACTCGGCAACCAGATTCCCGGCCACCGCCGCGCGGTATCTCGCCGTGGATCGAATGTCGTCAATCGGCTGGACCTCGGCCGCCGCCGTCTTGCTCGCCAACAGCACGAGCGACGGATCGAGCCGCTTTCGATTCAGCAGTCGCTCGGTTTCCGCCAGACGAACGGGCATCGGCGCGATGCTTCCGAAAGCGATCCGCGCATCCTGCACCGTTCCATCCTCCATTCGTGCCAGCGCCGCGATGCACACTTTGGAAACAGCCTGCGCGTTGCGCGTTCCCACTTTGCGCGCGTGGGAAAAATACCCGCCAAATCGCCTGGGCAAGCGCACCGCGCGAATCAGCTCGTCCGCCGCCAGCTTCGTTTTCTTGTACCCCGTGTGAAAACTTGCATACGGCACCCGCCGTTCTCCGCGAACGGAAACCAGTATCAGATCCGCATCATACGCGAGCAGCGCGGGCAAGGAATCCCCCGCCGGCGATGCGTTAACAATATTGCCGCCGAGCGTGCCTCGATTCTGATTCGCGATTCCGCCGGTCCAGCTGGCCGCTCTTGCCAGCATGGGAAACTCGCTGTCCACGATGTCGTGCTTACGCACATCGGTGTAAGTGCAACCCGCGCCAATCTCAATCTCTTCCGCGAACACCTCGGTGCGCCGCAGCTCCGGAAGTCGCGCAATGCTGATCAGTTTCCGCGCCCGCAGCGTTCCCGCGGCGAATTGCACCATCAAATCCGTGCCGCCGGCGATGGGAAGCCAGCGTCCCGGCTCGCTCGCCAAAAGCGACACCGCCGCTTGCAGATTCGCGGGGGCAACCAAGTCGTACTCTGCCGGGTCGGACCTCATCTTGCCACACCGCGCCGCGCCGCCGCGGCCACGGCCTCGAAAATCTGGACGTACCCGGTACAACGGCAAAGATTGCCCGCGAGGCCGTCCCGAATGTCGTCCATCGTGGGCTCGGGTTTCTCATTCAGCAGATGCACGGCCGCCAGAATCATTCCCGGCGTGCAGATGCCGCATTGCGCGCCGCCGCATTCCAGAAATGTCTCCTGCAGGGCGCACGCTCGTGCATCTTTACCGAGCCCTTCGATCGTAACGACGTTCGACCCCTGAGCCTGTAGAACCGGCACGAGGCAGCTGTCCACCAGCGCGCCATCCATTATCACCGAACACGCGCCGCACTCGCCCTCTCCGCATCCTTCCTTTGTGCCGGTCAGTCCGAGCTGCTGCCGCAGCACGTCCAGCAATCTTTCCATCGGATACGCGCGCACCGTCCTCGGTTCGCCATTCACGATCAAGGAAACGTCGCATGGGGTGGCGCCTGTCTTCGTCATCGCACTCCGGTCGGGGAACGAGCGTCACTTTCGCGATTCGATGCGGAAGCGATCGCGTCGAAAATATTCTCGGGAAGCAAGGGCACGGAATCGAGCGGAATCCCGAGCGCATCTTCGATGGCATTCACAATCGCGGGCGCGGGACCGTCCATCGGTAGCTCGCCGATGCCCTTCGCGCCGTACGCGCCATGGGTATTGCCCAGCTCCTCAAAGAAAACGCGAATGGGAGGCACGTCCGCCGAAGTGGGCATGATGTAATTCGTCATCTGGCCATTCTGCATGCAGCCGTCCCGCCATTCCACTTTTTCGTACAGCGCGAATCCGATCCCTTGAGCGACGCCGCCGATAATTTGTCCCCGCGCCAAAACTGGATTCAATACCCTGCCGACTTCCTGCAGCGCCACGAAATCGGCCACCGAGACGCTATACGTCGCCAGATCCACCGTGACTTCTGCCACATAGATCGCCCACGCAAACGCGGCGTACGCCTCGCCCCTATAGTTTTGGTCGTCCCAGTAAATATTCGCCGGCGGCTCGTAGCGCGCCAGCGATCGAAATCGGCCGTGCGCGGCAACGTGCTCGCGGCAGGCCCGCCGGAATTCTTCCGCGCTATAAGTTTTCCCTAGCTTGCCGGAAGCGGTCAGCGTTTGTTCAAGTCCTCGCGCGGCGGACGCCACCAGGCTTCCCACGACCATGGCCGTGCGCGAGGCGACCGTGGGGCCGCTGTTGGGCACTTCCGTCGTGTCCGGCTGCGCGATTTCGACATCGTCGTAGGGCAGCCCAAGCGTTTCAGCGGCAATCTGGCAAAGGACGGTGTTGGTTCCCTGCCCGAACTCCGTGCTGGAAACGAGCACGCGCACGCGGCCTTCTGCCGTCCCTTCCACGCCGACCACCGAAGCCAGATAGCGCTCGCCCGATCCCGTGAATCCCGCGCCGTGCAGAAATGCGGCGACGCCCATTCCCTTCCTGACCGCGCCGGACTCGTTTTCTCGCGCGAACCACTGCTTCTTCGCTTCGTACGATGAATGTTCCAGGGCCCGGTCGAGCATCTTTCCGAGGTCTACCGGCTCATTAATGGTCTGCTCCGTGATCGTCGTCTGCCCCGGCTTCAGGAAATTGATACGTCGGATCTCAACGGGCGACAAATTCACCGCGCGCGCGATGCGGTCCATGTGCCGCTCCATCGCAAACAAGCTTTGCGGCGCCCCGAACCCGCGAAACGCCCCGTGCGGAGGTGCGTTCGTGGCCACCGCCTTCGCGCGCACGCGGATGGCGGGCCATTCGTAGGGACCACCGGCGTGAATCGCGGCGCGCGAAAGAACCACGGGCGACAACGTCACGTACGCCCCGCCATCAATCACCAGCTCGATTTCGCCGCCGAGAATCTTGCCGTCTTTGCGGACCGCAGTGCGGTGCCGCGTCCGCGAAGGGTGCCGCTTCGTCGTCGCAACCATGTCCTCCGCGCGGTCGTACACGATTTTCACCGGCCGCCTGGACTTCATCGCCAGCAGCGACGCATGCGCCGCAAGCATCGACGGATATTCTTCCTTGCCGCCGAAGGCGCCACCCGTTTCCGTTTGCACCACGCGGACTTTTGTTTCCGGTAAGTTGCACAGCGCCATCAGCGCCTTGTGAACGTAATAAGGACACTGCAGCGATCCCCACACGGTGAGGCCTCGCTCCGCGTCAAAGGCCGCGATCGCTCCGTTGGTCTCGATATAGAGCTGCTCCTGCGCCCCGGTCGAGTACTCGCCTTCGACGATGTAGTCGGCTTTCTCCCAGATGCCGTCCACGTCACCCTTTTGAATCAAATACGTTTTGAAAATATTGTCCGCGCCCCAGATGATTTCCGACTGCCGCTCGCTTTCTTCGATCGTGAAAACCGGCGGCAGCGAATCGTACTCAATGGAAACCGCTTCGACGGCTTTCGGCAGCGCGTGGCGATCCGGATGGGCGAGCAGAAGGACGGGCTCCTCCGGATGATTGACAATTCCATCCGCGAGGCACAGTTGATCGTTTTCGATCAGCGCGATGTAATTTTTCCCGGGAATGTCTTTCGCGGTGACGACGACAAACTTGTCCCAGTTGATCCCGGGCCCGAACGTGATCTTCTTGATTTTGCCGCGTGGAATTCGGCTGCGCACCGTCGCGCCGTAGAGCATCTCCGGCAGCGTGATGTCGTCAATGTACCGCGCTCGTCCCGTGACTTTGTCGCGCCCTTCCTTTCGCGGCGCGGACAAGGCGACGATACGCTCGCTCTTCACGTCAGGCTCGGCACGAACATATGGGAAAATCGCAGTGTGACCCGAAAGGATTTCCCGGGCTCGCGATATTGTGAATGAAAACCGAAAAGTTTTGTAGACCTGATTTCTGTCGTCCGCCGCGCTCCTACGGCTGATATTCCCGGCCGATCGGATCACCCGAAAATTTGCCCCCGGCGAATACGGGCTTCCCTCTCAGATACGTAGCCTTGACGATGCCGCGAAGCCTCTCGCCCATGTAGGGAGAAACCGCATGCCGGTAATGCAACCGATCCGGCGTGACCGCGAATTCCGCCTCCGGCTCGAAGATCACCAGGTCCGCGTCATATGCCGCCGCGATTCGCCCTTTACTCGCATCGCAACCTGCTAACCGCGCCGGCCCTTCGGCCATCCACCGCGCGATGTCTCGCAACGTGAACCCTCTGCGGCTGGCTTCGGTCCACATTACCGGCAGCGCCATCGAAAGGCTCGCGATCCCGCCCCAGGCAGTTTTGAAGTTGCCTTCTTCGAGCTTTTTCATCGACGACGGACACGGAGAATGGTCCGTGGCTACAAGATCGATCACGCCTTCGCGGAGCCCCTGCCACAGTTTTTCGCGGTTCTCGCGGCTGCGAATCGGCGGCGCGCACTTGCACAGTGTCGCTCCGTCGGCGATCGTTTCGGCGGTCAAGTGCAGGTAGTGCGGGCATGTCTCCACGCTGACCGGCAGCCCCTCCGCCCGCGCGTCGCGCAAGATGGAAAGCCCTTCGCACGTCGA
>JARLGK010000022.1 GCA_031296075.1 Candidatus Acidiferrales bacterium
TACTATGCTGTGAAGCGCGGGCCGCTGACAAACGGCGCTTCGCAGGCCACGGCTCTGGCCCGCGGTCTGCCGGACACGCCTTGCCCCGACCTGCAAATCGTTTTCCGCGCGATGAGCTACGTGTACGACAAGAGCGGACGCATCGCGCCCGATCCGATCCCCAGAGTGACCGGCGGTGTCGCTTACGTGCGCCCCAAGTCGCGGGGCCGGCTGCTGTTGAAATCCGCCGATCCCCGGCAAACGCCGGCGATGAATGCGAACTACCTTTCCGTGGCTAGCGATGAAGACGGTTTGCTCGCAGGCGTGAAGTGGGTGCGCCGCATTTTTCAGACCGAGCCGCTCAGTTCTCTCATTTTGGGAGAAGACGCGCCGGGCGATGCCTGCAAGACCGACGACGACATCCGCGAATTCTTGCATGGCACGAGCACCACGTTTTGTCATCCCAGCGGCACGTGCAAGATGGGACAGGACCACATGTCGGTGGTGGATGAACGCTTGCGCGTTCGCGGAATCGAATCGCTACGAGTCGTCGACGCCTCGATCATGCCGGCGCTGCCGTCGTGCGGACCCGCGCCCGCGGTGTTCATGATCGGCGAGAAAGCGGCCGACCTCATCAAGGAAGACCAGTCGTCCGGCGCCACTTCGATGGCAAACGGTGCCGCTGCTTCAGCCGTCTCCATACGTTCTTGAATTCTAACGGGAGCAAAACGATGCCGCGTCTGAAAGGGCAGGTTGCGTTCGTCACCGGGGCTGGCCGCGGGATCGGGCAGGTGATGGCCCTTGCATTCGCGGCGGAGGGCGCGATCGTCGGCGTGGCGGACATCGATCCGGCCACCGCGCAGGCCACCGTGCGCGAAATTGAAAAGAACGCCGGCGCGGCGCGGGCGTTCGCGATTGACGTGAGCCGCCGCGATGATTTCTTGCGCGCCGTCGATGAATTAGTCGCCGAGTTCGGCCGGCTGGACATCGTCGCGAACAACGCCATCGTGTTCCGCCGCGAGCCGGTCGCTGAAATCCGCGAGGAAACCGTCGCGCGCATGATCGACGTCGGCCTGAAGGCGATTTTCTGGAGCGCGCAGGCCGCCTTGAAGCACATGGATCCGGAAAGAGGCGGCGTGATCATCAACAACACCTCGCCTGCGGCGGAGCTTGGCGTGCCGCGCTCGACCGTCTATTCGGCGATCAAGGGCGGAGTGTCGTCTCTCACGCGCTCGCTGGCCGTTGAATTCGGCCCGCGCAAGATCCGCGTCAATGCTGTCTGCCCGGGCACCGTGCCGACGCCCGGCGCGCGCGCCATGAACAACAACGACGACGCGCTCTACGAATCGCGGCGGCAGAGGTGTCCGCTGGGGCGGAATGGGACCGCAGAGGATGTTGCTTCCGCGGCGGTTTTCCTGGCTTCACCAGAGGCGTCCTATATTACGGCGGCGATCTTGCGGATTGACGGCGGGACTACGGTGAACGGCGGGGCGTGAAAGCGGGTTGGCGGGACGACCTGGGTCGGAAGCAAAGGCAAGAACGAAAAACAAGGCGTGGCCGAAAACCCTCAGGCCGCCCCGACACAAGCCGTCGGGGACAACCTGAGCTACATAGACGAATCCTCAGAGCTAGAGCGTGCTCACGTAGTAGCTGTCCATGTATTCGCGCAGGGCGATGACTTTGTCGTCCTTGATTTCGAGGAAGAAAGCGTAGCGGTTGTTGTAGTCCTTGCCGTTCTTGAATTTGCCGAGGCCTTTCGCTTCGACAGCCGCGTATGGCCCCTGCAACACCAGATTCTGGATCAGCACCTTGGGATCGCCGGGCTCGAATATTCCGCGAATCGGGCCGAGGAAATCGTCAATGATCTCCTTGCGTCCGTGTTTGTCGCCCGCGCTTTGAATTCCGGTGGCCATGGTGCCCCATACGGCGTCCTCGTGAAGCAGCGGGCGGAGCTTTTCCAGATCGGCGGAGCTCAGCGTGTCGAAGAAATGCCTGACAATCTTTTCGTTTTTCGCTTCGAGTTCACCCATGGCTTCCTCCCGCAAACGCGTCCACGCGCTGTTAGAACGGTGCCCCCAAACCGCGGCGCATTATACCCTCGTTGCGCGGAAAGAGTTCCACGGCTTCGACGATTTGAGTATGATTGGCCCGCTTTATTCCAAGGAGCAGCTATGAATCCGTCCGTGCGAATTTCGCGAATTTTCGCGATGCTGACGCTTTGTGTGCTGGGGGGGGCCGCGGTGACCGCCACGGCGCGCGCGCAAGAAGCTCATCCGCGGGTGCCGAAGAGCGTGCGCTTGTACGTGTTCGATTGCGGCGTGATCAAGGGCCTGGATCCGGCGCTGTTCAATTTCAAGCGCGAAGAAGTGAAGACGATCGATTTTGCGGTTCCTTGCTACCTGATCGTCGATCCGAAGGGCACGCTGATCTGGGATGTGGGCGTGATTCGGGACGAGGATTTCAAGGACGACGGCAAGCCCGTGACGCAGGGGCCTTCGACCGCGACGCGCACATTGAAATCGCAGCTGGCGGAGATCGGCTACGCGCCTGGCGACATCACGTATCTCGCGCACTCCCACTATCACGGCGACCACATCGCCAATTCCAACGAATTTGCGGGGTCGACGTGGCTCGTCCGGCCCATTGAGCGCGATGCGATGTTCGCGGAGAAGCCGCCGGCGCTTGTCGATCCCAAGGACTACGACCAGCTGAAGGCCGCGCAGACCGTGCTGATCACGAAGGATGAGTACGATGTGTTCGGCGACGGAAAAGTGATCATCAAATCGGCGCCCGGACATACGCCCGGTCATCAGGTGCTGATTCTCCATCTGAAGAAGACGGGAAACGTGATGCTCGCGGGCGATCTGTATCACTATCCGGAAGAGCGGGGATCGGGGCGCGTTCCGACATTCGAGTACAACAAGGAACAGTCGCTCGCCAGCCGCGCGATGATCGAGGATTACTGCAAGAAGACCAAGACGCAGCTGTGGATCGAGCACGATTTCGATGCCAACGCCAAACTGAAGAAATCTCCGAAGTATTACGATTAATTCCTAGCCGACTGTCGCTAGCGCGAGCATCGCCAGGCCACCTTCCGCGTCGGTCGCCCAGAGCGAGATCGTTTTCCCGTCGCTCTCGGGTTTGCCGTGCAGCGAGAAGCTCGCGGTGTCAAACAGGGGACTGACCGAGCGGAATTCGAACTTCGCTACTTGCGCTTCCGGCATGTGCCGCCGCAAGAGATCGAGCAGCAGCGTTGCGATCAGCGGGCCGTGCACCACCAGCCCGGGGTAGCCTTCGGTTTCGGTGGCGAACCTGCGGTCGTAGTGGATGCGATGGCCGTTGAACGTCAGAGCGGAATAGCGAAACAGCAGAACATCGTCCGGCTGCACCACGCGGTCCCACGCCGCGCCGGCTGGCACGGGCCGCGGCAGTGGCGCCGGGTCGCCCGGCTTGGCATCGGCGCGATACACCAAATCCTGCTCCTCGGTGAGCGCGACGCCATCAGCGTTCCCGATTTCGTGCCGCACGAATACGAACACAAGCGTGCCCGTGCGCCCTTCCTTCTGCTGTACGTCGACAATTCGCGAAGTGCGCGTGAAAGTCTCTCCCACGCGAAGCGGGCGGCGGAATTCAAAGCGCCCTCCGGCCCACATTCGCCGCGGCAGCAGCACCGGCGGCAGAAAATCTCCCCTTTTGACGTGGCCGTCAGGACCGAGTTCCGATTGCCTGTGAATGGACAAGAAATAGAGCCAGTGCCACAGCGGCGGCACCGGATCGCCCGCCACTGGACGGGGAGCCTCGATATCGAGCGTGGCGGATAGAGCCGCGATCGGCGTCGGCGTCACTTGATCCGAAGTCGTCTCGGTCCTGCCAATCCATTCCAGCAAGTGAGCGATATCCACTTCGTTGATCTCCATCCGTATTGCAATGCTGCTGCGCGCCATCGGGGACATTACCATGCTTATGCTCGACGCGAAGCCTGCGTGATACACTCCGGCGTCTCCCAGCTAGGGCAACGAAAGAATCTGAATGCCGAGCAGTGCCCCCATCGTGGCTCCGCGCATCGCCGACCCCGCGAATCGGTACGCCGCGGGCTGGCGCATGTGGGTGCCCGTCGCGGTGATGATGACTTGCTCGTGCCTCTCCTATATCGATCGCCAGGCGCTGGTGGTCATCTCGCCGATGATTCTCAAAGACACCGGCTTGAGCGCGACGAACTACGCCGACGCCGTTTCCGTCTTTTCCTTCGTTTACATGATTGCGAATCCGTTGTGGGGGTCGCTGCTGGACTACGTCGGCCTTCGCGTCGGCATGCTTGCGGCCGTGGGAATCTGGACGTTCGCCAGCGCTTCGCACGCGTGGGTGGCCGGGTTTCTGGGCTTCGCCGCGGCGCGCGCTCTGCTCGGATTCGGAGAAGGCGCCACTTTTCCGGGCGGCATGCGCACCGCGGCGAATTCGTTGCCGCTCGGCCGCCAGTCGCGCGGAATGGGAATTTCCTACAGTGGCGCGTCCGTCGGCGCAATTTTCGCGCCGCTGATCATCACTCCGATCTCGCTGAAATTCGGATGGCGGGCCGCATTCCTCGTCACCGGAGCGCTCGGGGCGCTCTGGCTGATCGTGTGGTGGTTCGTCGCGCGGCCGCCGCTGGTGCATGCTGCCGAGCGAAAGGCATCCAGAGTCGCGTGGCCCAATTTCTTCGAGCGGCGATTCTGGCTGCTCGTGGTCGGCATGGGGCTCGGAGGAGCAGCGCTCGGGCCGACACTTTACCTATGTCCTCTGTATTTGAATCGAGCGCTGGGCCTGACGCAGGGGCAACTCGGGAAGATTCTTTGGATACCAGCGGTTTGCTGGGAGATCGGTTACTACTTTTGGGGCTGGGTGTCGGACCGTTGGGTGCGCGACAATCCGCGGCCCGTGCGCCTCTACGTCGCGCTCGCGTTTTTGGCGCTGATTCCGTCGGTCGTCACGCGCATGACTTCGTGGATCGCCGCGCTGGCGCTGTTTTCGTGGGGAATGTTCATCGCCGTCGCGTTCATCGTAGTGTCACTTCATTTGAGCCGGCGGAATTACCCCGATGACGAGAGTGGTAAAGTCGCCGGAATCGGATCGGGAGCGTGGTCGGCCGTCGTGGCGCTCTTACTTCTGGCTTATGGACCTTTATTCGACCGGCACATGTACGCCGCAGTTTTCATCTCACTCAGCATGGTGCCTATTGCGGGCACCGCGCTGTGGTGGTGGATTGGCCGGCCGCAGGTGCCTATCCAAGCATGAGCTAGAAACGAGTGGCTACCGAGGAAATCCGCCAATCGGGAAATCGGCGATCCCAGGGTTACCTCATGACAAAAGGATTCGGAGCGTTCCCCGCGATATCGATCCACACGCTCTTCGTCTGCAAATATTCGCGTATGGCGTCGATTCCGCTTTCTCGTCCGATTCCAGACCTCTTGTAACCGCCGAAGGGAGACATATAACTCACGGCCCGGTATGTGTTCACCCACACCGTGCCCGCTTCCAGCCGCTCGGACATCGTCAGTGCGCGGCGGATGCTCGTGGTCCAGACTCCCGCCGCGAGACCGTAAACCGTCCCATTCGCGATACGCACCGCTTCGTCCTCGGTATCGAACGGAATGATCGAGAGGACCGGGCCGAACACTTCTTCCTGCGCGATGCGCATGTCGGGCTTCACGCCCGTGAATACCGTCGGTTCGACGAACCAACCGGAGCCGCACTCCGGCCTCTCTGCGGGCGCGCCACCCAGCCGGCAGACGGCGCCTTCTTCTTTCGCGATTCGTATGTAATCCAGCACCTTCTCGTATTGCGGGCGCGTCGTAATCGGCCCGACCTGCGTGCCCATGTCCAGCGGGTTGCCCATCCGCGCCGTCTTGGCCAGCGCCAGGAGTTGTTCAACGAATTTGTCGAGGATCGGGCGATGAATCAGGGCGCGCGATCCGGCGATGCACGTCTGGCCGGTCGCCGCGAAAATTCCCGAGACGACGCCCTTCACCGCCTGATCCATGTCGGCATCGTCGAAGACGATATTCGCGGACTTTCCGCCCAGCTCCAGAGTCACGCGCTTCAGGCCGCGCGCCGCCAGTTGATAGACGTGCTCTCCGGTCTTGTCTCCGCCCGTGAACGCAATCTTCGCGACGTCGCGATGCGTGATAAGAGGCTCGCCTACTTCCGCGCCATATCCGGTCACGATGTTGACCACTCCCGGCGGGAAACCGGCGCGCTCGAAAAGCTCTCCGAACGCGAGCGCCGAAACGGACGAAAACTCCGAGGGCTTCCAAACGACCGTGTTCCCGGCGGCCAGCGCGGGCGCAAGTTTCCACGCGGCCAGCAGCAGCGGCGAATTCCATGGCGTGATCGCTGCCACCACGCCCAGCGGTTCCTCGCGCGTGAAATTGAAGACGCCCGGCTTATCAATGGGGATCACGCGGCCTTCGATCTTGTCCGCGAGCCCGCCGAAATAATGGAACCATTGCGGGATGTAATTCAGCTGCCCTCGCATCTCCGCGATCAGCTTCCCGTTGTCCGTGGTCTCGATCTCGGCGAGCTTGCCCGCCTCCGCTGCGATCAGGTCGCCGAGACGGCCAAGCAACGCGCCGCGCGCCGTGGCCGTCAGCTTGCGCCAATCGCCGTCGTAGAAAGCGGCCTTCGCCGCGGCCACCGCGCGGTCAACATCCTCTTTTGTTCCGCGCGGGATCAGCGCCCACGGCGCGGCCGTGAATGGGTTCACCGACTCGAACCACATGCCGGACGCAGGCTCCGCCCACTGCCCGCCGATCAGCATGCGATGTTTTTTCAGCTCGCTCATGAAAGCCTCAGCCGCGCCTCTACTTCGCGAATTTCGGCGCCTTGTCCCCAAGCTCCGCAAACGCCTCGCGCGCGATGCGGAACGAATCGACCGCCGCGGGCACGCCGCAATAGATCGCGACTTGCAGCAGCACTTCGCGGATCTCGACCGGAGTGACGTCGTTGACCAGCGCTCCTTTGATGTGCGCCTTCAATTCATGTGGGCGATTCAGCGCGCTGATCATCGCCAGGTTCAGCATACTGCGCGTTTTCTTCGGCAGCTCTTCGCGGCCCCAGACCGCACCCCAGCAATATTCCGTGACGAGCTCCTGGAGCGGGCGGCTGAACTCGTCGGCGGCGGCAATCGCCTTGTCGACATATTCTTTGCCCAGCACCGAAGTGCGAATTTCAAGCCCACGATCAAAAGTCTTCTTATCCATTTCAGTGTTCCTCTCTTTTTCTGGTGTCTTCGTTTACTTTCCGCCGACTTGCACGCCCGCCCACTTCTCGACCGTCCGCGCCATCGTGGTCATATCGGCATCGAGCCCTTCCGTCTGCGTCGCAATGGACAACAGCTGCCTCACCGCGCTTCCCACGATCATCGGCACGCCGAACGCGTCCGCTTCGGCCATGCACAATCGGATGTCCTTGTTCAGCAGCCCGATCCCAAAACCGTAGCTGAACGACCGCGAGATCACGTGCTGCTTGATCTTGTCCTGCGTCGCGCTGTTTCGCGCCGTCCCAGCGTTGAACACGTCAATCACCAGCGCCGGGTCGAGTCCCGCCTTCACGCCCATCACCACGGCCTCGGACGTAATCGCCATCGCGGTCGCCGACAGAAGATTGTTCAGCAGCTTCATCGTCTGCCCCTGGCCCGGTTGCGTCCCCACGAAGAAAATCTTCCCGATCACTTCGAGGACTGGCTTCACCTTTGCGAGCACGTCCTCCGCGCACGACACCATCACCGCGAGCGTCCCTTTCTCCGCTCCCGTGATCCCGCCGCTCACCGGCGCATCCACCGCCCGAATTCCCTTGGCCGCCAGCCCCTCCGCGACCGCTCGCGCGACCGTCGCACCCGTCGTCGAGACATCGATAAAAATCTTCACGCGGCTGCCTTCGATAACTCCCTTCGGCCCCAGTGCCACGGCCTGCACGATTGGCGGAGTCGGCACGCTCGCGAACACGATCTCCGCAGCCGATCCCACCGCGGCGGGCGAGTCGGCGCGCGTCGCCCCGATTTCCAGCAGCGGCGCCATCGCCTCGCTGCTCGTGTCGTAGATCGTGACCGGGTGGCCGGCTTGAATCAGGCGCCGCACCATGCGCACGCCCATTCGCCCGACTCCGACAAAGCCGATACTTTCCTTCGCCATGCGTCTTTCCTCCACCTGCCTGGCAGCATCCGCTTCACCAACGACACGGATGCCGAGAATGTGCAAACCCGCAGCAGTGTCGTTGATTCCGCCGGTTAGACGTTTTCCGACGCCGCATTATGCCCTATGATAGCGCCCTCTCACAATTGACGTTCCGCACGCCGCTCGGCCACAAGGTGCGCGCGGCGGAACAGGGAATCGCGCGAGGTACGCCGTGCCGATCGAACCTTTTGAAGTCCTGGCCATCCGGTATGCGCATCTGGGCAACCGCCACGCCGGAGAAAATTTCATTCTCGGTGATCCCCACGAGTCTTCTTCGGATCTCGATTATTTCGTGTGGGTCTTACGCCGCAGCGACTGCACGTTTGTCGTGGACACCGGATTCGCCAAGGAGGCTGCCCTCCGCCGCCGCCGCGATTGGCTCCGCTGCCCGATCGAGTCGCTGCGTCTGCTCGACGTGGATCCCGACAAGGTCACCGACGTCATCGTCACGCATCTCCATTACGATCACGCTGGCAATCTCGACCATTTGCCGCGCGCGCGCTTCCATCTCCAGGATCGCGACATGGCCTATGCTACCGGCCGCAACATGCGTCACCAGATGCTTCGCGGCCCGTTCGACCTTGAAAACATTCAGATGATGTTGCGGCACATCTATTCCGACAAAGCTGTCTTCCACGATGGCGATACCGAGCTTGTGCCGGGGCTGACCCTCCACCGCGTCGGCGGTCATTCGGCGGGACTGCAGATCACGCGGGTTTGGACGCGCCGCGGTTGGGTTGTGATCGCTTCCGATGCCGCGCATCTCTACGCGAATTTCGAGCAGCGCCGCCCATTCCCGGTTGTGTATAACGTCGCTGAAATGCTGGAGGGGTTTAACCTGCTCTATCGCCTGGCCGATTCGCCCAATCACATCGTGCCGGGCCACGATCCGCTGGTAATGAAATTCTATCCGGCGGTCAAGCCGGAGCTGGAAGGAATTGCCGTGCGCCTCGACGTGCCGCCCGCGCGCTAAAAGAAAGCTATCGCGCGTCCCGCGAAGATCATTGTAATCCACAGAATCAGCGACACGCCGGCCCATCGCCTCGCGCCCGCTGGCGCGATAGCGGCTTCGTCCCACGCCGCCACGCTGCGATACACCCCGTAGCGGAAAATCGCGGCATTCAGGCCCGCCACCAAAAGCACTCCGAGTGAAATCCACCACATGACGTTGCTGTAGTATTCCATCGGATCGGACATCGCAACCAGCGTCCCCGATACCAGCAGGATCGCGAACGCCACCCACTTCCACGCGCGAAACTGGCCGATCACTTGCGAGACGGGTACGTCCCGCATCGCCTTACCCAGCACGCGCAGGTTGCCCATTACCACCATCCCGCCGAACAACGCAATGCTGATCACGTGCGTGATCAGAAGAACCGGAAAGGGGTAAGCAGCTTCGCGCAGCCAAATGCTCAACGGTGTTTGGCTAAGCCATTGGCAGAAACTCAAAAGCGACATATTAGAAACCCCTCCAACCCGTTCCGATCATCCGCGCGTCCGCCGGCTAAAGGTTTCCAATCCACATCCCGGCGAGCATCACGCTCACCCATAGCCCCAGCGAAACGACAGCCGCCGGCCTGCGCCATCCGAGCGGCGCGGAATCTCGCGACGGCGCCGTCGCCATCCGGATGACCGTGAAATGGAAAATCAACGCCAGCAAAAGCAGAATCATCTTGGTGCGAAAAGCCGCGATCTGGACGTATTCGTACGGATCGCCCGAAAAAAGATACGGCCCGGTCGTCAATTGAAGGACGATGCCGGTCCAGATCCACGGCGCCAGATCCCTGGCGACCTGCGAAATGGACTGGCGCAGCAAGCGGAGCCCCAGCAGGCGCAGATCGAGTATCACGATGGTCCCGACCAGCAGCGTGAAACCGCAGATGTGAATCGACTCGACGACCGGGAACACCCACTCCCAGCGCGCGATCGGATTCAGAGGAATGGCTTCAGGGTGTGCCTGCAGAATGGTGTACGCCAGCAACATCCAGCCCAGCCTTTCGTGTCCGCTTTATCGCAACAACTCACTCACCGAACTGACCGACGTCGTCACATAGCCAAGCGCCCGGCCCCCGAGCCCCACGCCCGACCACAACAGCAGCGAAACAATCGCCACAAATACGCGCACTACCCGCCCGAACCGCCCGTCATCCGCCAGCGTCACTTTGCGATGGATCGTAAACGTATAAATCACCGCCAGCAGCAAAAACAGCATCTTGAATTGAAACGCCCAGTTCCCGTACATCTTCACCGCTTCGGTCGAGAACAGCAGAAACCCCGAAACCAGCATCACCGCCAGACTGCCGAGCATCCACGGCCGCACTTCTCCGGCCAGTTCCGCGGTCGATTCGCTCTTGAACGCCAGCCGCATCAAGCGAAGATTCAAAATCAAGACCGTTCCGCCGAGTATGCCCAAACCCAGCAAATGAAATATCTCCACAAACGGAAACAGCCACGTCGAATGGCGAATTCCGTGGCCCCACCACGAGTTGTTGCACCACTGGCAGAAACTCAACAGCAGCGATCTAACCATGCGGGCCGGCCCTCCTCGCGTCGATCATTACGTTGCTCATGGTGGCGGCAACACGTACGCAATAGCGCGTCCGGCGGCGATGATCAGAACCCAGAGCACGATTGACACAACGGCTGCCGCTTTTGCCGCGCCCGGCGTCTTCGGATTCAAATCCCATTGCGCGACCTTGCGCCCGATTGTCGCGTTGAAGATCAGCACGTTCAGCCCGGCCAGCACGAGCATGATCATCTTGATTTTGAAGAACGGAGGATGCGTGTTGTAGAACGAAACGGGATCGGCGGAAAACAGCAGCGCTCCGCTCACGATCATCACGGCGAAGCCGCCAAAGAGCCACGGATTGAACTGCGCGAGCACTTCGGACATTCTCCGCCGTTTCAACACCACACCGAGCAGCCGCATGTCAAGCATCACCGCGAATCCCAGGAAAAGCGTCAGTGTCAGGACGTGAACTGATTCCACGATTGGTTCGCCCCACGTCGACTCGCGCATAAATATGCTGAATTGCGTGTTGGAGAGCCACTCGAGAAAACTAGCGAGAGACATCCGTCATCCTCGCGAGACTCGGGGTCGGCCAGAAGATCGCCAATTGATTTACTTTGCTGCGCACGGCGTGGGATTCCAGCCCGTCGCGTCTGCTTGCTTCTTGAATTGCGAGCTTGTGAGGTAGCTTTGAGCAAGGTACTGCGGGTCGGTGACGATGGACGTTACCACGAGCCATGTGTCGCCATTGGGCTCCTTGAAGCTGTCGAAGTACTCCTCCACGACCGCCTTTTCTCCATAAGGAACGCCGTTCTTGCGCACGTACCCTGCGCGCAATTGGGTCGTCACAATCTTCATGTAGCCTTCCTCGGCCGGCCTCACGCCGCCTGCTCCCGCGACTACCGGCAATACAAATCCCCGCGGCCTCAAACCCTCCCAGCTCGCGACGGAATACCCTTGCCACGTGGGCGTTCCGCCCGTCGGCGGCGCGTCCCCGAAATGAAAGAGACGGGTTTGCTGCCCGGCGTCGGTCTCGACGCGCAGAGTGTTATCGTTATCCCAGGAAATGTGCAGCCGCGTGGGCACGCGCATGATAGCCCCGGCACCGTACGACTTGCATTGATCGCCGCTTGCTTCATCTTTGGCTGGATCCCACGCGTTGGCTATACGCTGGCCCGCCGGCGTCAGGAAGATGCCCGGGAAGTCACCCTTGTCCGGAGTGAGCATGCGATAGCGCCAGTCTTCCGTGACAACCGCTACCCAGTATCCTGAAAGGTCAAACGGGGCGCCCAGTTTGGCGTTGGCCGTGGTCGCCGACGGGACCAACCCAATCTGGGCCCCGGCGGTCGCTGGCATGGCCAGCGACATCGTCGCCAGTACACAAAACAGCGTCGCAGCACTCTTCAGCGGAAATCTGCAAACCATTCCTCGCCCCCTACTCGCCCAGCCATCCGACCCATCCTTCACCGGTTGAATCCAGCGAAGGGGAGTCGCTTACATGATCACGCCTTCCCACTTCCATCCATCCGCTGGCCGCACGATCTTGTGCAGGCGAATTCTGTGCTCGGAAGGATCGCGCCCCGGATTCCCGGTCACGATCACGTGATCGCCCGGCTTCAGGGTGTCGCGCGTCACGTGCTCCTGTGTAAGCTGCGCGCCGCCGCCCCACTCAACCGACCACGTTTGAGCCGGCCCGCCCTTCGGATCCGGGACATCCACCTTCACGAACGAGTGTGGATTGCGGTACATGAACTGGGTCAGCGTTCCTTCCACCGTGATTTCCTGGTCCACGAAATACGTCGCGGCGAACGAGTGATGGGCGTACGCGCTTCCGCCGGCCAACATCGCAACGGCGCCAATCGTCAGAGCAATCAGTGTGCGCTTCATTGAGTCTCCTCCAGAAATCTGAAAAGCCGTCTTCCCGCGGCCATTCTGCCCGAACTACTTCTTCGGACTTAAACTCTTATACACGGCTTCGACGAACATATCGGTCGTCCAGAAGCCCGTGTCTTTGCCGTACCGGGGATCGTAATCGCTTGTGGGTTTGGCCGCCTTCACCTGTTCCAGCGTCATGCCCTTGTTCACCATGTCCTGAACACGGTCGCGAATGATCGTCACCATTTCCTGGTAAAAGACCACGTCGGCCACATCGCACTGCCGCCCGTGTCCCGGAATTACCTGCGTGCCGCCTTCCTGCTCGTCGGCGGGAATGGCCAGCTCAATGATGCGATTCAGCCCGTCAATCACTCCCTGAATATTGCCGCCCCGCGAGAGATCCACGATCGGATAGCTGGTGGTCACGAAAATATCGCCCGTGCTGATCACGTCGGAGCGGCGAAAAAAAACGATCGTGTCGCCGTCGGTGTGCGCGGCCGGCACGTGAATCATCAGGACGCCCTCGCCGTTGAAGTACAGCTTTCTCTCCGGCGTGGTGTAAGTCTCCGTCGGCCAGGCGCCCTGCGGCATAGGAGGCTGTTTGCCGGTCGCCGCGCTCATCCGGTCGAGCACCCCTTGCGCCGCGATCACCGTCGCTTGACTTCCGGCGCTTGCGCCGATATCGCCCACCACGTTTCCTCCGGCGATCGTGTAGCCCAGTTTGGCGAGCGCCTCGTTGCCGCCCACATGGTCCGGGTGGACGTGCGTGTCGATGATGTAATGGATGGGTTTGTCGGAAATGGACCGAATCGCCGCATAGACTTTGTCGCTCGTTCCCGCGAGCCCCGCGTCCACCAGCAAAACGCCGTCGTCGCCCGCTTGCACGGTGATGTTGCCGCCCGCGCCCACCAGCATGTACACGTTGCCCTGCACGTGCAACACGTGGATTTCCGCGTCGGCCGGATTTCGTTGCGCGCCGCCTGCAGGCGCTTGCGCGGATGCAATTCCGGCCGCTGCCAGCAGGGAAGCGCTCGCCAGCACCACGATCAGGCCCAGATTCTTCGAGGACTCGAAAGCTCCCTTCGCCAGGGTCCTCATCGGTTGTTTACTTTCTTCGCTGGGCGCGGCAGCGTTTTCATCGTTTTCATTTTGATCACATACTCCGGATACATCGTCTCCGCGCCGCCTCTGGTTGCCTCCGGAGGAATCCCGTAGTTGGCCGGAAATTCGTTCAGGAACGTATTTTGTCCCGGCAGGTGCGCCGGGACCACGCCCGCTGGCCGGTCCACTTCGTCCACGGACTCGCACGGCCACGGAGCCATTGCCTGTTGGGGGCTGTACACAAAGTCGCTGGTGCGAATAAAAGGTTCTGTCAGATATACGGGGTCATACGTGATCGCCGCGACGGTCAAATAATTTCCGTGCCTCATGATGTGTGCGGTGGCCGTCGCCAGATCGCTGCGCGCTAATCCGTTTCGCCGCAGCCAATTCTCTTTCAGGTGGGTCGTCGTCACTACCAGGATGTCGCCTTCCCATTTCCCGGTGGAGAATCCCGCCCAGGTGTGCGGCGCGTAATCCGGCGGATGCGGGCGTCCATCCATCCAAATCGTTTGTTCCGCTCCATACGCCGAAAGGTGCGTGTGGTACGCGATCACTTTCTGCGACGCCTTGTCCACTTCCTTCCAAATGCTCAAATTCGACGGGCCGCGCCATCCGTAATCCGATCCGTGCGCGCGGCATTGATTCTCCGGCAGCTCCACGAGCGCTGCGTCCCAGGTGTCGCCTCGCAACCGGTTTGCTTCGTTGATCGGAATTCCGAGATAGTCGCCGATTTCCGGCCCGGGGATGCGCTCTTCCCAATCCTCGTCAAATCGCGGCGCCCACTGTCCGGACGGATCTTCTTGCGCCCGAGCTGGCCGGCCCATCAGCGCCGACAGAAAAAGCAGCGCAATAAGTCCACCCGCGATATTGATTCGAGGGACCTTACCCATGGCACTCCCCCCGGACGACATGGTTCGGCACCGCATGCTCACTGTAGGAGTCAACTTTTATCATAAAAGAACCCCCGCGAATCATCAATCTCGCCTCTTCGGCGTTTGATGTCCGGCTTCGCCGGCGCTTGAACCGAACACCTTGCGGAAACTCAGCATCATTGGATAGAATCCGGGCCTTGCGGCTCGGAAATGGCACGCCGCGGCACGCACAGGCCCGCGGGATCGCTGCTGCAACTTGGTGCAAATGCATCTGTGCTAAACTCCCGGCGGAGGTAACGGAAAATGTCCCTCGTAAAAGGTATCCACCACATGACCGTATGTGTGGGCGGCGCGCAGGAAGACATCGACTTCCAGACGCAGGTTTTCGGCCAGCGCATGATCAAGCAGACCGTCCTGTTTGATGGCCGCTACGCTCACTATCATTTGTATTATGCGAACGCGAACGCCGAGCCCGGTTCCGTCTACACCACCTTTCCCTATGGACGGGTGCGAGGCCGCCAAGGTTCCGGACAAATCCAGTCCACCGCCTATTCGGTGCCGAAGGGCTCGATCAAATTCTGGCTCGAGCACTTGAATCGGCACAAGATCAAGAATGCTGGAATTCAGGAACGATTCGGAAAAAAGTTCATTCGCTTCGATCATCCTTCCGGAATTCAACTCGAAGTGATCGAGGACAACGCCGACAAACGCGCCGGTTGGACCACAAAGGAAGTTGGAGCGGACGTCACCACGCATGGTTTCCATGGCCCCGTCCTATCGGTCAGGGAAGTTGCCGAAACCGAACGCTTCTTCGTTGACGCGCTTGGCTTCAAGAAGACCGGCCAGGAAGGCCCGTATTATCGCTTCGAAATCGGGGATGGCGGCGCCAACAAGACCGTCACGCTTCTGCACGAACCTGATCGCCCGTCTGGAAGCTGGATCTTCGGAGCAGGGACGGCCCACCACATGGCGCTTGAAGTTGAAAACGACGAGAAGCTTGCGGAACAAAAGGGCATCTACGAAGAACTCGGCTACACGGACGCGTCGGAGATCAAGGACCGCATGTATTTCCATTCCGTCTATTGCCGCTGCCCGGGCGGGATTCTTGTGGAATGCGCGGCCACGGTTCCGGCGGGATTCGCGGTGGACGAGCCCGCCGATCAGCTCGGCCAGAGCCTGCTCCTCCCGCCGTGGTTTGAAGCACGCCGCGCGGAGATCGAGGCGATGCTCGAGCCAATCAAGGTTCCCGAGAGCAATTTCCCGGGAGGCATGAAGAAGCCCGCTAAGATTCCGGTTCCAGTCGTCGCTGCCGACCAACCGGGCGGCGGCGCGTCGCGTCGCACGAGCGCGGTTTTTATCGGTGGCGACACGCCGCAGAAAAAGAACTGACGCGAAGCCGTGAGGGGTAGAAAATTCCCTTCAGTCTGCACGATCTGACAGGTCTAATGTGGTGGCAATTTTGGCCTCTTACGCGCCCCTTCAAGGCGCTCAAGAGGCTTTTTCGTGCGCGTTGGCAAGGGGCGCTATTGATCTGGATTTAGTACGACGCTTCGAGCAGGCCGATGACCTCCGCCTTCGTGACCGGCCGGTCCACCACTCCCGATTTTTCGAGTTCGTGCATCACCGGGGCGACAATGTAGCCGATCTCCGCTCGCGGCACGCCCGCATCCTTCAGCGTGTGCGGCACGTCGAACGCCGCAATGAACTGCGCGGTGCGCTCGGCGCACGCGAGTGCTCCCGCTTTCGGATTGCGCGCATCGAACGGCAAACGAAAGCCCTCCGCAATCGGCGCGAAACGTTCCGGCGCGATTTCCGCCATGAATCGCATCGCGTGCGGCAGCGTGATGCACGACGTGACGCCGTGCGGCACATCCCACCTCGGCCCGATTTGATGTCCGAGCAGGTGCGAGATTCCGAATCGCGTGTTCATCGAGCCATAGATTGAAAACCACGCCGCGAACTGGCAGAAGCCGCGGTGCGCGAGTTTTTCATCGCCGGAGGTGTGGATCGAAGCGGCCAGGTGCTCGACGAGAAGCGAAATCGCCTTGGCGGCCAGCGCGTCGCTGAGCGGATGATGCCGGATCGCGTAGCTCGTTTCGATG
The DNA here is from genome assembly GCA_031296075.1 of Candidatus Acidiferrales bacterium. Classification (GTDB taxonomy): domain Bacteria; phylum Acidobacteriota; class Terriglobia; order Acidiferrales; family UBA7541; genus Palsa-295. Next base: position 16,646 of record JARLGK010000022.1, read on the forward strand.
GCATGGTCGAGCGCGCGCATCCCCGTCGCCACCCACAGCCAGTTCGGGGTCGCGAGCGTCAGCTCCGGATCGTTCAGCACCGTGCGCGCTTGCAGCCTCGGGTCGGACACGCCGGATTTCACGCGCGTGGTTTCGTCCGTCACTCCACCCGCGTGCGTGTACTCTCCCGCCGAGAGCGTCGTCGGGATGGCGATGTGGACGAGGTCGCGGCTGGTCAAGAACGCGTGGCTCGCCACCTTGCATGTGTCAATCGGGCTTCCGCCGCCGAAGCTGACCAGGCAGTCGGCATCCAGCCTCGTGATCTCCGCTTCGAGCTGGCTCACCACGCTTCGCGGGACGTGCTGCCGCGCGCCCTTGAACACCGCCGCGCAACGCGCGCCCAGCGCTCCGGTCACTTTTTCGAGCAGCGTGGAACCGCCCAGCGTCTTTCCGGTGACCACGATGGCGCGTTTCAGCCCGCGGCGTTCGAGTTCCTCACCCAGCGTGGCGATTCTTCCCGGCCCCGAGATCACGCGCTCAAGCCGGCTTAATGTGAAATCAACGTTTGGCGCTTCCACGGGGCGAAAGTATACCGCTGGCTGCGTGCGTGCGCGAGCACCATTGAGATGCAAATAAAGTAGAGTCGGGAAATATCAGTGGCCGGAGGCGGTGGTAAAGTTTGCGAGATGCTAATCGACGAGTTGTCCGGTTGTCCGACTAACCAGACGCTAGCATTGGTCCGTGCGGGTTGCTGACAGTCGACGCGGTCCAGGTTGAATGGCCCCTAATTCTGTCTGGCACA
>JARLGK010000189.1 GCA_031296075.1 Candidatus Acidiferrales bacterium
AATATCGCGACGCCAAAACCGACGTAAAGGTGCAGCTCGAAGACCTGCTGCGCTGAGCTGCGCAGGCTCCTCCGTGTCCTCTGAATCCCTCTGTGAACTCTGTGTTGAGTGCCATGTAACTCTCGGCTCAGGGCAACCCCTCAAATGATCGCCGAATTTCCCTTGACGCCCACGTCTCGCAGTTGTACATTGTATGCATACAATAGGCAATGGCGAACAACCCACGCACGCTGCGCATTGATCTGGCCTCCCCGAGGCCCGTTTACGAACAGATCGTAAGCGGCTTGCGGGCCGTCCTGGTGGCCGGCGAATTTGAGCCCGGCGATCAATTGCCCACGGTGCGCCAATTGGCCGTGGATCTTGGCGTGCACCACAACACGGTCGCCGAATCCTATCGCGTGCTCGCCGAAGAAGGCTGGCTCGATCTGCGCCGGGGGCGCGGCGCGGTCGTGCTGGACCGCCGCGACCCGCGGCCGACTACGGAAGCGAAACAAGGTTTCGGCCGGCGCCTCGAAGAGCTCGTAGCGAAGGCGATCACGGACGGGGTGCCGCGATCGGCGCTCGCCGATCAAATGGCCGCTCTCGCGAAGAAACTCGGCAAGACCTAGGAGCGGAGGGAAGAAATGATTGCGTATCCCCACATTTTCTTTGGCGGCATCATGCTTTCCGTCGTGGCGCTGGTCGCGTGGCTTTTCTGGATGCTGCCGCTGTGGTCGCGGCCCGGAATTTTTTTCGCGGTCACGGTTGTGCCCGACTTCCGAAAATCCGCGGAGGCTCAGCGACTCCTGCGAAACTATCGGATACAAACGCTCCTGCACGTCGCGATCAGCTTCGCTCTGATTCTGGCGGGAGCAGCACTTCAGTACTTTGTTTTCGCGATCGTCGGCATGCTCTGGCTGACCGTGGGTCCGCTGGTCGCCATCTCGCACGCGCACAAGCAAGCGCTACCGCACGCTGTCGCCGTCTCCACCATTCGCGAAGCGTCGCTTTCGCCGCGCGCGACGCAACTGCCCGGCGGATGGAGCCTGGAGCTTGGACCTTTTGTAATCCTGCTGGTCATCGCCATCTATCTGCATCTGCACTGGAGCGCGATTCCGGAGCGCTTTCCGGTTCACTGGGGCATCGACGGCAGGCCCAACGGATGGTCGGCGCGAACTCCGGTGGGCGTCTACGGACCCTTGGTTTTTGGCGCGGCTCTCGTGGCAGGCCTCTCCATGCTCGCCTACGGAATTTCGCACATGGCCAGGCCGAACACCGCGACAGGAGGCACGGCAGCCGATTTCGCGCATCGCATGGCGATATTTTTGGTGGGCGTGGAATTCTTCCTCGTCGCCATTTTTTCGATGGTGGGGCTCTTGCCGTTCACGGGAAATCCGGGTGTCGTGCCGATTGTGATTCTCACTGCCGCGATTCTTGTTTCCGCGATCTTTCTGCGCGGATGGCTGAGCCACACACGCGATGCGTTGCGGCAAAATCCCGGAGACGGAACGCCCGACGCGTGCTGGAAGTATGGTCTCTTCTATTTCAATCCGGACGACTCGGCGCTGTTCGTCGAAAAACGCGTCGGGATCGGCTACACCATCAATTTCGCGCACGCTTCCGCGTGGATCGTCATCGCGCTCACGCTGCTGGTCCCGCTGGGCGGGATCTTCCTCGCACTCTCGCAGCAAAGGTAAGTTCGCGTCGTCGCACCCGTCGGCCTTGTCACAAGAACCCGACGGGAGCCGGCGCTTGACAAAGGCCGCCTCATATCATAATTTCAAGAGCGTCATGAAACTGCTGCGGACACATCATAGCCATCACCATCACGTGAACCCGTGCCCGCGGCGGTGTGGCTAGCTGGATCGAAATTAGCTGCACTCATCAGCCCGCTGGCGCGGCAAGCGCCGGCGGGCTTTTTGTTTTTCGGGGAGATTAAATGGAACTCGATTTCGAAAAGGAAAACGGGCTGATCCCGGCGATCGTGCAGGACGCCGTGAACGGCGAAGTGCTCATGCTGGGATTCATGAATCGCGAGGCGCTCGCGAAAACGCAGGAGACCGGCTTCGTCACGTTTTATAGCCGCTCGCGAAAGAAGCTCTGGATGAAGGGCGAGAGCAGCGGCCAAAAGCTGCTGCTGCGCGAGATGCGCGTGGATTGCGACCAGGACGCGCTGCTGGTCCGCGCCGAACTCGATGGCGGCGCGGTTTGCCACGAGGGCTATCGCAGCTGCTTCTTCCGGCAGATGGATCGCGCGGGCGAAGCGAAAGTGGTCGCCGATCGCGTGCTTTCGCCCGAAGAACTCTACGGCAAGGGGAAAAAATAATGAGTCGCTTGAAACTCGGCATTCCAAAGGGAAGCCTGCAGGATTCGACCGTCGAGCTGTTCGCAAAAGCGGGCTGGCGGATTTCGGTCAGCTCGCGCAGCTACTATCCGGGCATCGACGATCCCGAGATCGAATGCATGATGGTCCGCGCGCAGGAAATGGCGCGTTACGTCGAAAGCGGCGCGCTCGATGCCGGCCTGACGGGCAAGGATTGGATTCTTGAAACCGGCGCGGACGTCGAGGAAGTGATCGAGCTGGTCTATTCGAAGACGAGCTTCGGGCGCGTGCGGTGGGTGCTGGCCGTGGCGGAAGATTCGCCGATGCAAAGCGTGCACGACCTCGAGGGAAAAGTAATCGCCACCGAGGCCGTGAAGATGACCGAGCGCTATCTCGCGAAGCACGGCGTGAAGGCGCGCGTGGAATTTTCCTGGGGCGCCACGGAAGTGAAGGTCCCGCAGCTGGCCGACGCGATCGTGGAGGTGACGGAGACGGGCTCGTCGCTGCGCGCCAATCATTTGCGCGTGGTCGATACGCTGCTGGAATCCGCTACGTGGCTGATCGCCAATCGCACGGCCCGCGAAGACCCGTGGAAGCGCGAAAAAATCACGCACATGGGCATGCTGCTCGAAGGCGCCATCAAGGCGTACAGCCGCGTGGGATTGATGCTCAATGTGCGCCGCGACGATCTCGACAAGGTGCTCGCCGCGCTCCCCGCACTGCGCAATCCCACGATCGCCCAACTGAGCGACGCCGGGTGGGTCGCCATCAACACCATCGTCGAGGAAAAAACTGTCCGCGAGCTGATTCCCAAGCTCAAGGCCGCGCGCGCCGAGGGCATCGTCGAGTACCCGCTGAACAAGGTCGTGTATTGATGCGCATTTTGGCGCTGACGGACGCAACCGAAAGGAAATTGCTGGCTTCGCGCCGCGCGAGCAGCCGCGATGCGGAACGCGTTGCCGCGCGCATCGTCGAGGACGTGCGCCGCCGCGGAGATGCTGCGCTTTTTTCCTGGACGAAGCGGCTCGACCGGCTGGCGCTCGGCCCGCGGAATGTGTGGGTCTCGCGCGCTGAAATGCTCGCGGCACGCAAGAGCGTCTCGCGCGAATTTCTTGCGGCCATCGACCATGCCGCGCGCAATATCCGCGCCGTCGCTCGCCGCCAGAAGCCGCAAGAATGGACGATCGACGTCGAGCCCGGAGTGCGCGCCGGCCAGCGCGTGCGCGCAATCGAATCCGTCGGATGTTATCTGCCGGGCGGGCGCTTTTCGCTGGTTTCCACTTTGCTGATGACCGTGATTCCCGCGCAGGAGGCCGGCGTGCGCGAGATTGTGGTCGCAAGCCCGCAGCCGGGACCGGCGCTTCTCGCTGCGGCTGAAAAGCTCGGCGTGCGGCGCGTTGCCCGCGTGGGCGGGGCGCAGGCCATCGCCGCGCTCGCCTATGGCACGCGCTCGGTTCCGCGCGTGGACAAGATTTTCGGTCCCGGCAATCGCTTCGTCACCGCCGCGAAGAAGCTCGTCAGCAACGACTGCGCCATAGACATGCTCGCGGGGCCGACGGAAGCTCTGGTCTTTGCCCAGCGCGGAAACGCGCGATTCATCGCATCGGACCTGATCGCGCAGGCGGAGCACGATCCCGATGCAATTTCGATTCTGGTGACCACCTCAGCGCCTCTGGCCCGCGCCGTCGCCACCGAAATCGAAAGCCAGCTGGCAAGTCTGCCGAAAGCGAATCTGGCGCGGCGCTCGCTCGCAAAAAATGGCGCAGTCCTGGTTGCGAAAAATATCGCGGCGGCGGCGCGCTTCGTGAATCGCTTTGCGCCGGAGCACTTGAGTTTGCCCGGAGGAGCAGACGGCCTGCTTCGCCGGATCGATTCCGCCGGGAGCATTTTTCTCGGCGACTGGAGCGCGCAGTCGTTCGGCGATTACGCGAGCGGCACCAACCACGTCCTGCCGACCGGCGGCGTGGCGCGCACGCGCGGCGGCCTTTCCGTTTCCGACTTCGTGAAATGCATCAGCGTGCAGGAAGTTTCGCGCGCGGGTATGCGCCGCCTCGCGCCCGTGGTCGAGCAATTCGCGCGCGCCGAAGGTTTGCAGGCGCACGCGCGGTCGGTCGAGGTGCGCAAATGAAAGCCGCGATTCCAGTGCGCCGCGCGGTCGAGCGCATGCGTGCTTACAATCCGCCGCTCGAAGGCCGCACCGACAAGCTGCGCCTGGATTTCAACGAGAATCCCATCGGCTGCTCGCCCGCCGTCCGCCGCGCGCTCGCGAAATTGAGCGCTGCATCCATCTCGGCGTACCCGGAGCAGGAAACCGTGCGTCGCAAGGCCGCAAAATATTTTGGCGTCGAGCCTTCGGAACTTCTGCTGACGAACGGCACGGACGAAGCGCTGAGCCTTGTGGTGAACACGTTCGTCGGGCCGCGGGACACGGTTCTGCTGGTCGAGCCGACATATGCGATGTACCGCTTCTACTCGGAACTGGCGGGGGCGCGCATCGTGGCGCCGCGCTACGACGCGTCCATGTGTTTCCCGTGGAACAATGTGCTGGCGGCGCTTCGGGCGGGGCCGCGCGTATTCTTTCTGCCCAATCCGAACAGCCCGACCGGCAACCTGCTGTCCACGCGCGAATTGCAGCGGCTTCTGAACGCGGCACCGAGGACGATGGTCGTCGTCGACGAGGCCTACTTCGAATTTTCCGGCGTAACCGTGATCCCCTGGATTCGCCGGCATCGAAATCTGATCGTCACGCGCACGTTTTCGAAGACCGCGGGTCTAGCCGGGCTGCGCCTCGGCTGCATTTTCGTCCATCGCGAATTGGCCGCGACCATGCGAAAAGCGCAATCTCCCTATCCGGTGAACGCCGCCGCGCTCGCGGCTGCGGAGGCCGCGATGCTCGACCGCGGATTCATTGCCCGCACGGTGCGCGAAGTGCGGCGCGCACGGAGCGAGTTTGAACGCGGTCTCGCGCGGCTGAAGGTGCGCTACTTTCCCAGCGGAGGGAATTTCCTGCTGGTGCATTTCGGCGACCGCGCCAAAGAAATCGTGGCGGCGTTGGCACGCAAAGGAATTCTGGTCCGCGACCGCTCGAGCGATTTCGACGGCGAAGGATACGTCCGCATCACGCTGGGAACCCTCGCGCAGACGCGGCGGCTGCTGCGCGAATTGAAAGAGATCCTATGAGAAAAGCGGCATTGCAAAGAACCACGAAGGAAACCGACATCCGCCTGAAGCTGAATCTCGACGGCCGTGGCAAGTCGAAAATCGGCACGGGCATCCGGTTCTTCGATCACATGCTCGAACAGATCGCGCGCCACGGCGGCCTGGATCTCGAACTCGCGGCGCGCGGCGACCTGGACGTGGACCAGCACCACACCGTCGAGGACGTGGGCATCGCGCTGGGCGAAGCGGTGAAAAAAGCGCTGGGATCGAAGCGCGGAATTCTGCGCGCGGGATATTTTTTGATGCCCATGGACGATTGCCTGGCGGCCGCGGCTCTCGATTTGTCGGGCCGCGCCTATTGCGTCTGCGACTTCAAGATTTCCGCGGCGCGCGTGGGCGATTTTCAGACCGAGCTGATGGAAGATTTTTTCCGGGCATTCGCGCACGCCGCCGCGGCCAACGTGCACCTG
>JARLGK010000190.1 GCA_031296075.1 Candidatus Acidiferrales bacterium
CAAGTGGACGGTGCTTTCGTGCGCGCGCCATGTCCGGTACCGAGCTGTCCCGCGTGCGAACCGAATTCCGGCTCCGTCCCCCGAGCCTATCAACGAAAGCGACTCGAGTCGAGCGGGGCCGACATTGTTATGCAATCAAGTTTCTCCTAGTACCCCACCTCTCCGGTTACCTCAACGATTCGTCCCGGCTCGCCTCCCGTACATGGTCACCTTCCCGTCAACAACATTTGCCAGGTAGCGGCCCCCGCTAAGGAACTGCATGACTTTCTTGCCGGACCGTGCCATCTGTGCCCAACGCGATTTCGTCTCCGGGTTCTGCTCAAGCCCACGAATTTCGTGCCCTTCGAACACAAAGTCCACCTCACGCAAACAGCGCTTCGGAGTCAGGCGAACAAGATAACGTTCTGTCCCTAGCTCGACCACCTTGGCGTTCTCGACGAGGACTCGCCGCCAGACATTGACCAGTGCTTGCTCGAAGGAAGAGTCCACAGTTCACTCCGATTCCCGAAGCCGATAAAAGCAATTCTCGGCGGCCACATTCCGTACGTTCAGGCGTAAGACTTCACCATCCCGGAGACAATAGACAAGATTATCGGCGGTCCATGCTTTGAGATAGAACCGAGGTACATAGTGGTGCAACTTCTTTCCGGCAGTGGCCATTTCTCAATTTTAGGCCCGCGGAGAATATAGGAATACAGTTCGTTCCGTGTTGGGAAAACGACGACTAAGTCAGCTTCGCGCCGACAAATAACGCTGCAAGGGGTTTTCCGGAATCCAATGCCTTGCGATTCCGCAACTCCCGTTGACTACTTAGCATGGCAAAGGTAGATTGCCTCCGCAACGCAAGAAAGGGGGAGCTCAAATATGTTCAAGAATAATAGCGGGACCGAAGAACAGGAACTCTCTCCCAAGCAGCATGGCCGCCGGTCGGTGATGCTCGGCACCGGAACAGCGGCGGTCATGGGAGCGGTGGCTGCAGCGTTCGGACCCGGATTGTCACGGGGAGCCGACGCGGCGGACGCCAAGCCGGAGAATGGCCTGGTGGGAGAGAGGCTTCTCCATCTGAAATCGACGATCGAGGACGACATTAAACGCGGCCTCTACTACGGCGCCGTGATTCTGGTGGCCCAGCACGGCGTGATCGGCCTTCACGAAGCAATCGGCTACACAAATGCGAAGGACGGGCGGCCGGTAACCAAGGATTCCGTCTTTACTCTCTTCTCGACCACCAAAGCGCTTACCAACGTCCTCGCGTACCGCGCCATCGGGCGAGGCGAGTTCGCGCTGACCACCAAGGTCTCTGAGGTCATTCCAGGATTCTCGGGACGTCGGCGCGGGGACATCACATTCTACGACCTGCTGACGCACTGCTCCGGCCTGTCGCCCGTCTTCACGCCCAAGGCCGGCATGCCCATCGACAATTTAGAAGAAGTTGTTGACGCCATCTGCAAGTATGTCGACTCCGTCGAGCAGCCTGAAGCGCTCGTTACCTATGCCCCGATGGCGGGGCAAGCCCTGATAGGTTGGGCGACGCACCTGACCGACCCCAAGAAGCGCTCGTATCGTCAACTGGTGCAGGACGAGATTCTGACGCCGCTGAAGATGAAGGACACTTCGATAGGCGTCAGGGCGGACTTGAAGGCCCGCCACATTTTCCCGGTCTTTATGGATGAGGCGGCGGGGGCGGGGATGGCGCTCATCCACCTGGGCCACGAAAACCTTGGCCCGAACGGCATTTTCGCGTCAGAGACCGCGGAGATGCCCTGGGTCGGAGCCCACGCGACCGGCTCGGATATCTTCCGCTTCGCAGAGATGTTGAGACGCGGCGGCGAGCTCGATGGTGTGCGGATCATCTCACCGGCGATCCTGGATAAGGCGACACGGAATTGGACCGGTGACAAACCAAACCAACTATACAAGCAATTGGCGATCGCGCGCGGTTGGGAACCCTACCCCGCCTACATCGGACTCGGTTTCGAGCTTCGCGGCGAAGCGATCTGCCATCATATGTTCGGAACTCTTACTTCACCGCGAACTTTCGGAAACTACGGCGCAGGCAGCTCGCTCTTTTGGGTCGATCCGGAACGTGACATGACATTCGTCTGCCTCGCGGCCGGCGTCATGGAAGAGAGTGCCAACATCGAGCGGTTCCAGCGTCTGTCGGATATCGCCATCTCAGCGGCACTCTGAACATGTTCAGTGTCCAGGCGGAATCGCGAATCCCGTGACCGAAGATCGAGCTGTTGCACCACTGACAGAAAGACACCACCGTACTCATGCTGACATCGATTCTCATGGCTAGATGGACATGGTAGATCAACTACCTCATTGCCAACCGAGGCCCCGTAAAGGCAGTGCAGCTCGTGCTCTTGATTGCTTGGGTCGAGTTGGTCATCGCGCTCTGTGGAATCATAGATCTGGCAGCACTTCGACACTAGTCAAATGTACGTCGGTAGAATGCCGAACCATTTGACGAGATTGTCGCATTGCCGGAAAGAGTGACAGAACTCCCGTCGCACCAATCGTCCTGTGGTGCGCAAGAATTCCATCCACGTTTCGAATCTGACCCAGATAACACCCATCAGCCCCTACATTCAACCCTTTATATGTCGTTGTCTGACAGAAAACGGCCGTAATCGTTGGACTCCAGCCAGTGGTAGAGATGAACCTGATACAGGTATGAACCCACGAGTTCTTCCCCCAACTCGTGCGTTTCGCTGCAAACGAAAGGCACCTGCAGCCCAGCAAGCACGGCAACTAAGAATTGGGTCGTCCGGTTCGGGTCAACGCCCACGTGGGCATAAGGAGATTTCACCTGGCTCAGTGTGCTCGTGATTACCAACAACCGATGCGGAAAGCGCGCCATGAGTCGGAGACGGTTGATGAAGGCACTCCGTTCGACCGTGCAGGAATGGACTAGATCCGAGAGATCCTTCCGCTCCACCACGCAGACTTCTTCCAACCCGGCGACGGAGTAGTCTCCCAGCGGGAGTGCTTTCTTTTCGATTCCCGCAAACCATCCTCTGAACCGCGAGAAATTGAACGGATTCTGTTCGCGCGTATCCACGAGGACCGTTGCGCGTGGCGTAGTGAGCTGCGTGCCACCGCGTTCGGCGAGGACGGGAATGGCCGGATGAGACACCGGTGCAGCGGTCATCTGCCATTCGAGAGGAGACGTGATCAAGGGGCGGCGTCTTCTCAGCATTCTGTCTCTCACGCGGCGATCCTTTCCCACCGGTATTCGTGATGGAGGCCGCCGAGAACCGCACGAGCCACGACCTTGCAATCCTTCGCTGAGAAATGTCTGCGGTGGGGTTGCGGAGCAAGGAGCATCTCAGCGGGTTCAGGAATCCCCGGCCCCAGGCTCAAATGTGGGCGCCCTTGGTTGTAGTGAGTCACCCACTCCGCCAAGATCGTTCTCAGCTGTTTCTCGCTCAGTGGAATCATGAAATCGAGACACTCGCGGCGCACCGTTCCCACCAGCCGTTCGCAATAGGCGTTCGCCTGTGGCGCTCGCGCGGGTGTGCGCAGCACCCTCAGTCCAAATGCTTTGAGCTGTTCGTCCACTTCCGTTGAAAAAATTGAGTCGCGGTCCCGGATCAGAAAGCGGTAAAGATGATCACTCGGAATCGCTTCTCGAAACTGCTGCAGGGTCCACTCGGCCGTCGGGTGCGCGGTGACGTTGCAGTGTACGATGCGCCGTGTCCCAACTTCCATCAGGAGGAAGACATAGAGAGTTCGGAATCGAGCGGTCACCACGACCAGAAAGTCGCAGGCCACGATGGACTGAGCATGGTTGCGGACAAATGTCCTCCAGCGCTGCGAAGAGGTTCTCCGGGGACCTCGTCGATCAGGTTCGGGAGGCCAGTAAGCGCGCACGGTGCGCGGGGAAACATAGATCCCCAACTTTACCGACAGCTCGGCTGCCACGCGGGCTTGTCCCCAGGTCGGATTCTCCTCTGCCATTCGGACGATGAGCTTGCGGATGTTCACGGGTATAAAACAGGTTTCGAGCGGCTCTAACGTTACGTACGTACGTTACATGGACAGGTCCTGACAACGACTCACCGCAACCCCATCCCCAGAAGCATTTCGGGCAAATATGAAATCTGTGCGCCGCAGTCGCGGCAGGCGTCATTACTTGCAGGACCTCTATAACCGCATGAGCACTCGACGTAGAATTCCTTCCGCAAGATTTTATAGGGTGATTTGGCGCGCTCTTTCGCCCGTTCCTTTGTACAAATGTCCCTTGAAGTGCGCGGCTCGACATTTGGTCTGCCCGCCAGGGAATCGGCCAGAAAATTGATTCGCGCCTCCGCTCTTTTAGGGAATTTCCTCTCGCGGATTACTCTCAAGATGTCTTCGGAAAGTCTGGGCACGAACTCCCGATCGTATGGCTGGGCAGAGGATTGAAAGGCCGCTGTTACCTCCTCTGCATTGGTAAGGGACATGCCTTTTGACTCCCAGAGAAAGTGACCGGATTTTCCGTAAGATCTCGGTCGAACGACGGCAGAGAGTATCTCTCTCGGTTTGAAAACTGGTAGTTCAGCGCCAGAATCGGGACTTTTCGGCTGACGAAGGGACTTGTAGAGATAACTCCGGACTGAGTGGCGGAGGGGGTAGGATTCGAACCCACGAGACCCTTTCGGGCCTAACGGTTTTCAAGACCGCCGCCTTCAACCACTCGGCCACCCCTCCGTGGAGAACACAGTTTAACTTGCAAGCGCCCGCGCATCCAACCTCGAAGGATGAGGCCCGGCGCAATTGGGTAACGCGATCACCAGCGCAGACGGCGCGCCGCGGACGCCGCGAGCCGACTACTGAGTACCCTCCAACCACCGGCGGACGCAGACGGCGCGCTTGACACATCCAACTAACCTGTTAACACTAGGCCGATTCTTTGCAGTGTTGGAGGCGCGCGAGATGGCGAGCAAACTCAAGATTCGTGTGAACGAACGCGTGACGGAAGTGGCCGCCGCGCCGGATACGCCTCTGCTGTATGTCCTCATGGGCGAGCTGCAGCTGCAGGGTCCGCGATTCGGATGCGGGCTCGCGCAATGCGGCTCGTGCTCGGTGCTGGTGAATGGCGAAGAGATCCGGTCGTGCGTGACGCCGGTTTCCGCCGTTGCAGGCAAATCGGTGACGACGCTCGAAGGACTGCCTGCGTGGTACGCGAAACAGCAAAAGCTCCAAAGGGCGCCCGCGCTGCATCCCGTGCAGCAAGCCTTCATTGACGAGCAGGCGGTGCAGTGCGGCTACTGCTTCAATGGCATGATCATCCAGGCTGCCGAACTCCTCTCGAAAACGCCGCAGCCGACCGAAGCGCAAATCTGCACGGCGATGAACGGGCATCTCTGCCGGTGCGGGACCTACCCGCGGGTCATCCGAGCCATTCAACGGGCGGCCGAAAAGATGAAAGTAGACGGGGCGCGGGCCGAAGAACGTGCAGGAGCGGCGGAAACGGCGATGAACGAAGCGATGCCGAGCGCAACGGTGGAGGTGGCGCGATGATCGGCGAAAAAAAGACCGGCGCAAAAAAGACCAGCACGAAGCTGGCTGCGTCGGCACTGTTTCCGCGCCGCGAATTTCTGAAAGCCGGCGGCGCGCTGGTCATCGGATTCAGCATGAGGGGATTTCTCAGCGGCGACGCACTCGCCGCGCAGGGCACCGCAGCCGCGGGCACGATCGCAAGAGGGGCTGCCGCAGGTCCTCCCGATCCCAAGCAGATCGACACGTGGCTGGCGATTCACGCCGACAACACGGCGACCGTGTACGTCGGCTACGTCGAGCTTGGGCAGGGCTCGACCACTTCGCTGCTGCAAATCGCGGCCGAGGAGCTCGACCTCGACATGGGCCAGGTCAGCACCATCCGGCTCGACACAAACATCACGCCGAATCAGGGCGGCACGTATTCGAGTTCGTCCATCGCGCGAGGAAGCCCGGCGATTCGCACGGCCGCCGCGGAAGCGCGTCAAGCGCTGCTGCAATTGGCTTCAAAGAAACTTGGCGCACCGGTCGAGCGGCTCATCGTATCGAAGGGCGTCGTAACCGTGGGAGGAATGGCCGGCGAGGCGAGCTCGGTTACATACGGCGAGCTTGTCGGCGACAAGCCGTTCAGCCTGGCGTTTACGGGGACGGCGCCGCTGAAGCCCGTCACGGATTACAAGGTGGTCGGCAAAAGCCCCACGAGAAACGACATCCCGGACAAAGTGAGCGGCAAATACGTTTACCTGCAGCACGTGCGGCTGCCGGGGATGGTGCATGGCCGCGTGGTTCGCCCGCGAGGACAGGGCGTGTACGGCGCCGGCGCGAAAATCGCGAGCCTGGACGAAAGCTCGATCGCCGGCATCCCCGGCGCGCGCGTGCTGCGCAAGAGCGATTTCGTCGGCGTGGTAGCTGAAAGCGAGTGGGACGCAGTCCGCGCGGCGCAACAGCTAAAGATCACGTGGGACATGCCGGCGACGCTGCCAGGCAGCGATGGCCTGTACGACGCGATGCGCGCCGAAAAAACCACGGACCGCGTCGTGCTCGAACGCGGTGATGTGACCGACGCGCTCGGGCGCGCCGTGCACGTCGTCTCGGGAAATTATCGCGCGCCGTATCAGGCGCACGCCGGTTTCGGTCCAAATGGCGCGCTCGCGGACGTGAAGGCCGATTCCGCGCTGGTGATTTGTTCCACGCAAGACGTGTACGCCACGCGCAACACGCTGGCCGGAGTGCTCGGCATGCCCGCGCAAAAAGTTCGCGTCCAATACTACGAAGGCTCGGGCACCTATGGCCACAGCTGCTATGACGACGTGGCGCAGGCGGCTGCGATCCTGTCGCAGCTCGCCGGCAAACCCGTCCGCCTGCAGTTCATGCGCTGGGACGAGCATGGGTGGGATAACTACGGCCCCGCACACGTTGGCGAAATCCGCGCCGCGGCCGACGCCGACGGCAAAATCGTCGCGTATCAGTACGACGGCTGGCATCACAACTGGAGCGCCATCGAGACATCCGCGCAGCTCGCGCTCGGAACTCCCGCCGCGGAGTGGAGGCTTGGCGCGGCCCAGCAGGTGAACCCGTCCGATTGCGGCGGGATGTACGACATTCCCAACGTGCGGCTGGTCAATCACCAGGTGCCGGGGCTGAAATACCTGAAGGCCGCGTGGCTGCGGTCGCCGCTCGATCTGTCGTTTTCGTTTGCGTCGGAGCAGACGATTGACGAGCTCGCGCGCCTGGCCAGCATGGACGCGTATGCGTTCCGGAAGCACAATATCACCAGCGACCGCTGGATGGGCGTGCTGGACGCCGTCGCGCAGGCTGCGAAGTGGGAACCGCGCCCGCCCGCGTCAAAAGTTTCCGACGCGAAGATCGCGCAGGGCCGCGGAATCGGCCTGGGCACGCATCTTACTTCGTTTGGCGGCGCCGTCGCCGAAATCGAAGTGAATAAGGACACGGGCCGCGTCACCGTGACCCACATGTACGGAGCGATTGATGCCGGTCTCGCCGTGAATCCGGCGTTCATCGAAAATCAGATCAGCGGGCAGCTGGTGCAGACGGTCAGCCGCATGCTGAAGGAGGAGGTGACGTTCAACAAGACGAACGTCACGAGCCTCGATTGGAACAGCTACCCGATCCTGCGATTCGAGGAATGTCCCGAGGTTACGCCCATCGTGGTGCAGCGCGTGGACCAGAAATCCACCGGCGCGGGCGAAGAGGTGATGGCCGCGGCCGCGGGAGCGATCGCGAATGCTTTCTTTGATGCGACGGGCGTGCATATGCGGGAGTTTCCGTTGACGTCCAACCGCGTTCTGGCGGCGCTGCGGCGCAGCTGACGCACGATTAGCAGAATTTCCAGGAGGATTGCAAATGCCGGCGCCCAGCGTTTCCGTTTGCTTCGCGGTACTCTCGCTCATGGTTTTGCTGCCATCGGGCTCGGGACAGGTGAGCCCGACCTCGAGCGCATCCGCCGCGTCGGATTCGCAGAAATTTGCCGCGCTCAGCGACCGGTTCATGAAGGATTCGCTCGCGCTCTCGCCGTCGATCGCTTCGCAAGCTGGATATCACGTTCACGTGGATCCGAAGACGGGCAAGAAGATCGAGCTCGACGCGCAGCTCGATGACCTGAGCCTGAAAGCCATGGACGCGCAACGCGCGTTCTACGCCGGCTGGCGCGAACGCTTTCGCACCGAGACTCCGCTCGCGTCGCTCGGTCCCCAGGACGCCGCCGATTGGCAACTCATTGACGATCAGATCGGCTTCAACCTGCTCGAATTCGACAAAATTCAAAATTACCGCCACAACCCCACGGTTCCCGTCGAGCTGATCGGCAGTGCGCTGTTTCTGCCGCTCACGCAGAGCTACGCGCCGCACGACGTGCGTCTCGGCCACGTGCTTTCGCGCGTCCGCCAGATTCCGCGGCTGCTCGATCAGGTGAAAGCGTACCTCAGCGACGCCGATCCGATCTTCATCAGCACGGCGATCTCGGAAAACGACGGCAATATCGACCTCATCCAGAACGATCTCGCCAAGGAAATTCCCGCGGGATCGCCGCTGAAAGCGCAGTACGACCAGGCCGCGCCCGCCGCCATCTCCTCGCTGAAGAATTTCTCGGCGTGGCTCAAGGATGATCTCGGCAAGCGCCCGTCAAGCCGCACCTGGCGGCTGGGCAAGGAATTCTACGATCAGAAATTCCGGCTGGTGATGGAAACGGACGTCGCGCCGGACGCGCTTCTCGCCGACGCCGAGCGCGAGTTGAGGGACGTGCGCGCCGAGATGCTCGGGCTCGCCCTGCCGATGCACGCGCAGATGTTTCCCGGGCACGGGGATCATTCCGACCTGACCGGACGCGATCGCGAAAACAAGATCATCGGCGAAGTGCTGCAGAAAATCTCCGACGATCATTGCCTGCCCGATCAATTGCAGCAGACCGTTCAAGGCGACCTCGCCGGCATCATCGCGTTCATCCACGAGAAGAAAATCGTCACGCTCAGCTCGCGCGACAACCTGAAAGTAATTCCCACGCCGCTTTTCATGCGCGGAATTTATTCCGTCGCGGGATTCCACAGCGCCCCTCCGCTCGAACCCCACGCCGAAGCCGAATACTGGGTGACGCCGATTGACCCCAAGGCGCCGGCGGCAGCCACCGATTCCCGGCTGCGCGAGTACAACAATTTCACGTTGCAGTGGCTCTCGCTGCATGAAGCGCTGCCGGGACATTACGTGCAAGCCGAGCACGCGAACAACATCCAGCCCGAATCGCGCCGGGTCCTGCGGTCGCTATTCGGGAACGGCGCTTACGTCGAGGGTTGGGCGGAATACGGCGCGCAAGTGATGATGGACGAAGGTTTCCTCAACAACGACCCCCGCTTCCGCATGATGATGCGCAAAGTCCGGCTTCGCTTGCTCGCCAACACGATTCTCGACGTCAAAATGCAGACCATGAACATGACGGACGAGCAGGCCATGGACTTGATGACCAAAGACGCGTTCCAAACGCAGGCCGAGGCCGAAGGAAAGCTTCTTCGCGCCAAGCTCAGCTCCACGCAACTGCCTACCTATTACGTCGGCCTTCGCGAATGGCTCGCCCTGCGCAAAGAATATCAGGCCAAGGCCGGAAAAACTTTCGACATGCAGAAATACCACGACCTCGTCCTCGATCAGGGCGCTTTGCCGGTCCCCGTGGTCGGAAAACTCGTGATGCCGACAGCCGGGCAGTGATCTCCTCCGCGCGACACGGAGAAAAATCATGAAAGTGCGCGCCGCGGTTGCCTACGAAGGCCGGCCGGCGTTCTCGATCGAAGAACTCGAGATGAGCGAGCCCGGGCCGGAGAGCATTCTGGTCCGCATGGCGGGATGCGGGCTTTGCCATACGGACGTGAAAGCGCGCGAGGGAGGCATGGGTGTTCCGATGCCCGCCGTCGTCGGCCACGAAGGCGCGGGCGTCGTCGAACGCGTTGGCGCCAGTGTCACCAAGATCAAGCCCGGCGACCACGTGGTCCTCACCGGCGATTCCTGCGGCGCGTGCCCCACGTGTGTTGGCGGCAATCCCGCGTACTGCGACCGAATGATGCCGCTGAATTTCACCGACGGGCGCGCGGGCGAACCCGGCTCGTTCAGCAAAGGTGGCGCCGTGATTCACGGCCACTTCTTCGGCCAGTCTTCGTTTTCGAATTACGCCGTCACGCGCGAGCGCAATACGATTCCCGTGCGCCGGGACGCGCCGCTCGAAATTCTCGGCGTGCTCGGCTGCGGCGTGCAGACCGGGGCGGGCGCGATCGTGAATTCTCTCCATCCGCCGGCGGGCAGTGCGATCGCGATCTTCGGCGCGGGCCCCGTGGGGTTGAGCGCCGTGATGGGAGCGGTGGTGTGCGGTTGTTCCACCATCGTCGCCGTCGATGTGCTCGAACCGCGGCTGGCGATGGCGCGGCAGCTCGGCGCGACGCACACCGTGCTGGCCGGAACGCGCGTGCACGTCGCCGAAGAAATCAAGAAGCTCGTTTCTGGCGGGGTTGGCTACGCGTTTGACACCACGGGCCGCGCGGACAGCAACCAGCAAGCAATCGAGTCGCTCGCCGCGAAGGGTTTTTTCGGATTCTGCGCCACGCCGCCCGAAGCGCCGAAAATGTCCACGGTCATGATCCGCGGCCTCACGATTCGCGGCATCGTGCAAGGCGATAGCGTGCCGGATACCTTTATCCCGCACCTGATCGAGCTGCACATGAAAGGCCGCTTCCCGTTCGACAAGCTCGTGACGAAGTATCCCTTCGAGAAAATCAACCAGGCCATCGAAGACCAGGCGGCGGGCAAGGTAGTGAAACCCGTCTTCACATTTGCATCGTGAAGCGCCCCCACTACTCTGCTTGTAACGCTCCGTTAACGCCGCGCGAGCTAGCGCATGATGTACTTGGTCTCGCTGAATGCGATGCTGCCCGTCCAGCGCCAAGGTCGAGATTCCTGTATGGGACCGCTGTCGGGGAGCATCGTAGTTCACCTGTATTTACATTATGTGTTAACTGTGGTTAATATAGATCGTGACCTCTGATCCAAGGCGAAGAATGCCCGCGAGGAGTCCCGGCTCCGCGAACCCGGCGCTGGTACTACCGCTGCAAGGATTCCTAGCTGGCTGCATCGGCCGGATTCTCTGCGCGCTGCTGGTGTGCGTGGCCGCGCCGCACGGCGCGAACGCTCAGGAACCGGTGCAAACGAACCCCCAAAGCACGCAAACGGAACCATCCGCCGCGCCTGCGCCCGATGCAGATTCCGATTCGAGTTCGACAGACACGCTGACGCTATTCCCGCATTCCGACACGAGCCGCTACTGGATTTCCGGCCAGGCGAACATCATCTTGCAATGGCATCCCGGGTTCCCGGCGAAATACACGGGAACAAACAGCCTGCGGCCCGAACCCGAAAATGGCACCTCCAAGGTCTATACGCTCTATCTCGGCTACGAGCTCACACCGACCACGGAAGTTTTTCTCGACATCGAAAGCGCGGGTGGCCACGGCCTCAGCAATGCCCTCGGACTTGCCGGCATCACGAATCTCGACGTGGTGCGCAACACAACTCTCAGCCAGAATCCCTACGTCGCCCGGCTGATGCTGCGGCAGATCATTCCGCTCAGCGATGAAAGAATCGAAGCCGATCGCGACGAGTTACATCTCGCCACCTCCCTCCCCGCGCGGCGGATCGAGTTCCGCGCCGGCAAGTTCGATCTCGCCGACTTCTTCGACCTCAATACTTGGGGACAGGACAGCCATCTACAATTCCTCAACTGGACCGTGGACAACAACGGCGCGTACGACTATGCCGCCAATACACGCGGATATACCGATGGCGTGATGATCGAATACGACGACCACTGGTGGACCGCCCGCTTCGCCGAAGCCCTGATGCCGAAGGTGGCCAACGGCATCTTCCTGGACGCCGACGTCTCCCGTGCGCGCGCGGAAAACCTCGAACTCGAGGCCCGCGGGAAGCTGATTGCGCATCGTGCCGGCACCGTGCGCCTGCTCGGCTACCTCAACCACGCGAACATGGGCAACTACCGCGAAGCCATCAACGAGTATCTGGCCGGCGACAAGACGTCCCCGCCCGACATCACCGCGACGCGACGCCAGGGCCGCCATAAATATGGCTTTGGATTGAACTTCGAGCAGGAAATCGTGCCCGACATGGGCGTCTTCGGACGCCTCGGCTGGAGCGACGGCCGCAACGAATCCTTCGCTTACACGGAAGTGGATCGCACGCTCGAGCTCGGCGGTTTCACGAAAGGAACCCTCTGGCATCGCCGAAACGACCGCGCGGGCGTCGCATTCGTGGCCAACGGGATCGTGGCGGCGCATCAACAGTATCTGGCTCTCGGCGGGCTCGGTTTTCTGCTAGGCGACGGCGGCCTGACCTACGGTCCGGAGAAAATTTTCGAGGGTTTTTACACGGCGCACGTTTGGCGCGGCGTTTTCGCATCCTTCGACATCCAGCACCTGAATAATCCCGGCTACAACCAGAACCGCGGGCCGGTTACCGTCCCCGCCCTGCGCCTCCACGTGGATTTCTGACAATCCGACCAGCCCGTCGCGCGATTAGAAAAAGGTTTTCGTAGGGGCGTAGCACCGCTACGCCCGGCAATCGTGCTTGAGAACCCGTCGTCCATTTGAGAGCTGTCGTCCCAAGTCCGCCGCGACGGACGAGGGATCTCCCTTGGTGCCAAGTACAGCTAACTATCTAAAGTATAGTGGCTTACTGCTTCGGTTTGACCTGGCCCGGCGCGGAGCTTGCCGCCGGATTTGCGGCTCCAGCCGTAATAAGGATCACCGGTGGCGCGGGCTTCAGCGCGTCGAGCACTTCAGGTGGAAGCTTGTCGGCGCGAGCGACCAGCGCCGTCACCTGCCACAGCTGCTGATCCTCGAGCGACGCCTGAAAGCCGGGCATGCCCGTCAGCCGTATGCCGTTTTTCACCTTCCAGTAGGTTACGCCGGCTGGATCGTCGCTCACCCGCCCGTCCACGGTGAATAGCTGGGGCGGCGGCGGAAACTCTCCCTTTGCCACGGGCGGCACCGGTTGTCCCGGCAGTCCGTGGCACACCGCGCAGTCTTTCTGATAAACATCTGCGCCGCTGACGAGTTCGGCTGTCGCCACGCCGGAGACGTCGCGCTTCGGAGCCTCACGCTTGATCCGCGCATGCAGCGCGGCTCCGGCGAGCACCGCCTCAAACGGGATCGGCGGATCCGATGTTGCCGCGGGCATGCGCCCGCTCGCCACATACGCTGCGAAAGCCAGCGGCAGGATCAACAGCCCCACAATTAGGCCAATCACAAATGATTTCATCACTCATCCTCCGATGCGCCCGGCGTGTAGCGACCATCCTCAATAGCACGGGAGAGCACCGCGCGTCATGTGATTTCGGACGCAAGGCCGCTCGTTGGACCCACGAAATTTGCCGCTTGCGGTGCGGCCACCGATGCGCGAACAATACCGCACATTTTCTGGGAGGATTTCACTCATGTTCCAGACCGACTTGCTCGAGGGTCGCACGATTCTAATCACGGGCGGCGGCACCGGGCTGGGCCGCGCGATGGCGCTGCGTTTTGCCGAGCTCGGCGCCGGGCTTTTTCTCGTCGGCCGTCGCGAAGATCCGCTCGAGCAAACCGCCAACGACATTCGCGCCAAGGGAGCGCGCGCGGCTTGGTTCTCGGCCGACATCCGCGACTTCGCTGCGGTCGAGCAGGCGCTCGCCGCGGCGGAAAGGGAATTCGGCCGGCCGTTCGGCGGAATCGACACGCTGGTGAACAACGCGGCGGGAAATTTCATCGCGCGCACGGAAAAGCTCTCGCCGAACGCGTTCAATTCCATCGTGGAGATCGTGCTCCACGGAACATTTCACTGCACGCTCGCGCTCGGCCGGCGCTGGATCGAAGCGAAGCAGCCGGGCACGGTTCTCAGCATCGTCACCACGTATGCCGCCGCGAACTGCGGCTCGGGCTTCGTCGTGCCCTCGGCGTGCGCGAAGTCCGGAGTTCTGGCGATGACGCGGTCGCTCGCCATCGAATGGGCGCCGCATCAAATCCGGCTCAACGCGATCGCCCCCGGGCCATTTCCCACCGAAGGCGCGTTCTCGCGCCTGGTGCCCTCCAAGGAACTGGAAGAGCGCGCGAGGAATCATCATCCGATGAAGCGCTTCGGCCGGCCCGAGGAACTCGCCAACCTCGCCGCCTATCTGGTGAGCGAGCAGGCGGGGTACGTCAACGGCGAGTGCGTCGTAATCGACGGCGGCGAGTGGCTGCGCGGCGCCGGCGAGTTCAATCATTTCCTCGATTTGCCCGGCTCCGCGTGGGACGCGATGGAAGCGACGCGCCAGAAATAGAATCGCGCGGGAATTTCGGCGTGCGTGAAACTGGTTTCCCCGCTCTTCAATCAGCGCCGAAGGCGCGGCAGACGGTAGCCCAGCCCGTCAGGGCTGGGAAACAAATCCCCCTTGATCCCAAGCGCCGTAGGTGCGACACATCTTGCGCCCGGCTCGCATTGCGCGATGTAAACCGCCCTGTTCCGGCTTTGCGGCGGAAATTTTTCGGCGCGCATGAAAATATTTTCCGCGCAAATTGCGATGTCGACGCGCCGACGGAAAGCAATCTGTCGGGCAATTTTTCTGAATTCTACTCTCATCGAATTCGTTTCCCTTCTCGTGCGCGCCGCCCTTAACACTCTTGCTTTGAATCCGATACTGGAAGGCGCGTCCACTGCGGTATGACGAGAGGCCTATCGATCATCATGTTGACATACGATGTGCCGATCGATACCTTGCCTGGGGGTTTTACCTCATGGAGAAAGCAAAGGTTCGCGTCTCTCCGAAGTTTCAAGTCGTGATCCCCAAAGCTCTCCGCGAAGAGCTCAAGATCGAGCCGGGACAGGAACTCCTGATGTATTCGCTCGACGGGTCACTGCGCCTCGTGCCCCGCCGCTCGATCAAGGAGCTCCGCGGCATCGCCAAAGGTCTGCGGTGGAAAGACGAATATCGTGACCACACGGAGCGGTTCTGAAGTCTACCTCGTTGACTCCACAGGCTGGCTCGAATACCTGACCGAAGACTCGAAGGCAGCCGCGTTCGGCCATTACCTCGAAGGCGAAGCCTCGGTTCTGGTTCCGTCCGTGGTCATCTATGAGGTCTATCGGCACCTCGCCAAGCACCGCGGTCGCGCGCTCGCGGATCGCTTCGCCTCGCAGGCGCTCCTCCGCAAAGTCGTTCCGCTCGATGAGACGGTCGCTCTCGCGGCGGCCAACGTCAGCCTCGACCATCGCCTCGGTGGCACCGACGCCATCGTCTACGCCACCGCGCGCGTCTGCCAGGCCCAGCTCGTCACCGCCAACACCCACTTCCGCGGATTACCGGGCGTCATTATTCCGTAGGTCGCATGACCAACGAGGGGGGCGTTACGCTAGCGCCTTCTTCAGCCGCTTCGTGGTCTTCACCAACTGCTTCTTCAGGGCATCAACCTGTTTCGAAATATTCTCGAGTTCACCCTTGGCCATCACTCCGGCCTTCGCCACTTTGTGCGCCGTGCGGTCCGCCCTGCCGATTGCCGCGCCAATCTTCTTTGCCGCGTTTGTGAGCCTGCTCTTTTTCGCCATTTTTCGTTTTCTCCCTTCGACAGCACCGGCAGTATCGCACGCAGCCGCGGCAATTGGCGCCGATTTTTTCAGTGGAGTGCTGAATTCAAGAGCGATGGAACAACTGGCAGGCAGCCACTAGATTGGGTCGAAAGCTACCCTCTAAGCTATATCCTTGAACGCGGCATCTGCCTTGAGACCCTCTTCTTTGTTCAACCCCTCAACGAACTCCTTCCTCATCTTAACGAGGTCGGGATGGTAGAGGGTCTCCAAAATCTTTTTCGCGGGCACCACTATCGAAACGCCCATGTTCACAGCCTCTCTCTGTTCCAAAGGAGAAAACGAGACGGGCAGATCCCAGTGACCATGCATTAGTCCCAGCAAATGGAACGTCCCCAGTCCTGACATGTAGGCAGGGCCCCCGTCCGCTGTCTGCATTGGCGTCTTTACAGTGTTCCTTACAAATACGGGCGAGCCGCTCAAACCGCCAATAGATCGCCCCTCGGCAAGATATACTTCCATGTCGCCAAAACCTTGAGTCGGGAGCTTCTCTTTTGACATCATCGCGATATTCCCGCTGCGGACGAGTGGCACCAACTGTTTCCTACCGAAGAAACGTGTAAACAGACCGATAATCACAAGCTCATCGCCCAGCCCGATGTCAAATTTCTCGATCCTCTGATCTGTCGCGAATATTTCTTCCGGAATCCAAGAGATATCGTATTCCCGAAAGCGAGGCGAGCCGAACGGTAGAACTGCCACGTCAACTGAATCAGCTTCTGTCGGATGATAGAACCATCTTTGGCTACCCGATCGTAAGTACAGTGGAAGTCCGTCCTTCGCATTCATTGCGATCACAGCTTCCGCGGGTTCGATGGCCTCGGCAACGTGCTTGGCTGTCACGATATGAGCCAGCCCGGATCGCTCATCCGTGTGCACGCCGACGATGAACGCCGTGCCGCCAAATTGAATTCGCGCACCATCTTCCTCGGGCTCAAAGCGCGATACAAATCCGACCGACTTAAGAAGGACGTTGGGAATTCTCATACCACGACGCTAAGGGCCTCAGCAATTAATAGCAAGGGACATCTGTCCACCTCCCAATCCGTGGGTGCCACGACCTTTTTTTCCTCCCTCGAAGAAAGTCCACAGGGATAACCGGATGAATTCGCCCACGGATCGTGCTACGGTAATTGGCGCTTATGATGATGATTGAAGATAGAGAATTCGATGGCGCGGTCGAGCGAGCCCGCGGCTCCGCTCCCAAATCTGCGCCAGTTCTAATCGACACTGCGGCGATTAGAAATGAAGCTAACTTATTGAAAATAAAGAGGCGGACCCGGTTCTAATCGACACAGATTAGGCCCCAAAACTAACGCCAACAAAAGAAAAATGGAAAACATTCAAATCACGCTGCCGGATGGCTCGACGCGCGAAGTTCCACGTGGAACCACCGCCGCGCAGGTCGCCGGGCAAATCGGACCGCGCCTCGCGAAGGGCGCGCTGGTCGCGCGCGCTGATGGCGAGCTCGTCGATCTTTCCAAGCCGCTCGACCACAGCGTCAAGCTTTCGATACTGACCGCGAAAGATCCCGACGCGGTGCAGGTGTTCCGCCATTCCGCGGCGCATCTGCTCGCGGCGGCGGTGCTCGAACTTTACCCCGACGTAAAACTCGGCGTCGGCCCGCCGATTGACAACGGATTCTTCTACGAGTTCGTGCGCGAGCAGCCGTTCACACCCGAGGACCTCGAAAAGATCGAGGCCAAAATGCGCGAGCTGGCTGCGAAGGATATTCCCAACGAGCGCAAGATGATCCCCAAGCCCGAAGCGCTCGAGCTCTATCGCAAGTCGAACCAGGAATTCAAATGCGAGCTGGTGGAAGAAAAAGCCGTCGAGCCGATGGTTTCCTTTTACACCACCGGAAAATTCATCGACTTCTGCCGCGGCCCGCACATTCCCTCGACCGGCCGCATCAAGGCGTTCAAGTTGATGAACGTCGCGGGCGCGTACTGGAAGGGCGACGAAAAAAATACGCAGATGCAGCGGATTTACGGCGCCTGCTTCGTCGAACAGAAGGAACTCGACGAATATCTTCATAAGCTCGAGGAGGCCAAGCGCCGCGATCATCGCAAGCTCGGCGCCGAGCTCGATCTTTTCAGCATTCAGGACGAAGCCGGCCCCGGCCTGATTTTCTGGCATCCCAAGGGCGGCATCATTCGCCGCATCATGGAAGACTGGCTGCGCACCGAGCTGACTCGCCGCGGCTACGATCTGGTTTACACGCCGCACATCATGCGGCTCGACCTGTGGAAGACCAGCGGCCACGCGAATTTTTATCGCGAAAACATGTTCGGCCCGATCGAAGTGGAGAAGGCCGATTACCAACTCAAGCCCATGAATTGCCCGGGCCACATCCTTATTTTCAAATCGCACCTGCGCAGCTATCGCGAGCTTCCCGTGCGTCTCGCCGAGCTGGGCACGGTCTATCGCTACGAGCGTTCGGGCGTGCTGCACGGCCTGCTGCGCGTGCGCGGCTTCACGCAGGACGACGCGCACATATTCTGCATGCCCGAGCAGATCGAAAAAGAAGTGCAGGACTGCGTCGAATTCGCCTGGGAAGTGCTGCGCGTCTTCGGCTTCAGCGATTACGTCGTCGAGCTTTCCGGCGGCGATCCCGCGCATCCCGAAATCTACGCCGGAACTCCCGAGGATTGGCATCGCGCCGAATCCGCACTGAAAAACACACTGGAGCGCATGAATGTCCCCTACAAATACATTCCCGGCGAGGCCGCGTTCTACGGACCGAAGATCGACGTGAAGCTGGTGGACGCGATCGGCCGCCCCTGGCAGCTCACCACCGTGCAGTTCGATTTCAATCTGCCGGGGCGCTTCGAGCTCGAGTACGTCGGCGAGGACGGCGCGCGACACCGCCCGCTGATGGTTCATCGCGCGCTGTGGGGCTCGGTCGAGCGGTTTTTTGGCGTGCTGATCGAGCACTATGCCGGCGCGTTTCCGGCGTGGCTTGCTCCCGTGCAGGTGTCCGTGCTGCCGCTGAGCGAAAAAACGATGGAGTACGCGCACAAGATCACCAAGCAGCTCAAGGATGCCGGCTTCCGCGTCCATCTCGACGACCGCAATGAAAAATTGCAGGCGAAGATTCGCGACGCCCAGATGCAAAAAATCCCCTACATGCTCGTCCTCGGGGGAAGAGAATCCGAGGCGGGCACGGTTGGCGTGCGGCACCGGACCAAGGGCGATCTCGGCCCGCGCCCCGCGGAGCAGTTCGTTGCCGATCTTCGCGCCGAGGTTGATTCTCGCGCCGCGCTGTAGCGGGCGAGCTCAGCCGACAGAATGAAAATCTCGACTGCAAAATTCGCGACGTTGCTGGCGACAATGCTGGCCGGGCTAGCGCTCGTTGCCTCGTCCGCGCGGCCGCAATCAGCGGACGATCGCAGCTGGACGGACAAGCATTTCACGGCGGCGTTCGACGAGTTCTTTCCGATCGAGCACGCCGAAGGCGACTTTATCGCCGTTCGCGTCCACCGCGATGGCGTAAACGACGTCCCTGAATTTTCGGTCGTGCTGGAAGATACGGAAAAGCCTCGCGTGATCCGCGGGATTCTTCGCGAGGCGCAGGGCGCGCCGCTCTATCAGCAGCTTCTGGCGCTCCACGCCAAGGACCCGTCGCGCCCCTACGAGCAGTTGAAGCAGGATTTGAAAATCCAGGAGTGGAAATTCTCAGCCGCGCAGTGTCCGGCCGTCGCAACGCAGCTCCAGGCATTCAACAACATTCAGTTTGTCCGGCCGCGGGACGATGACGCCGAAGAGGAACATCCGATCCTCTACCAGTTCCACGAATCGGTGGGCGGCGGCGATTCCGAGGTGATGGAATTCGTTGAATCTCGCGCCTTCCCCAAGTGGGCCAACGAAACCCGCAAAGCGCTCGATGCCTGCGTGGGTTCGGTGTCCAGGGCGAACGGAAAATAGGGAGCGGGGTTACTGGGCGCCGGCGGATTTCAGCGTCTGGTCCAGCTTTTCCGGGTCGATATGCATCGCGGTCAGTTGCTTTTCGACTTCTTTCCATCGTTTCGGCGGAATCTGGCTTTTGAGCGCAGCGAGCCGGATCGCGTCGCCCTTGTCTCCGACGCTGACCACCAGCGATGCATACCGGACGCTGGCGCTTTCCAGATCGCGCTTGCCGCCCTGACCCGCGGCGTCCATTTCGGCGAGCGCTCGGATCGATACCGCGCTCCTCTGGCGCGCGGAGCGTTCGTACCAGCTCCTCGCCAGCGTGTAGTTCGGCTTGACGCCGAGTCCGCGCCGATAGATTTCGCCCAGGCAATAAAAGGAACGAAAGTCCTGGACCTTGGCAGCCTCCTCGCACCAATGCCGACCCGCGGCGAGATCTTGAGGAACGCCGTGGCCATTGAGAAAGTTGTCGGCAGTCATCACCTGCGCTTCTGTGTCTCCGCCTTGGGCGGACAACAACCACCATCGAGCGGCGGATGTGGGGTTTGCACCGAGGAGACCGCCCGGGCCGTAGAGCTCCGCGATGTGTTTGTAGCCATCCGCTTCGGTCCACGGCTTGCGATCGCCAGCGGTGTTTTCGAGCGCCTTCGCCGCGTTCGGATGGCCGGCCTCCTTCGCGAGGGTGAACCAGGCGAACGCGCTGGCGTCGTCGACCGGGACGCCGTCGCCGTTGTAGTAGGCAATACCGAGACTATACATCGCGCCCGCATATCCCTGGCGAGCGGCTTTGCGGTACCAAGTCGCAGCCAGTGTTTTGTCGCGGACTACGCCATCTCCGGTCATGTAGATGATTCCCGTTGCATTTTGTGCTTCCGGATTGCCGCTGTCGGCGGCCTTGCGATACCACTCCACAGCTGTTTCGGAGCTTTTCGGGAGGCCATCGCCGACACTGTAAGCTCGCGCGAGCCTTAGCTCGGCCAACGGATCGCCTTTGGCGGCGCCAGCCTGAATTTCGGAGATCTCCTGGGCTGTGAGAGCCAGTTTCTTGGCGTCCGCGGCGGTTTGCTCGGCGGAGCTGGTGGGTACTTGAAATCCGGAGATTACGATAACTAGAGAGGCAATTACGAAGATCAGGAGGGGGAGAATATCGAATCTCTCTCATAAAGGGCAAGCAGTCCGCTTGCAGGCGGGCCGCAAAGCCGTGCTATACTTTCTGGCCTGTCGCTCCTGCGGGCGGTTTTGTAAGCGGGACGGCGGGCAAGCGGGCATCGAAAACGCATTTCGCGCCCGGGAGGTAAGCTTATCGCAGAACGTGGTGGTCCTCCTGGCCTTCGGGTCAACGAGCGAATTCGCGCTCGGGAAGTTCGTGTGGTGGATGAAGCGGGGAATCAGCTCGGCCTGATGACCCTGTTCGACGCGATGAAGGCGGCGCGCGAAGCCGGCCTGGATGTCGTCGAGATATCGCCCAGCGCCGTGCCACCGGTCTGCAAGCTCGTGGATTACGGCAAGTTTCAGTACGAGCTGAGCAAGAAAGCCCACGAAGCCAAGAAGCATCAAAAAAGCTCGCACATCAAGGAAGTAAAATTCCGGCCGTCCACCGCCGAGCACGATTTTCAGGTGCGCAAGAACCAGATCATCCGGTTCTTGGGCGAGGGCCACAAAGTAAAGGCGATGATTTTTCATCGCGGCCGCGAGATGGCCCATCAGGATGTGGGCCGCGCGAAGATGGAGCGGCTGCTCAAGGAAATCACGGACCACGCGCTGGTGGAATTCGGTCCGCGGATGGAAGCCAACATCCTGCTCGCGCTGCTCGCGCCAAAGAAGGGCGCGACGCCCGCGCCGCCAACGCGGCCCGCGCAACCAGCGGCCGGCGGGCAGGCCTAGAGAAATTTTGGGGAAGAGGGAATTGTGAAGAAGAACAAGAAAATGAAATTGAAGACGCACCGGGGCGCGGCCAAGCGCTTCAAGATCACGTCCACCGGGAAAATCATGCGCTGGCATTCGGGCAAGCGCCACCTGCTGGGCACGAAGAAGCCGCGGCGCATGCGCAAGCTGCTCAATAAGGTTCAGGTGAACAAAGCGGACGAGCGCAACATCCGTCTCGCGCTTCCTTACGGACTTTAGTTTTCGGTCGTTTTTCGTACCGTGCCAGGCAGAGCGTAACGGGTGCCTGCAGGCCGGTTGCCGCGAAAATATCCGGGGCGCAATGCAGTTCAATGAGACAAACCCGTCTTGTTGCCCGCGTGTGCTTGCGGGCGGCCGGGCCGCGTTTGTCTCCCCGTTTAGCCACACGATGATCCGTTCCTTAGATTGAATTTGTGAATCGCAATTCATTGAGAGCGCCCGCGAGGCGCGCACGAGGAGACGAGAACCATGCCTAGAGTTAAACGCGGAACAAAGCGCCGAGCCCGCCGCAAAAAGCTGCTGAAGCACGCCAAGGGATTTTTCCTCACCAAGGGCAAGCTCTTCCGGTCCGCCAAGGAAGCGGTGAACCGCTCGCTGCGGTACACCTATCGCGACCGCCGGACGCGCAAGCGCGATTACCGCACGCTGTGGATCCAGCGCATCGGCGCCGCCGCACGCGCGAACGACACCACCTACAGCAAGTTGATTCACGGCTTGAAGGCGGCGGGAATCGACATTGACCGGAAGATTCTGGCGGACATGGCCGTGCGCGATGCCGAGGGTTTCGCCGCGCTGGTGATTTCGGCGAAGCAGCACATGAAGGCAGCGCCAGCCGCGCCGCCGCAGCCAGCGGCGTAGAATTTGGGCGAAGTCATGTAGCTCACCTCGGCGAAGCCGGGGTGAAGATTTTCGGCTCCGCTCTTGTCTTTGCTTTTCTTGCGCTCGGGACTGGCCCGAAAAGCCTCAGGCCTTCCCGACCAAAATCGTCGGGAAGACCTGAGCTACATAAGGGCAAGGCCGCTGCCGATACGGCGGCGCTATGCATTTCACGCGCTAGCTGATATTTTCACGATTGCCTTGTAGGGGCGGGTCTGAGACCCGTCCCTACGACTGCACAACACCTCTCGATGACGACCGATCCCACAACGCAAACCCTTGGGCAGCTCGGGGACACGACGCCCGAAAAAGTTACGGCTCGCTTCGCCAAAGTGCGCGGAATTTTCGATTTCACGGTCAGCGCTACTCCCCTCGATTGGAAAGCGGCCCGCGACGCTTGGCTCGGCCGCAAGTCGGGATTCCTGTCGCAGATCGCAGAAAACTGGCTCAAAACCGCTTCGAAGGAATTGAAGCCGATCGTCGGGCAGGAACTAAACAAGCTCAAAGCGCACGTCGAAGCAACGCTCGAAGAAAAGCGGAAGGAAATCGAGGTGGCTGCGGACCAATCCGCGGCGGCGCGCGATCAAATCGATCTTTCGCTGCCGGGCGTCGAACGCGCGATCGGGACGCGGCACCTGATCCGGCAGACCTACGAGGAACTCGAGCGCATTTTCCTCTCGATTGGATTCCGCGTGGTGGAAGGGCCCGAGATCGAAACGCCCTACTACAATTTCGAGGCGCTCAACATTCCCGAGCACCATCCGGCGCGCGACAATATGGACACCTTCTACATCGAAGGCTCGCGGGCAGGCCACCTGCTGCGGACGCACACCTCGCCGATGCAGATCCGCACGATGGAAAAAGAAAAGCCGCCGGTGCGCATCATCGTCCCCGGAAAAGTCTATCGCCGCGACAATCCCGATTCGACGCACGGCTACATGTTTCACCAGATCGAAGGCCTGGCCGTGGATACCGACATCACCTTCTGCGATTTCAAGGGCACGGTGGAATATTTCGTGCGCGAATTCCTGGGACCGAAGGCCAAGACGCGCCTGCGGCCGAGTTATTTTCCGTTCACCGAGCCTTCGGCGGAAGTAGACGCGACTTGCCACGTCTGCGGCGGGAGCGGTTGCCGCGTGTGCAAGTTTTCGGGCTGGATCGAACTTTTCGGCGCGGGGATGGTGGATCCCGCCGTTTATGGCTTCGTGAAGTACGACGCGGAAAAACTTTCGGGCTTCGCTTTCGGCATGGGCGTGGACCGCCTGGCGATGATGAAATACGGAGTCAGCGAATTGCCCGTGCTCACGCAGAACGACGTGCGCTTCCTGCGGCAATTTCCGTGATGATCCGATCAGGATTGTCATCCCGAGGGCGCAACGCGCCCGAGGGATCTCTCTTCGGCGATAAGCGGCGGCGAGTTCGGCACACGAAGAGAGATTCCTCGGCCAAATACGGGCCTCGGAATGACACGCGCGCAGCGTAGGCCGAATCAAGTTGGTGGATGCGAAAATGCTGGCAACAGACTCGAAAGAGCGTTTTTCGAATCGCGTGAAGGACTACGTCCGCTACCGGCCAGGATATCCGCGCGCGGTTCTGGATCTGCTTCGCAAGGAATGCGGCTTCGCGCCGGAGTCCGTGGTCGCGG
>JARLGK010000191.1 GCA_031296075.1 Candidatus Acidiferrales bacterium
GACGTCCGGCGATCCCAAGGGCGTCGTGCTTAACGCCGGCAACATTGCATTCATGCTGGGCTGCACGAATGCGCGCCTCGATCAACTGATGGGCGCGCAAATCGAGCAGGAGAGTGTTTTCCAGTATGCCCCGTTTTGTTTCGCCGCGGCGCGAATCCTGCTGCTCACTTCCCTCTCTCGCCACACCATCCTCACGCTTTCAACGGATTTGACGAAGCTCGCCGACGAGCTAAAGCTGACCGCGCCGCATTATTTCGTGAACGTGCCGATGTTCCTCGAACGCGTTCGGCGGCGGATCGAGGAATCTATACAGAAGCGTGGCGGATTGGCGGCCGGGATATTCGCGCGCGCGCAACAAGCGTACGAACGAAAACAAAGCAACGGCGGCCGCGCGACCGATTCTCTGTGGCTCGCCGCCGCAAATGCTTTGATTTTTCCGGCAATTCGCAGGAACGTCGGCACGAACCTCAAGGCGTTGATTTGTGGATCGGCGCCTCTGGCCGCCGACACGCAGCTTTTCTTCATGATGATCGGCATCCCAGTGCTGCAGGTGTACGGCCTCACGGAGACAACCGCTATTTGCACGATGGATGAGCCGGGAAACGTCGAGTCGGGGCGAGTGGGGCGCGCAGTCCCCGGAGTGGAAATGACCACGGCGGAGAATGGGGAAATACTGGTCCGAGGTCCGAATATTTTTCCGGGCTACTGGCAACGGCCAGCGGAAACCGCGAAGGCGCTTCCGGGCGGATGGTTCCACACGGGAGACCAGGGCGAAGCGGACGCCAGCGGCAATTGGCGGATCACCGGGCGGCTGAAGAATCTGATCATCCTTAATTCGGGGCACAACATCGCGCCTGAACCGCTCGAACAAGCGCTCGCGGCGAGT
Organism: Candidatus Acidiferrales bacterium; assembly: GCA_031296075.1. Classification (GTDB taxonomy): domain Bacteria; phylum Acidobacteriota; class Terriglobia; order Acidiferrales; family UBA7541; genus Palsa-295. Next base: position 887 of record JARLGK010000191.1, read on the forward strand.
CTTTCCGATGTGCAGCAGGTGGTGCTGCTCGGCAACCAGCGGAGTTTTCTCGCGGCTCTGGTCACCACGGCCGGCACGAACGGCGCGAGCAATGGAGGCAACCGGGGAGTAAATGGCGCGAAAATTCAATCCGCTCTGGATGCGCTAAATGCGGGTCTGCCGCACTACAAGCAGATTCGCGCCTTTCACGTGCTGCCCGAGCCATTCACCATGGAAAATGGCTTGCTGACCACCATGGGCAAGCTCAAGCGCGACGCCATTTCGGCTCGATTCGCGGCCGAAATCGAAAAGCTCTACCAGAAGAAGCCCGCATGAAGAACTTCTCGGGAAAAACGCTCTCGTGGAAGCTATCGGACGGCACCATCAAGCTGGTGCTCGACCGCGCGCCGTGCAATGAAATCGGCTCGGCTACGCTCGGAGAGCTCGAGCAATTCGTAGCTGCGCTCGGATCGCTTGAGAAAGACGCCCACGCGCTGATCATTTCCAGCGACCGCAAGGAAGGATTCTGCGCGGGCGCCGATCTGCGCGAGCTGTACACGCGTTCGCAGGCCATGCCCTCCGCCAAGCGATTGGCGGCTGTGCGCGAATTTCTGGAGAGAATCCACCGGGTGATGAACGCGATCGATGCCGCTCCGCTGACCACGATCGCGGCAGTCCACGGCGTCACGTTCGGAGGCGGGTTCGAACTCGCGCTGACCTGCGACCTGATCGTCGCGGACAAAATGGCGCGGTTCTGTTTCCCCGAGCTTCGGCTGGGCCTGATTCCCGGTTTCGGCGGCATCCCGCGGCTGAAGCGCGACTTGGGCAACGCCGTCGTCCGCGACCTTCTCCTCACCGGCCGCAGCATCAACGCCGCGAAGGCGCAATCGGTCGGCCTCGTAAGCCAGGTGACGGCGGAAGGAGACGCGTTGCGCGTCGCGCGCGCGACGGCCGCGCAATTGAACAAATTCGATCGCGACACGGCCGCCGCCGCGAAGCAATTCATTAAGCCCGTGCCGCACGAAGAGCTGCGCCGCGAGATCGACATCTTTTGCGATCTGTTCACACGGCCGGCGGTCGAAGCAGGGCTGCGCAAGTTCGTCGAGAGCACCGACGCGCTGCCCTACTTGCCGTAGGTTCAGTACGCAGCAAACGAGGCACGCGAAGATAAGAATTAGAATGTGGCAAAATACGGAGCTATGACCACAATCGAGAAAACCACGGACGAAGTTTTGCAGTTGGCCGCGACGCACTTCAAGGTGCCTCGCGAACAGCTCAAGGCCGACGACGATTTCTTCAAGACACTGGGCATCAACAGCCTCCAGGCGCTCGACCTGCTGACTCGCCTCGAACAGCACTTCCACATCGAGCTGCCGGATTACGAACTTCAAGGCGTCAGCGATTTCCGGACGCTCGCCGAGCGTATACAATCCCGCCTTTGATGCTAAACCTTCGAGAGTACCAATGTTTGGGAGAAGCGCTGCGCGCGGCGCTTGACCGCTGGCCGGATGAACTTTGCCTGATCGAAGCGAATCGCGACCACGAAAACGCGCGTTTTACATATCGCCAATTCAAGGACGCGGCGCTGTCGCTGGCGCGCGCGCTCCAGGACGCGGGCTTCCAGAACGGAACCCGCGCCGCAATACTCATGACCAATCAGTCGAAATGGCTGATCTCCGCTTACGCGATATTCTTCAGCGGC